>WQZF01000018.1 GCA_009780885.1 Betaproteobacteria bacterium | reverse complement strand
TTATTCATCCGGCAATTGATCATTCCAGGACCGCGTAGGATGGGTAGAGCGCCAGCGAAACCCATCGGAATTACAGAGGAAGAAATGATGGGTTTCGCTTCGCTCTACCCATCCTACATACTGGTTGTTGCATGTCGCCTCATGCCGATTCCTGGGGCGTGCGAACGGAAACTCCATCTTCCTCGCCCAGCAGAAGAACATCCGCGCCGCGCAGCGCGAAAAGGCCGTTGCAGACGATGCCGGCGATCTGGTTCAGGCGGGTTTCCAGTTCGCGCGGGTTGGTAATCTGGAGGTCGCGCACATCGAGAATCAGGTTGCCGTTGTCGGTCACAAAGTTGCCGCGCAGGCTTGCTGCACCGCCAAGCCGCGCCAGTTCGCGTTCGACATGCTTGCGCGCCATCGGCAACACTTCCAGCGGCAGCGGAAAGCATCCCAGGCGCGGGGCCAGCTTCGATGCGTCGGCGATGCAGACAAATTTCTTCGCGACGGCGGCGATGATCTTTTCCCTCGTCAGCGCCCCGCCGCCGCCCTTGATCATGCACAGGTCGGGGGTAATTTCGTCCGCGCCGTCGATATAGACGGAAAGGCTGGAAACTTCGTTCAGGTCGAGAACGCGGATGCCATGCCCTTCGAGCCGCGCACGCGTAGCCTCGGAGCTGGAAACCGCGCCGGAAAATCCCTTGCCGAAACGTCCGGCCAGCGCGTCGATGAAAAAATTCACAGTGGAGCCGGTACCAATGCCGATCACCGTTCCGGGCGAAACGTAATCCAGCGCGGCATGCGCGACAGCTTTCTTGAGTTCGTTCTGTGTTTTCATGGTCATGATCTTGGTCGTTAAAGGGAAAAGCCGGTTACTCGAAGAGCGGGGCGAGTCTTGCCAGCACTTCGTTCATGACGGCGGCCGGTACGCTTTCCAGCTTGCGCGCATGTCGTGCAGACAGATCGAGGACGCGCGGTTGGTCGCAGCGCACGACCCCGACGGTACTGGTGCCCGCGCCCATGAGTGAGACGGCAAAGCCCGCCGTGCGGGCAAAGCTGCCGCCGCCGGCGATCAGCAGCACCACCGGGGTTTTCGTCAGGCGATTGAATGAACCCGGCGACACGACCAACACCGGTCGCGTACCCTGTTGCTCGCGCCCGGATGCCGGATCGAGCGAAACGAGATAAATATCGCCGCGCTCCATTACAGCAATTCCTCGCCAACCGGCCCGGCATCGAGCCATTCCCGATCCTCTGCGCTCTGTTCGGCCGAGGCGTCGCATCGCGCCAGAAGCTCATCCAGGGTGTAACGCGGTTTCGGCGCGGGCTCGACCACCAGGCGTCCATCGTCGACGACCAAGCCGACCGTAGCGCCAGCACGCAAGTGCAACAGATCGAGAATGGCAGGCGGGACGGCCAGCATAACCGAACCGCCCACTTTGCGCAGATTGGTAGTGTGCATAAGCCAGCTTTACTGAAATTATACTTATATAAAACTTACCTGAATCCGGAAAGTAAAACAAGAGGCTGTTCGCCGGAAAGAAGCAGGGGCATGCAAGGACGAGCCCCTGCTGTCAGGGTTCTCCGGTTCCGGAACCTCAATTCTTCCCCTCCACATCGAACACCGTGACCGGCGGGGCGCTGGGGCCGAAGGCCCGGATTTCGGGGCGGTACATGTCTTCCGCGTAAACCGCAGGAACAGTATAGACGCCCGGCGTGACAACACGCAGGAGGTAGTAGAGATTCATTTTCTGCCCATCGAGCCGCGCGGCAGCCACAAAGCGGTCGTCGCGGTATTCGAGGTGCCTGATCTTCGGATCGTTCATCGCCTGCACCACGTTTTCGTTTTCAATGTTGAAGCTGCCTGCCGCTTCGCCCTGGGAGAGGTTGAGATTTTCGATTTCCAGTCCGGCGGGAACCGGATCGACGACCAATCCATCCTCGATGATCTGGTTGCTCGACACGGCGACGCGCGCGATCAGCATGTCGCCGACCCGAAGCCGCCCGCCCTTCCAGGGAGCGCCATCGGCGTTGAACCAGGCGTGTTCGAGCGTGATTTTGGTGCGCGTGTTCCCTTCCGGCATCGAGGGCTTGAGCGGATAGCCGCCCGCTTCGGCTTCGAGCCAGAGCGTCTTGCCGCCCGTGTTTTCGATTTCGATCCCCTTGTCGAGCAGGAGCGGGGCGAACGCGCGGATTGCGGTGCCGCGCGAGGCAATGACTTCCCTGCCTTTACTGCTGCCGTCCTTGCCCTTCTCCGGCAGGATCAGCGCGGCGCTCCATTCGCCTTCTCCGCCTTCCCCTGCCGCGCGCGCGGCGAGGAAAAGCGCCAGGCGTTCCTGGGTGGAGAACCAATTCTTGCCGCCCGAAAGTTTGCCGACCAGGTTGAAGAGCAGGTTTTCCCGCTGCGGGTGCGTCATCTTGTGCTGCGCAAGCAGCGCGTAGGAGCGCGCGAAATCGCGCACTTCGCTGCCATAGTCGCCGAAGTAGGAGTAATACTCTCCGGGAATGCCGTAGCCGCTTTTCATCGCGTCGTCCAGGGCTTCCCTGGCGCGTTTTTCGTCGCCCGAGAGCGATAGCGCCAGCGCAAGATGCACCAGCGGCAGCGGCGAATGGGCATAGTTGCGGTATTTATCGTGCAGGAGGCGCAGGCCGGCCAACGGCGCTTTCTGTTCGCGCGCGAGGATGTACGAGAGATGCGCGAGTTCGGCAAAGCGGCGGCTCCCGAAGCGCATCAATTCGATGTCGCTGGAGCGGGCATGACGAGCCCCCGTGTCCTCCGCAAGATAGGCCGGCATCGACGGGAAATTGCGCCCGGCATCGAGCAGTTTCTTGAGCATCCACTCTTCCGTGCGCTTGATGAGGGCTTCGGGCACTTCAAAACCGGCGTCGCGCGCGTCCATGAGAAAGCCGCCGACGTAGGAAGTCAGCCAGACGTCATCTGCTCCGCCGCCGCCCCACGGGGTATAGCTGCCTGAGGCGCCCTGCATTCCGGCAATGCGGGCAATCGCTCCGGAAATGAAGCGGGCGCGTTCCTCGCGGCTGTGCGGGGTGATGCCCATCGCCTTCGCGCCTTCCTCGTCGATATAAATATGCGGGTAGGCCGCGCTGACGGTCTGTTCGACACAGCCGTAGGGATAATTGAGCAGTCCCTTGACGAAGCTGGCGACGTTGAGCGGCGGCCGGTTCGAGAGCGCGACCGAGAGGGTTGCCGAGCCACGGTGATAGGGCGCTGTCCATTGCGGGTCGAGCTTCACGCGCGCGCCGGGGTCGATCTTCAGGCGGAAACTCCGCTGTTCGCGCGGAATCGCCGGTTGCACTTGCAGCGCGCTTTGGCGCTTGATCCGGATCGCATCCTTGCCTTCGCCGGCCTTGACTTCCAGGTTGAGCGGAATCAGCCCGAAAGCGCCAGCGCCGGAAACTTCGGAGTCGAAGCGCAATACCGCGCGCTCCTTGTCTTCCAGCGTAAGACTGCGTTTGCCTCCGGCAATCGAAAGCGGCGCGACGGCGGAAAGATCGACGTCGATTTTCTGTTTCGCGCCCGAAAGATTGGTCAGATCGAGCGCCAGCCTTGCCTGGTCGCCGGGGGTGATGAAACGCGGCGTCGAAAGTTCGGCGACGATCGGCGCAGCGACCACCATTTCCTGCTCGGCGTTGCCGTAATCGTCGGCGGTGGCGGCCACTGCCATCAGCCGCAGGGTGCCGTTGAAATCGGGCAAATCGAGCGGAATCTTCGCCTCGCCGTTGGCGTCCAGCTCCACCGGGCCACTGAAGAGGTCGACCAGCTTCACCTTCTTCGGCATGCTCTTCGTGTCGCGCATCCCGGAATCGCCGCCCCATTTGAGCCTGCCGCGAATGCCGTCCATCTTTTCGATCAGCTTGCCGTAGATGTCGAGCATTTCCGGGTTGTAGTAATGTTTGCCGAAATAGAAATCGAAAGGATCCGGCGTGGCAAAGCGGGTGATATTGAGAATGCCGGCATCGACCGCTGAAAGCGTGACTATCGCCTTCTTTCCGGGCACTTTTCCGGCGCTGTCGAGCACCTTGATTTTCGCTTCGACGCGACGCTCCGGAACCGCCTTCTTCGGCGCCTCCACCGTGATTCCGAGTTTGCGTGCGGCCTCTCCGAAGGGCAGATGAACCAGTCCGACCGCGCGGGCCGGAGTCACGCGATCCCCCTGGCTGCCGGGGCGGAAAACGACTGCGGAAATATAAATATCAGGCCGTTCCCATTCCTTGCTGACCGGAATCGCCACCGTCGCGCCACGGGCGGAAACCGGCAGGCGCTTCGACCACAACAACCTGTCGGCGGCCTCGACCATCAGCAATGCCTCGCCGTCGTGCGGCGGCGTCAGCGTCAATTTCACTTCGCGGGTTGCGCCCTGGTCGAAATTCACCGGAACGCCTTCGAGCTGCATCTGCACATGGTCGGGCCGGTTCCCGATCTTCTCCGCTTCCTGCGCCGACCAGCCCGCATAAAAACGGTAACGCAGCGTTTGCCCCGTTTCCGGATCCTTCACCTCGATCCGGTAGCTGCCGTAATCGACCGGCGCCGAAAGTTTGGCTTCCTTTTGCAGCGCAATCTTCCCCGACGCGATCAGCGAATCGCTTTCTGCATAGCCGGAATGCCAGCCTTTCTGATCGTCATAACGCCAGTAATACTGGCGGGTTTCGAGAAAAAGCCGGTACTCGGCTTCGGGCAGCGGCGCGAAATCGCCGCCGGGCTTGACGCGAATCAGCGCGAATTCGGCCGCTTCCTTTTCCCGCGCCACGTTGCGCTCGAACATTGGGCGCAACGCGATGAGCGCCGGCGCCGGCCAGATCGTGCGCGTGATCGAGCGCACCACCGGGCGTCCGCCCGATTCGAGCAGGCTGAAACTGGCGCGGACGCTGACTGGCGAATGTGCATCATTCGCATCGGGCTTGAGTTCGACATGCCCCTTGCCTTCGCCATCGAGCGCCGTTTCGTCGACCGTTTCCTTGTGCTTGATCCGGTCGTCGGCGAAATCGCCGAAGATATAACCGGGCCATCGCTCGGGCAGCGGATTCTGCTCGCGCTCCAGCGCCATCGCGCCGAGCAGCCGGTTTCCGGCAGCAGGAGCGCCGAACAGATATTCGCCGTGGACATCCACCGGAAATGATTCCCCCGGCTTGAGCGTCACGGCCTGCGACTCCAGCAGGAGCTTCATCCGCTCCGGCAGGAATTCCTCGACTTGAAAGCGCAGCGCGCTATCCGGCCGCTTTGCCGCCGGATCGGCGCGCACTTCCAGCGTCCAGCGCCCCGTCGGCGCATCTGCCGGGAGGGCCACAGACTCCTGATAGTAGCCGGGATGCGCATTCGAGGCCGCCAGCGAGCGCGTGAGCACCGTCTTGCCGTCGGGACGTTTCAGCGCCGCCTGGAGCGGAATCCCGGCGAGCATGTGGCCCCTGGCATCGCGCGCAAACATCGAAACGGAAAGGTTCTCGCCGGGGCGGTAGAGATCGCGCCCGGAATAGGCAAAAATCCTGCTCTCGCTCGACAGATGACCGCCGATATCGAATTCGGAAAGGTCAAGCCCCGGATCCTTCAGCGCCAGTACCGACATTTCCTTGCCGCGTCCGGCCAGGATCAGCCGCGCTCCGGACAAATCGCCACGCATCGAGGCATGCCCGCTCTCATCGGCGCGAGCGCGGGCAAGGGTTTTGCCGACGGAATCGAGCAACTGGAATTCGATCTCCCTCATCGCCTTGCCGCTGGTCAATGAAGTGGCGAAAAGCTCGATCCCATCCTTGTAGCGGCGCGCGTGCAATCCGATGTCGCTGACGTAGAAATACGTCACCTGCTTCCTGTTGTCGAAATCTCCCGGGCGCCCCATCACCGCGATATAGATGCCCGATTCCTGGAGTTCCCTGATGTTCTCCACCGGCAGGAAGGTCACGGTGCGCCCGCCTGCCTTCCTTTCGCCCGCGCTGGTCAGGAAACGGCCCAGATAAACGCTGCTGGCCATATCCCGCAGGGCATTCAAGTCCGAGTTGTAAGTGATGCCCTGATAATCCCTTCTGTCCTGGTAATAGAAACTGTAGCAATCGTCATCGCCATCCTCATACCTGCAACCTTCGGCGCTCTGGCGCGCATTGAGCACGCGCTCCGCAAAAACCGGCAGATGCGCCGGATCGACGCGCAGGAATTCGACATCGACTTCCGGCACGTTGACCGTCGTTACCGGCAATCCGCCGTTTTGTTTTGCCGGCAGGATGGTTCCCTTGCTGGAGAAGAAAAACGAGGCTTCCTCCACCGCCGCCAGCACCTCGCAGGAAGCGCTTTCTGCCCGCGATTTTTCGAGTTTTTCGCCGCTCTGCGCCAACAAGCCGGGGGCAAAGCGGATGCGGTATTTGTGCCCGCTCGACACATAGGGGAAATTCAGCGTATGCGGATCCCCCTCCACAAACCAGCTTCCCTGAATCAGTTTCTCGCCGGACTGCAAGCCTTTTTTCACCTCGGCTTCGATGTTCGGCGCAGGCTCGCCCGAAATATCCCCCTTTCCCTTCTGGACGGCTTCGGAATCCGTGTTCCCCAGGTCGATGACCTGGAAAAAATCCTCGAAGGTCTGCGCGCGGCTCACCGGCTCGGAAAAACTCACCTTCAAGCTCGCCGAACTGTTGCGGCTCTCGGCATCGCAGGAAAGCACCGAAAAGGGCGTGCCGGCCCCGATGGTCGCCTGGGAGGAAGAGGAAGAGGACGGACTCGCGCCGCGCGTCCACCACCAGCCAAGCGCGGCAGCAAGGATGAACAAAGCGGCCAGAAGAAACGCGAACCCCTGTTTTTGCGGCAAACCGGCGGAAGAATCCATGATGTTTTTTTCCAGAGTCAAGGTTTTACAGCTTGGAATCGAAGGGAATAATTTAGCGCAATTATGCTAAAATTTCAAAAGGAGGAATTGAACATGAAGATGATCAGACCAGTCTCGGACTTGCGGAACAACTTTGCGGAAATATCAAGAACGGTGCATGAAACGGCGCAACCCGTATTCCTCACAAGAAACGGCTATGGGGACATGGTTGTCTTGAGCATGGAAGCCTTTGAAAATATGCAGTTTGAGAGCGAAGTATATTTCAAATTGAAAGAGGCGGAACAGGAAGCAGCGCTGACAGACAAAAGGTTTTCGTCCAAGGATGTATTGAAGGTCATAAAGGAAACCATCGGGAATTGATCAAATGCACCGGCTGGAATATTTGCCAATAGCAATACAGGACATGGCGGAGATCGCAAGATATATCAGCCATGAACTTTGTAATCCCCAGGCAGCGATAAAACTGGCCGAAAAAATGATCGAAGCTGCTGAAAGGCTTAGGGATTTTCCATATTCAAACGCTGTTCATCCGACGCTCAAGGCTTTGGCGCAGGAGCACCGCAAGCTGATCGTGGGAAACTACCTGATGTTCTACTGGGTCGACGAAAAAGGAAAACGGGTCACGATCGCAAGAGTTCTCTACGCCCGGCGAAATTACGAAGAATTGCTGTAGATCAAGCCACTGGATTTTGGACCGGCGTCTCGTCGGCAAACCCGAAGGATTCCGGAAATTCGGCAGGCGCATGCGCAGGCGGCAGGAAATCGTCGGGATTCAAGCCCTCGCGGAGCATTTCGGCAGCATCGAACAACGGGAAGAAGGGCACGACCCCGGCCTCCTCCAGCGCGGCATAAGCCTCTGCCGCGTAACGGTGCGCAAAATCCTCCCTTTGCAACGCAGTGCGCGTCTTCCAGCCGGCCTCGCCGTGGATGTGGTAATCCAGATGATGGCCGATCTCGTGCAGCAGGGTCCGGTAGAGCTGGGTGCGGCGCAGCGAAGCCTCGTCCGGCTGCATGATGAAAAAATGATGATTGCTGTCGGCGATCAGATGCCCATCCTGTTGCAAGCGCTCGAATTCGCGCCGCCGGTCGGGCGTCATCGACTTGTCCCATTTGAAAGGCTGCAAACACTGCGCCTCAAGCACGACCGCAGGGCCGCCATGCGCCTCGTCGCCGCCCCGGTTCGCCTCGAAATCCGGCGCAAACGAAAACACCGTTCGCCCCCAGACCGGCGACAGGATCCGCTGTTTGCGCGTCGGCTGGCGCAGCACGACGAAACCGATTTTCCCGGTCTCCTCCGGCGGCAGATGGCGCAGCACCGCGCAAATATCCTCGACCGTACAGGGATAGAACCAGCCGGGCCGTACACGCTGCACGAGAAACATCATCGTCCGCGCCCCGATGTCGCGAACGACCCTGACGCAAGGCGAAATTTCCTCGCAGAATACCCTGCCGGTATGCGGCCAATGGTCAGGCACGACGAGCTTGTTATCCTGCCCCCGGCCATGCTTTACCGTACCGCCGTTCCGGTTGCGCCGTGCAGGATTGCGCGCGGGTTTCATCGTTCTTCTTTAAATACGAAAAGAATGAAGGATAGCACTGGCGCGGCTTGAGAGTGATCAATGATGGATTGAAAGTGCGCAGGATGGGGGAAGCGAAGCGAAACCCATCCTGCCTGCCGGATGCTTGCCTCGGAACAAACGGCGCTCCGAAGAGCGTCGCTATTCAATTCCCCTCCCGTGGAGGGGTGGCAGCGAAGCTGACGGGGTGGTTTCGGGACGATTGGCAAACGCCCCCTACGCCCTATTTTCTAAATTTACTTAAATAATGTTTCGCTACTGTACTGTTTTTTATCCAATAATTATTACAGTAATTTAGAAAATCAGGCACTGCAAGAATGCAAGACCTCCTGCGTTTCCGGGATTGTGCCGGCGAATTTCCAATTAGAATACGAGTTTTTCCATCCACCGGGAAGCCGTGAAAAGCCATGCGTCAAGCGGAAATCATTCGTAATACCCTGGAAACGAAAGTCCGGGTCAAGCTCGATCTCGATGGCGGCGGCAATGCCCGCCTCGAATCCGGGATTCCCTTTCTCGATCACATGCTCGATCAGGTGGCGCGTCACGGGCTGATCGACCTCGATGTCGAGGCGCAGGGCGATTTGCATATCGACGCGCACCATACGGTCGAGGATATCGGGATTGCCTTCGGGCAGGCGCTGGCCGAGGCGGCAGGCGAAAAGAAGGGCCTGCGCCGCTACGGACAGGCTTATGTGCCGCTGGACGAGGCGCTTTCGCGCGTGGTCGTCGATCTTTCCGGGCGTCCGGGGCTGGAGTTTCATGTCGATTTCGCGCGCGGCTGGATCGGGCAATTCGAGGCCGACCTGGTGCGGGAATTTTTCCAGGGCCTGGTCAATCATGCGCGGATGACGGTGCATATCGACAATCTGCGCGGAGTAAACGCGCACCACCAGGCGGAGACGGTATTCAAGGCTTTCGGGCGGGCGCTGCGGATGGCGCTCGAAGCCGACCCGCGCGCCAGCGGAGTGCCCTCGACCAAGGGAATGCTTTGATGGGAGACGCCACGATTGCAGTCGTCGATTACGGAATGGGCAATCTGCGTTCCGTCGCCAAGGCCCTCGAACATGTGGCTCCGGAGCGCGAGGTCGTGGTGACGGCAGACGCGGAAGCCGTGATGCGCGCAGAGCGGGTGGTCGTTCCCGGCCAGGGCGCGATGCCGGACTGCATGGCGGCGCTCGATTCCTGCGGTCTGCGCGAGGCAGTGCTCGCGGCGGCGCGGGAAAAACCCTTTCTCGGGATCTGTATCGGGCAGCAGATGTTGTTCGAGCATTCGGAAGAAGGCGATACCGCCGGCCTGGGAATCTTTCCCGGAACGGTGCGCCGTTTTCCGGCAGCGCGAATGGTCGGCGCCGACGGAGCGCGGCTGAAGGTGCCGCACATGGGCTGGAACATGGTGCGCCAGACCGTCGCGCATCCCTTGTGGCGCGATATTCCCGATCCGGCGCGTTTTTATTTCGTGCATAGTTATTTCGTCGGAACCGATGCCTGTATGGCGGGCAGCACCGATTACGGCCTGCCCTTTACCAGCGCGTGCGCCAGAGATAATATCTTCGCGGTTCAATTTCACCCGGAAAAAAGCGCCCGCGCCGGGCTTGCGCTGCTGGCCAATTTCATCGCCTGGCGCCCCTAGAGGAGAGAAGGAACCTCTTATGCTGATCATCCCCGCAATCGACCTGAAAGATGGGCAGTGCGTCCGCCTCCGGCAAGGACTGATGGAGGAAAGCACCGTTTTTTCCGAAAACCCGGCGGCGCAGGCGCGTCGCTGGATCGAACAGGGCGCTTCCCGCCTGCATCTGGTCGATCTCGACGGCGCCTTTGCCGGAAAGCCGAAAAACGAATACGCGATCAAATCCATTCTCGATGAGGTCGGCGATGAAATCCCCGTCCAGTTGGGCGGCGGCATCCGCGACCTCGACACGATCGAGCGCTGTCTCGATCGCGGAATCTCCTATGTCATCATCGGTACGGCTGCGGTGAAAAATCCCGGCTTCCTGCGCGACGCCTGTTCCGCCTTTCCGGGGCATGTCATCGTCGGAATCGACGCGAAGGACGGCAAGGTCGCCGTCGACGGCTGGTCGAAACTGACCGGCCACGATGTCGTCGACCTGGCGCAGAAATCCGAGGAATACGGTGTCGAAGCCATCATCTACACCGACATCGGCCGCGACGGGATGCTGACCGGGATCAATATCGAAGCCACCTCACGGCTGGCGCGCGCCTTGCGCATCCCCGTCATCGCGTCGGGTGGGCTTTCTTCGCTCGCGGATGTGGAAGCCTTGTGCCGCATCGCCGAAGACGGCGTGATCGGGGCGATTGCCGGACGCGCGATTTACGACGGCTCGCTCGATTTCGCGACGGCTTGCCGGCACGCGGCACAGCATTCGGCCTGATGTTTCCAGCTCCATTGACAGAATCCTGATCATGACACTTGCAAAACGCATCATCCCCTGCCTCGACGTAACTGCCGGGCGGGTGGTCAAGGGCACCAATTTCGTCGATCTGCGCGACGCCGGGGATCCGGTCGAAATCGCGCGCCGCTACGACGAACAGGGCGCCGATGAACTGACCTTTCTCGACATCACGGCTTCCAGCGACGAGCGCGACATCATCCTGCATATCGTCGAGGAATGCGCCGCGCAGGTGTTCATTCCGCTGACCGTCGGCGGCGGCATCCGCTCGGTTGCCGATGTCCGCCGCCTGCTCAATGCCGGCGCGGACAAGGTGAGCATCAATACCGCCGCAGTGCAGAATCCCGAACTGATCGCCGAAGCTTCGTCCCGGGTCGGCAACCAGTGCATCGTCGTCGCCATCGACGCCAAGCAGCAGGGCGAAGGCCGATGGACGGTCTACACGCACGGCGGACGCAAGGATACCGGCAAGGATGTGGTGGAGTGGGCGCGCGCAGTCGAAGCCCTGGGGGCGGGTGAAATCCTGCTGACGAGCATGGACAGGGACGGCACGCAAAACGGCTTTGACCTGGCGCTGACCCGCGCCGTTTCCGATGCCGTTTCGATTCCGGTCATCGCCAGCGGCGGCGTCGGCAATTTGCAGCATCTGGCCGATGGCGTCACGCTGGGCGGCGCCGATGCGGTGCTGGCCGCGTCGATCTTTCACTTCGGAACCCATACCGTGCGGGAAGCCAAGGAATTCCTGAAGGCTCGCGGCATCGAAGTGAGGCTTTAGGACATGAGCGATCTCGATCCCCTTCACCCCTGGCTCGACGCCCTGCGCTGGGATGCCGATGGACTGATTCCGGCCATCGCGCAGGAATCCGGCTCGGGCCGCGTCATGATGTTCGCGTGGATGAACCGCGAAGCCCTGACAGAGACGGTCAAAAGCGGTAACGCGGTATACTGGTCACGTTCCCGTCGACGCTTGTGGCGCAAGGGCGAGGAATCGGGGCATTTCCAGAAAGTCCGCTCCCTGCGCACCGATTGCGACGGCGACGTGCTTCTGCTCGAAATCGTTCAGGAAGGCGGTATTGCCTGCCATACCGGGCGAACAAGCTGTTTTTTCCATGAATTGCACAACGATCGCTGGGAAGCTGTCGATCCGGTGATCAAAAACCCGAAGGAAATCTACAAATGATGGAAACATCCACCACGCAAGAGGCTCCGCAGCCGATGATGAAAGCATCCACGACGCAGGAAGTCCTCCAGCGTTTGTCGGAAACCCTGCTCTCAAGGCGTCATGCCGATCCGGACAAGTCCTATACGGCAAAACTGTTTGCGGATGGGCCGGATTCGATCCTGAAAAAGATCGGCGAGGAATCCGCCGAACTGATCATGGCCGGAAAGGAAGGAAACCGCCTGCATGTAGTCTGGGAAGCCACCGATGTGGTTTATCACACGATGGTGCTGCTGGCTTTCTATGGCCTGACGATCGAGGATGTGTTCCAGGAAATGCGCCGCCGCGAAGGTATTTCGGGGATCGACGAAAAACGGTCGAGAACGGCGGCAAAGTGAGCGGGGCAATGAGCGAAGACTGCATTTTCTGCAAGATCGTGCGCGGCGAAATCCCGGCGCGGAAAGTTTTTGAAAACGACGAAATGCTCGCATTTCATGACATCCATCCGCTGCGCCCGGTGCATCTGCTGCTGATCCCGAAAAAGCATATCGCCTCGCTGGCCGGGGTCGGGCCGGAGGACGCGCCGCTGCTCGGCAACATGATGGCCGCCGCGAATCGCCTCGCCGTCGAGGCGGGCAGCCCGGAAGGTTTCCGGCTGATCGTGAATGTCGGGTCCATCGGAGGCCAGGAAGTGCCGCATTTGCACTTTCATATCGTCGGCGGGCCGGAGATGGTCGGGCCGATGCTCCGGCGCGCGGAAAATTCATAAAAGGCAAAAAGCGGGAACAATTTGTGGGTAGTTTCAGCATCTTTCACTGGCTGATTCTGGGCCTTCCCGTGATTGCACTGGCTCTGCTGATTTTCATCGTGCTGGCCGTTATGCAGCTTTCCCGAAGAAGGAACCGCAAATAGGG
This sequence comes from Betaproteobacteria bacterium, assembly GCA_009780885.1. Classification (GTDB taxonomy): domain Bacteria; phylum Pseudomonadota; class Gammaproteobacteria; order Burkholderiales; family Rhodocyclaceae; genus WQZF01. Next base: position 25,428 of record WQZF01000018.1, on the reverse strand, counting down.
TGTCGCGTGGGATACGGACAGATTTTCAACTGCATCGAGGAGTAAGGTTCTATGGGCGCTTGGAGCATTTGGCATTGGCTGATCATTCTGGTCGTCGTTTTGCTGGTATTCGGCACGAAAAAATTGCGCAATATCGGCGAAGACCTTGGGGGTGCGGTCAAGGGATTCAAGCAGGGCCTGAAGGAAGGCGAAGAGAATTCTTCGGGCGCCACTCCGAACCAGATTGCGCAATCCGCGTCTTCCGGTCAGACGATCGAGGGCGAGGTCAAGGAAAAGATCAATTCGTAAGCGCGCATTCCCTGAAATGACGTAAAAAGCGCTGCGCCGCCGTGGGCGGCGCAGGGCGCAGTTTTCCACGCAATTTTCCATCTTCGCTGCTTCCATTTCCCCCATGTTCGACATCGGCATTTTCAAACTCCTGGTCGTTGGCATCGTGGCGCTGGTCGTCATCGGCCCGGAACGCCTGCCGCGCGTCGCGCGGACCGCCGGACTGCTGTTGGGGCGGATGCAGCGTTACGTCAACGACGTGAAGGCCGATATCAGCCGCGAAATGCAGATCGAGGAACTCAAGCGCCTGCGCTCCGAAGTCGAGCAATCGGCCTTCGATCTCGAACAGCGCATCAGCCGGGAATTGCGCGCCGCCGAGCAAAACCTGGCGCAGGAAGCGCGCGGAGTGCACGACGAAGTCAGCGCCGCCCTCGCCGACGCCGAAAAGCCGGCCGCCCTGCCCCACGCGGAAGCCGCCTTGCCGGAAGCAAAAAACGCTGATCCCGCCGCCTCTCCCCATCCCGCGCCGGCACTGGCTGAAAGCGCCGATCCAAGATGAGCGGGGAATCGTCCGCGCCGGAAAGCACGCAGGAAGAATCCTTCTTCTCGCATCTGATCGAGTTGCGCACGCGCCTGATCCGCGCCTTCCTGGCGATCATCCTCTGCTTCATTCCGCTGGCTTTCTATTCGCGCGAACTCTACACCGTGCTCGCGCACCCCTTGCTGGCGGTATTGCCTTCCGACGGCAAGATGATCGCCACCGACATCGTCGGCGTCTTTCTCGTGCCGATGAAAATCTCGCTGGCGCTGGCCTTTCTCATCGCCCTGCCCTACGTGCTCTATCAAATCTGGGCCTTCGTGGCGCCGGGCCTCTACAGGCACGAGAAGCGGCTGGCCTTGCCGCTGGTGATTTCCTCGATGTTTCTCCTGATCATTGGAATGGCATTCGCGTACTTCGTTTTCTTTCCGATGGTCTTCGCCTTCATGTCCAGGATCGCCCCCGAAGGCGTGGCGTGGATGACCGATATCGAAAAATATTTTTCCTTCGTGGTGACGATGTTCATCGCCTTCGGCGTCACCTTCCAGGTGCCGGTCATCGTCATCATGTGCGTCAAGGCCGGCGTCGTCGAAATCAAAAAGCTGCGCGAAGTGCGTCCGTACATCATCGTGGGATCCTTCGTCGTTGGTGGAATTTTCACTCCGCCGGACATCATTTCGCAGTTCATGATGGCCATCCCGCTCTGCCTGCTCTACGAGGCCGGAATCCTCCTTGCGCAATTCGTCGCCCGGCCCGCAGCTTCAACGGAAGAAACGCCCCGCGCCCCGGAGGATTCCGGGCAGCCGCCGAATCCCTGAAAAATGCGGGAAGAGCAGGCACAGGAAGCGCTGCCCGAAGGCGCGATCAGGAAGGTGCGGATGGGCCATCTGTTTCGCGGATGCGCCGAAGAAGAAACCGCCGCGCCGCCCTCTTCCCACGAAGAAGAATTTCCGGAAGGGAAGCCCCTCGACCACAAGGGCCCCTCGCGCAACGAACAGATTTCCCAGGCGCTGACCGTACTCGTGCTCGCGCTCTCGATGGGAAAACCTTCGCTCTTCATCATCGGCGGCCTTCTTTCGTTCGTGATACAGAAAACCTTGCTGCGCCGCACCTCGTGGCTGCTTTTCATCGCCTGCATGATCGCAGCGTTCCTCATCGGCTGAAAGAACGTTCCGGATTTTGAAATTCCGATTCGGAGTAAAATCCGCCCGGCGGGAAGGTTAATTATTTTTAATAATCATTCCCGAAATTGGGATGGTTTCGCCTTCCTTTACGACAGGAAGCAAAGCGGACGCCCAATCCGGATGGTATCCCTGAGTTATTCCGGATCATGATCTTCCGCCCTCGCACGCTCATCGAGGGCGAAAGCGCCGGCACGGAGGCGCTCGGCGATTTCGAGCGCTTCCGCGTAACAGGCTTCGGGCACCAGTACCCGGATGGACGCCGAGTTGGGCATCGGAAACGCCTGCCCGAGATTTTCATCGCGCAGCAGCGCTGGAATACCGCAGAATTCGAGACGCGCCCGCAACAAAAGCGCCTCGGTAGAGGTGGCGCAAGGCGAAAGGGGTTGCAGGTTGCCCAGATCAATGCTTTCATCGTCATTTCCGCTCGCTTCCGGATTGGGCAGCGGCGGCAGCTTGATCCCCCGGCGGGATATTTCCGCAGCGGCCACGGGAATCGCTTCCCCCGTCAGAACCCCGCCGGAATAGCGTTCGAGCAGTTCCTCGTCGGTACAGGCGCGAAAGATCTCCGCCAGATAGTCCCGCGTGTTGTCGGTGGAAGTTTCAGAGGGGTTTTTACAAGGGTTTTCGGGAGTGTTCATTTTCCACTTCCTTTCGTCGCCGCCGTGCCGCGCAGAAATGATGAAGTGCGCGATACACAGGAAAATTTACAGGAGATACCATGCCCGATGCAAAAATTCCGTCCATTCGCTTTCGCCGGGCGGAAGAACGGGATTACGTCGAAATTCTGGCCCTGCTGGAACTATTCTACGTCGAGAACCTGACGCGCGAGGAAGCGCGGCGCAGCGGCTTCATTGGCGCGCGTTTCGACCGCAAGATGCTGGAACGGATGAACGCGGCCCCGGGAATCATCGTCGCGGAGGAAGAAAACGCGAAGGAAAGAATCCTCGGCGCGCTCGCCTTGGAACGCAGCGACACAAAAACCCCCGTGAATCCCCTGGCCCCCACGATGCGCGAGGCGATGCGGCATTACACCTTCGCGAGGCAGCCCTTGCCGACGCGGCAGACATTTTTCTTCGGCCCGGTATGCGTGACGCCAGGCGCGCGCGGACGCGGCGTGCTGCGGGGACTCTACGCCGCGATGTGGGCACACCTCGACCCGGCGCGCTACCACTTTGGCGTCACCTCGATCGCCAAGCAGAACCAGCGGGCCTTCACCGCGCATTGCCAGGGATTGGGACTCTCGATCCTGGGAGATTTTTTTTCCGAAGGCGAAGCCTACTGGCTCATCGGTTACCCGCGCCCGGCATGATGAATTCATAGCCTGTCCAAGGATTCTCAAGCATACCCTTGTTGCCGATGAAGATCCCCGACCCGCAGGGAATGTTGCTGAGGAGGCCGGTAAATATTCACCCGGCAATTAAGGGTTGATTTTGAGTCACCCCAACCTGAAGGTTGGGGATTCCTGTAGGGGCGGCGTAGGGGCGGGTTTGAAACCCGCCCGTACCACCCGCCCCTACACAATGCGGGGCGCCTTCGGCGCCTGTTACTCCATGTCTCGCTGACCCCGCCATGAATGGCAGGGATTGCGCTCGACAGGTGTTCAAGACATGCGGGATAGGAATCAACGCCTTCGTAGGGGGCGGCCTCCCCTACGAGGCGTCTGCTGCTACGAATGCGGCCTCTGTCTTGTCCGCCTGCGTCCTCAGGCAATGATCCGATTTCTCTCAACCCTTGATTGCCGGGTGAATAATGAGAATGCTCAAGGGCCGGATCAATCATCCAGAAGCCGCGCGGACTCTCCCTGTGCCAACAGCAACGAGACTGCCTGTTTGTCAAATGACACAAAGCTTTCCCCGCCCAACCACGCGCCTTCGTAGGCCATGATGCCATCTGCGAAGTCGCCGCCGGCGTCCAATAACGCAAGCCCGGCTTCGACTGCGGGGCGGTTCATGACGACGTTGGAGGTGTTGAGCAATACGCGGAGTGTTGCCGACACATCCTCTCTCGCCAATTTGGCCCCCTGCATCAGAACCCAGACCAATTCACACAGGCACGGCAAGGAAACCGCGATCAGGCTTGCCTCCCTGAGCAGTTCGCGCGCAGTGCGGCATTGAGCGGGATCATCTTGCAGGACAGCGCGCACAAGTACGTTTGTATCGACAGAAATTTTCATTTGCCGCTCAATTCGCCGGACCACCCGGAGGCAATAATGCTGTTCATTTCCTCTATCGACAGCGGTTTTTCCATTTTCAGCTTGCCGTCGAGGACATGAAAGAAATCCTCGATCGCGCCGGCTGGACGCGCCGCCCGAAGCCTCAACTCGCCGTCGGGCATCTTCTCGAATTCGATTCTTTCCCCGGATTTGATGCCGAGGTGTTGCAGCAAATCCCGCCTGAGCGTGACCTGCCCTTTCATTGTGACCGCCAGCGATCCCATACATCCTCCTTCATTCCATTTCTTATATGGTAATGCAAAAACACATTACTCCCAATTGTAGCTCTGTCAATTTTCTAAATTACTGTAATAATTCTTAATTAAAATACACTACTGTAGCCATACATTCTTTAAGTAAATTTAGAAAATCCGGAACCAGAGCGCCCTTTTCCTAGCGCCCGTGCCAATAGCGTGGCGACTGCCGCCGCCAAGCGGCGATTTCGATTTCGTCTCCGAGGACGACCGATATGGCGCCGTCCACATCGCTGCGCCACGTTCTGGTGTCCGCGTAGCGCGCGAGAACCAGCGGATGCGGGTGTCGATAGGGATTGCGATAGCCGACCGGGAAAATCGCATCGCGCGCGCCGACGGCGGCGATGAATGCCGGCGTGGAGGAGGTTCGGCTGCCGTGGTGCGGCACGAGCAGGACATCGGCAGGCAGCGCGGCAGGATGATTCCTGAGCAGCGCCGCTTCGTCGGAGGCTTCGATGTCGGAAGTCAGGAGCACGCTGCCCGTTCTGTTTTCGACGCGCAATACACAGGAGCGGTGATTCGGTTTGTCGGCGATTTGCCGCGTTTTTTTCCCGGAAGCGTCGGGAAGAAGATTTTCCCCCGGATAGCGATCCGGATGCAGGATCGAAAAACGCACGCCGTCCCATTCCCACTGCTGCCCGGCGCGGCAACGTTCGCCAATCGCCTCGTCGAGTGAAGAGAAAATTTCGCCGACCGGCATCGCCGCAAGCACGGAGGCCACGCCGCCGGAATGATCGGTGTCGGCGTGGGTGACGATCAGCCGGTCGATGCGCCCGATTCCTTCGGCATACAGCCAGGGAACGACCACCCGGCTGCCGGCGTCGGTTTCGAGACCGTAGCGCGGGCCGGCGTCGTAGAGCAGCGTATGTTCTGCCGTTCGCACTGCCACCGCCAGCCCTTGCCCAACGTCGAGCACGGTCAGCCACGCCGTTCCCGCCGGTGGCCTCGGCGCTGGAGAGGAAAGCACAGGCAGCAGCAGGATCACGCCGGCAAGGCGCCCCGGAACGCCGCGCGGCAACAGGAGACAGACCAGCCCGAGAAGTGCCAGGGGCATCGTCCACCATGGTGGCGCTGCCTGGCGCCATACCGGCCACGCAGCAAGCGTTTCGATGAGCCGCATCAGCCAGGAAAGAAGGGTGTGGTCGAACGCAAGCAGCATGGATGACAGCGGATCCGGCAACATCGCCGCAACGAGCGCCAGGGGAGTAATGACAAAACTGATGGAAGGAATCGCGACTGCATTCGCGAGTGGCGAAACCAGCGAGAATTGGTGAAAGAAAAGGAGCAGCAGCGGCAGCGTTCCCAGGGTCGCCGACCATTGCGCCAATCCCCATTCCGAAACGGAGTGGAAGACGGCACGGCCAAGGCGCGCGGCTTTCGCTCCTTCTTCCGCAGTTTCCGCTGCGCGGCGCATGCCCAGGCGCGCAAGGCTGACGTAGAACAGCGCGGCGACGGCGCCGAAGGAAAGCCAGAATCCCGGCGCGAGCACCGCCCACGGATCGAGCAACAGCACGATGAGGAGCGCCAGGCAGAGCGTACGGCTCGCCTTGCCGGTATGCCCAAGCCACAGGGCACAGGCGGCGACGCTCAACATGTACAGCGTGCGTTGCGAAGGCACCGCGAAACCGGCGAGCAAGGTGTAGAAAAAAGCCGCCAGCCATCCCAGCAGCACCGCCGCACGACGCGCCGGCAGCGCCAGCACCAGGCGCTCCTGCCTGCGCCACAGGCGCGAGACGAGGCCGCCTGCGAGCATGGCGATCATCGTCACATGCAGCCCGGAAATCGCCACCAGGTGCGTGATCCCGGTGCGCGCGAAAATTTCCCACTGTTCGGAAGGAATCGCGTTCTGGTCGCCCACGACGAGCGCCACCAGGATTCCGGCATAAGGCCCTTCCGGCAGCGCGGTGTTGAAACGTTCGCGCACCGCCGCGCGCAAACGCTCGATCGCATAAGCCGGCGAGTGGATCGAAACAGCAACAAAACCATCGAGGCGTTGCGCCAGCATTGCCGGAGTCGCCACGCCTTCCGGCGCTGCTTCCATCGCCACGCTCCGCGCCCGGACAAATCCCGTCGCGCGAATACCGCGTTCGAGCAACCATGCTTCGTAGTCGAATCCATTGGGGTTGGCGCTGCCGTGCGGCCGTTTCAGACGCACGGTCAAGCGCCAGCGCTCTCCCGCCGCAAGCGGCGGCGGCGGCTGGAAAACCCCGTCCCGCATGGCGCTGTACCAGGAGAGCGCAATTCTCGCGGGCGTCTCCGCCTCCGGCAGCGCGTTCCCCTGCTCGTCTTCCAGCCCTTCGAGCGCAAAGACGAAGCGCGTTCCGCCGTCGACCGGCTGCGGCATTTCGGCGACGACGCCCGTCGCGATCAAATCGCGCACTTCCCGCTCGACGGGCAAGCTCCGTTCCAGAAGAATTTCAGCGCGCCACGCGGCCCATCCGAATCCCGCGACAAAGGCGGCAGCAAGCGTCAGCGCCAGAAACGCCGCGTTGATCGCTTTCGTCCTGCCCTTTATCTGCGCCAGCGCAAGGCAAGTGCGTAGGATGGGTAGAGCGTAGCGAAACCCATCGGAGTTGCGGAGGGAGAAATGATGGGTTTCGCTACGCTCTACCCATCCTACATGCCGGAGGCATCCCACGCGAAGTCGCAGTATCCAGGTTTTGGAAGCACAGCACGCTCTATTTACCGGCCTCCTCAGTATCTGCGTCAGCGCAAGGCAAACCACCGCGCCAGAGAGCATCCACAAAGGCTCCGGCGGCAAAGCAGCTTGCCACTGCAAGCAGCAAACACCCAGCGCGAACGCGAGAATGGAAAGACGCATGGCATACCGCGCAGGCGTTTATCGCAAGCCTTGGGCAGCGGCGCTGATCACGCGCCCGGTGGTGTAGTGAAAAGGCATGGACTTGCGCTCGACAGGCGGTCAGGAAACATGTCCTGTCGTCTGGATCGGCTGAACCGCGAGGCGCAAACCCATCGTCCTGAGAATTGCCGTCAAGCTGCGAATCTGCGGATTTCCCTTGGCAGACAAGGCGCGGTAAATGTGTGTGCTGTTGAGATGCGCCTTCTCGGCAACCTTCGATACGCCTCCAAACGCCTTTGCCATCTGACGAAGCACGATCAGCAATTCCCCTTGGTCGCCGTCCTCAAGAATGTCATTCAGCAGCGCAACTGCATATGCCGGATCTTCGCGGAAGACCTCGGCCATTGCTTCATCATGCGGTATGTCTCTCATCGCGCTTTCTCCTGTTTCGTATTGTTGAGTTGCCATTCCCTGAATACGGCACGACCGTCCTCTGTGGTGTATTGCCTTATCTCGAACATAGCATGTTCTCGCTTTTAAGCAAAAATCGGACAAAGTTTTTAGCGGCTTGATTTCCGGATTCTCGCGCTTCTACGCAAAAACGCCGGACGGAAAACTCCGTCCGGCGTCATCGGAAGCTTTAGAAATTTTCAGAAATGCAGAGGCCGTTGATCGCAGGCGAGTGCTGCTTCGTGGATGACTTCCGCAAGCGTCGGGTGCGCGTGGCAGATGCGCGCGAGGTCTTCCGAGGCTGCGCCGAATTCCATGGCCGTGACGGCTTCGGCGATCAATTCGGAAGCGTTCGCGCCGATGATGTGGACGCCAAGCACGCGATCCGTTTCGGCGCAGGCGAGCATTTTCACGAAACCCACTCCTGCGGTCTCGCCCATGCCCAGCGCGCGGCCATTGACCAGGAAGGGAATCTTGCCGACCTTGTAGGCAAGGCCATCGGCCTTCAATTTCTGTTCGGTGCGCCCGACCCAGGCAATTTCGGGGTTCGTGTACATCACCCACGGAATCGTGTCGAAATTGCAATGTCCCGCCTGGCCGGCGATGCACTCGGCGACCATGACGCCCTCTTCCATCGCCTTGTGCGCCAGCATCGGGCCACTGACGACATCGCCGACAGCCCAGACGCCGGGCAGGCTGGTGCGGCAATGCGCGTCGACCTCGATCTGGCCGCGATCGTTGATCCGCAAGCCGATCGCTTCGTGATTCAGCCCTTCGGTATTGGGAACGCGGCCCACCGAGACGATCAGGCGGTCTGCGGAAAGCTGGTGTTCCTTGCCGTCCTGGTCCTTGTATGCGACTTCGACGCCTTTCTTCCCGGCAACTGCTTTCGTGATGGTGACGCCGGTCTGGATGTTCAATCCCTGCTTGGCAAACACTTTCGCCGCTTCCCTGGCGATATCGACATCCGCGACGGAAAGGAAATCGGGCATCGCCTCAAGCAGCGTCACTTCCGAACCCAGACGGCGCCAGACGGAACCCATTTCGAGGCCGATCACGCCCGCGCCGATCAGCACCAGTTTTTTCGGCAGCGTATCGAGATCGAGCGCGCCGATGTTGTCGCAGATGAGTTTGTTATCGACCGCGATGCCAGGCAGATGACGCGCCCTGGACCCGGTAGCGACCACGACATGCCTGGTCTCGAACTCTTCCTCGCCGACCTTGATCCGCCAGCCCTTTGCGCCCTGTCCGGCAAAGGATCCGTGTCCGTTGATGAGCGTCACCTTGTTCTTCTTGAACAATCCCTTGATGCCGACGGTAAGCTGCGTGACGATGGCATTCTTGCGTTCCATCATTTTCGCCACGTCGATCTTTGGCGTTCCCACATTGATCCCCTGCGAGGCAAACGAATGTCCCGCTTCCTCAAAAAGATGGGAAGTATGCAAAAGCGCCTTCGACGGAATGCAGCCGACATTGAGACAGGTTCCGCCCAGGCGCGGCTCGCCCTTTGGGTCGGCGTAAGGGTTGGATTCGCAACAGGCCACCGAAAGGCCGAGCTGCGCTGCGCGAATCGCGGTGATATAACCGCCGGGACCGCCGCCAATCACGAAAACATCGAATACTTGTTGAGTCATGGGAATCCTCTTCAGGGTGTGGAAGTCATGAAAAACCATGCGGGAGGCAAGCTCCCGGATGAACCGGCTCTGCACATCACTGCAACAACCGCCTGCAGTCTCCTCGGGGTTGATATTCTAGGGCTGTTTTGATTCAAACGAATACATTTTGACTATCCCCCTCTCCCCTCGCGGGAGAGAGGCGGGGGGAAAGGGGGGCGCCTTTCCTCTCCCTGCTCCGGCCTGCCGGGCGGCAGCTCATTTGCCGGGCGCGCTGCCTTCCATCGGCTTGGCATCCTTGCTGCAATTCGGGCCGATGTACTTCTGCCGTATCGTGATCTGCTTGCTTCCCAAACCGGCGATGTTTGTCGTCGTATTCGTGACGATTTCATTGTCGTTGAGTTTCTTCACCGATACCTTGCTTTCCGTTTTCATTGCCTGGGATGGCTTCTGGCCCGAGTGAATCATCGTCGTCGTCGCGTCCGTCTGGACTTCGTTGTCGCCGATCTTTCTCACCGTCCCCCGGGTTTCCATCTTCATTCCCTGCGTGTCGCAATTCATTTCGTAGGAAACCACCCCGGCCTTCTCCTCGCTGAAATTCGTCTTGCAGTCCTTCATCTTCGGGGGCAGATAGCTGCTTTTCGCCTGGTCGGGGCTGACACAGATTTTTTGTTTTTGCGCTGCCCCGCCTCCAACACCGCCGACTTCCATTTCCCATTCGCCGGGTTTGATCTCGAAGGCCGCAGCAGAAGCCGCAATAAAACCAGACAGAAAAAATACCGTGGTCAATCGTTGAATACGCATGAAATTTCTCCAGAAGATTGAAATTGAAAACGCCGGTGGCTTCCGACCTTCCCCTGATCGTCAAGTGCTATTGGAAAGCTTGAGTATGCCAGCATTCACACATGCCGGAAAGCCTTTTCCGGAGAGTTTTCCATTCCCGGAATTTTCTAAATTAGTGTTTTTATTATTCAATAAAAACCACTACAGTAGCGAAGCATTATTTAAGTAAATTTAGAATTTTTGCTTCTCTGGCGAACGACAAACCCCAAGCGTTGCGCAGGGGAAACGCGCTTTTCCCTTTCACTGGAATCATCGCTCCAGACCGGCCCGGCGGCATTTCACCGGGCCGGAGGGCGAATCATTTGCCCAAGGCGGGCGGCCACGGCTCCGCGCCCTTGCTACAGGCTGGACCGACGTATTTCTCCCTGACCGTTATCTGATCCGGTTCCTTGCTGGCGCTGCTCGTCATCGTCGTATTCGTGACGATTTCGCTCTCGCTGATTTTCTTGACCGTCCCCTTCTGTTCCGATTTCGTTGCCTCCTTCTGTCCGGGGAGAAGCACGGTCATCGTCCCCTCGGACTGGATTTCATTGTCACTGATCCTTTTGATCGTGCCCTTGGCTTCCGTTTTCATTCCCCGGTTCTCGCAGGTCGTCTGGTAGGAAATCGCCCCGCCAATCGTCGGGCTGGCACTCGTCTTGCAATTTTTCGGAACCGCCCTGCCTGCCATCTTCGCAGGCTCGTAGTAGGTTTTGGCATCCTCGGGGCTGATGCAGATTTTTTGTTTATGCGGTTCGCCACGGTGAAAGTTGATTTCCATTTCCCACTCGCCGGGTTTGACCTCGAATGCGGCGGCGGATGCGGCAATGAACCCGGACAGAAAAAGCACTGTCATCAATCGTTGAATACGCATGAAATTTCTCCAGAATGTTGAACCAGAAAATGCCAGAAACATTCACTTTCATCCATTTTCCGTATGCCCTTTGGCCTCGAAATGCTACTGGCGAGTGCGGAGTATGCCAGCACTTTTATGCGCCGAAAAGCGTTTTCGGCAGGGCTTCCTTCTCCGAATTTTCTAAATTAGTGTTTTAATTTCTTTTTGAAAAAAACTACAGTAGCCAAACATTCTTTAAGTAAATTTAGAAAATAGAGGCGCCAAAAGAAAGACCAAGCCTCGATCCTGGGCTTCGCTTCGCTCGCCTCAAGCGATGAGCTCTATCCAATTCTCCTCCGTGGAGGGGTAGCAGCGAAGCTGACGGGGTGGTTCGCCTCCCTCCACGAGGGCGGTGGCGCGAAGCGCCGGTGGGAGATTTTCCGCCCGGTGCTCGCAAACGGGTGATTTCGGGCGACCACAGGTCGCCCCTACAAAACCCCGGCTTCGGGCGACCACAGATTGTCCCGACAAAATCCCGGCGTAGGGGCGACCTGTGGTCGCCCGTTCCCCGTCTTTCCGGCGCGAAGCGCCGCATTTCAAAGCCCCCTTTTCAAAGGGGGTGGCAGCGAAGCTGACGGGGGTTTGGGGGTTGAACCCTTATTTCCGGCGCTTTGCGCCGCATTTGAACGCAAAACCACAAACCCCCGCCCGCCAAAGGCGGGCACCCCCTTTGAAAAGAGGGCTTTAATTTCCGGCGCTTCGCGCCGCACGACAAAGCCCGCTTCAGCGCGAGCGCAAGACCGTGACAACGATCAGCGCGAGGATGATCAGGAAGCCGATCAATTCGATATTCAAGCCAGGTTCTCCCCGGCGCTTCCGGCGCCGAAAAATCCGTGCGATTCCAGTTGCGCGGCGATGGCCTGCAAGCCTTCCAGTGCCGACATCGGCATGCCGAGCGCGCGCCCGGAGCGGGGAATGCTGTCGTCGCGCGGATTGATCCGGATGAGCGGCGCAGAAAGCGAGGAGGAAAGCGATTCGCCGATCCGGCGCACCGTGGAGACGGACAGCCCCGCGCCGAGTTCGACGATGACCGGGGAGGCCGATTTTTGCAGCCAGTCTTCCAGATTTGCCCGCTGCATTTCGCTGCGTGCCTCGTTCCAGCGCCAGTCATCGAACATCAGGACATTGGGCCGCGCCAGCGCGCCGCAGGAAGGGCAGCGCGGCAACGGCGAAAGCAGCCGGCACGCGGCGGCGTCGACTTCCGGCTGCAAACTCTCTGCATCCCAGATCGCGTCGCCGCACGGCGCGCAACATTGGAGATGATGAATCGATCCGTGGATTTCGCAAATCCGCCCGGGGGCAAAGCCCGCTTTCTGGAATTGCCCATCGACATTGCTCGTCAGCACAAAGGCGCCATGCGGCAGACGCGCGGCGATCCGGCGCAGCAACGCAAACCCGGCGTGCGGCGCGGTGTCCCGGTACAGCTTCAGGCGATGACCGTAAAAGCCCCACGCCAACGCTGGATCTTGCACAAAGACTTGCGAGTTGGCGATTTCGACGAAGGACATCCTTGCCTTGCCGAGCGCCGGGTAGTGCCGCCACAAGCCTTCTTCGCCGCGAAAGTCGGGCAATCCGGAATCGACGCCCATCCCCGCCCCGGCGGTAATCAGCAGCGCGTCGGCGTCGATGATCCATTGCGCCGCCTGCGCCAGCAATTGCGCCCTTGTGTCGTTTTGCAAGGCTATTTCCGCTCCGCTTCCGGCATCGCGACAGGCAGGTTCGATCCGGCGCGATATGGGTAGCGCTCAAACACCGCGCCGACGGCGGCATCGGTCAGCGCTGCGGAATCCTTGCGCGCCTCTTCTCCGATGCGCTTGATCCATACCCCGCGCCACATCGACTTCTGCTCGCGCCGGTCGATGAGGTCGATGCTCAGGCTGCCGCGCACATAATGGTCGATGGCGGTTCCGTATGCCATTCCCGGGCCGTAATAAAATCCGCCGAATCCACCGAAACCACGGCGCCCTCCGTAATAAAAATAGGGCGCGAACATCGGCCCGTAGGGAACGGGAACCCATTCGTTCCTCTCTTCAAGCACGAAATCGAAATTCACTTGCAGATCGGGTGCCTGTTCGTCATAAACGTAATCGCGCTGCTGCATCTGGCGTTGAACGGCTTCTTTCAGATGCTGCGATTCGAGCGAAGCGTAGGGGGGGCTGTTGAACGGCACGAAAAAGGCGTAGCTGCGATAGCGCGAAAAATCAGCTTCGCGCGCCTGGTCGATACGGATAACCGCTTCCGAAGCGCAGCCCGCAAGCAGGAGCGCGCAAAGAAAAGGCAAAATCCGGCGCGCTTCAGGTTTCCGGAAAAATGACACCATTATTTTCTCCCGAAGCGACTCACAAGGTTTTCACCAACACCTTGGAGCGCCGTTGCAGGTTGTAAAACTGGCGCCTCGACTGGGGAAGATCGTCGACGCCGCGCTCGATGAATCCGCGTTCGATGAACCAGTGCGCGGTGACGGTCGTCAGCACGAAAAGCGCTTTCACGCTCGCATTGCGCGCCCGCTGTTCGATGCGCTTGACCAACTGCTCGCCATAACCCCAGCGCCGGTATTGCGGATGGACGGCAAGACAGGCAAGTTCGGCCTGCGTTTCATGCGGGTACAGCGCGGCACAGCCGACGATCTGTCCATCGTGCTCGATGACCGAAAAATGCGTGATTTCGCGTTCGAGCAATTCGCGCGAGCGGCGCACCAGCGTGCCGTCTTCTTCCAGCGGCTCGATCAGCGCGATCAGGCCGGCAATATCGTCAGCGCGGGCATCACGCAATTTTTCCAGCGATTCGCGGGTAATGATGGTGCCCACGCCATCGCGCGAAAACAGTTCGCGCAACAGGGTGCCGTCCTCATCGAAACCGATCAGATGCGCGCGCCCGACGCCGGCCCGGCTGGCGCGCACGGCGCACGGCAGGTAACGCTTCATGTCGTGCGAGAGCCAGTCGCCGATCTCGCACAGCCGCTGGGCATCGGCTGCCGTCAATTCTTCGAGCAAGGTGCCGTCGATGTCGGTCACGCCATGGCTGTCGCAGAGGAAGATCAGCTTGTCGGCCTTGAGCGCAATCGCCGTCGCCTCGGCAACATCCTCCATCGCCAGATTGAAAATCTCGCCCGTGGGGCTCACCCCGATGGAGGAAAGCATGACGAGGTTGCCCAGGTTCAATTGCGCGCGGATGCCTTCGCTGTCCACCTTGCGCACCGTTCCCGCATACATCAGATCGACGCCGTCAATCACGCCCACCGGCCTGGCGATGATGAAATTGCCGCCGACGACGCGAATCGTGCTGTTGGCCATCGGCGTATCCGGCAAGCCCTGCGAGAGCAGAGCCTCGATATCGAGATAGACGCTGCCGACCGCGTCGATGACGCAAGCCAGCGTTGCCGCATCGGTCACCCGGCGATCCTCGAAAAACTCCGAAGGCAAGCCCTGTTCGCGCAGCGCTTCCTCGATCTGCGGCCGCGCGCCATGTACCAGCACGAGGCGGATGCCGAGCGCGGCAAGCAGATTCACATCGTAGGCAAGCGTACGCGCCAGTGGCCCGGAAATCGCCTTGCCGCCAAAGGCGACGACAAAGGTCTTGCCGCGAAAAAGGTTGACGTAAGGCGCGACGGAACGGAACCAGGCAACGAATTCGGATGCAAGTGCGGGGGAATCGGTCATGGCGAAGTTTTCCTTCAAGGTTTTTTTGATTTTATCTGCAATGGCGGGCATTGGATTCCATCTGGCGAAAATCCCCCCACAGGGTCTGCAAGGCCGCCAGTGCCGCCAACCCGGCAGTTTCCGTGCGCAGGGTGCGCGGGCCGAGACGGATGCCGATAAACCCGGCGCTTCGCGCGCTTTCAGCCTCTTCCCGCGTCAGCCCGCCTTCGGGGCCGACAAGCAGGGTGATCGCCGCCGCAGGGAGAAGCTCTGCCAGGCTCGTTCCCGCTTCGGGGTCGAGCATCAGTCGCAACGAGGCATCCTCCGCCGGTTCCCCAAGCCAGGCGGAAAACTCCATCACCGGGTCGATCCGGGGAAGCCGGTTGCGCCCGCACTGCTCGCAGGCGCTCGCGGCAACCCCTTGCCAATGCCGCAGCCGTTTTTCGGCGCGCGCTTCGTCCAGGCGCAAGGTGCTGCGCCGGCTCTGCAACGGAAGGATCTTCGATACGCCCAATTCCACCGCTTTCTGAATCGTCAGATCCATCTTGTCGCCGGTGGAAAGCGCCTGCGCCAGAGTCAGTCGCAGCGGCGATTCGCATTCGCGCCCGCTCCATTCGAGCAGTTCGGCAATCGCCGAATGTTTGTCGATACGAACAAGGCGGGCCAGGAATTCTCCGCCAGAGCCATCGAAGAGGATCAGCGAGTCGCCCACGGAAAGCCGCAATACCCGCACAACATGCCGCACCACGGCTTCCGGCAGAAGCACCGGAAAGGGCGGCGAAAAGGACGAAGCCACCGAAACAGCAGCGCCGTCAGGAGACAGGAAAGGACAATAAAAGCGCGGTAAATTCATCGTGCTATTATAAATTTCCAGTCTTTTTCCACGCACTCCAAACCTGGAGCGCTTCCATTTCATACGAACACCCGTGGCCGCCCTGAATCCCCCGCCCTGCGATTTCGGCTGGAAAGCCCCCGATTTCGATCTCCCCTCCACCGGAGGTCGAGGCCATACGCTGAAATCCGTGGCCGGCCCCAGGGGGCTTTTGTTGATGTTTCTCTGCAATCATTGCCCCTATGTGAAAACGGCGCTGCCGCGCATTCTTGAGGCGGCGCGCGAATTGCAGGCGCTGGGCCTCGGCGTCGCGGCCATTTCGAGCAACGACCCTGCCGCCTACCCCGAGGATTCCTTCGACAAGATGGCGCTCCTGGCCGAGCGGGAAAAATTCCCCTTCCCCTACCTGTACGATGCTGCGCAGGAAGTCGCCCGCGCCTACGGCGCCGTGTGCACGCCCGATTTCTTCGGCTTCAATGCAGCGCTCGAATTGCAATATCGTGGGCGGATCGACGATGCGGGAATGAATCCGGCAACACCGAAGACGCGGCACGAACTGCTTGAGGCGATGCGCTCGATCGCCGCCACCGGCAAGGGCCCGCAGGAACAATGGCCCAGCATCGGCTGCTCGATCAAGTGGCGCGATGGATACTGAACGGCAATTCCCGAAAATTTCCGGATTCCGGCATGCCCCCCGATCCCAAGAAAACACAGGATGCGATGATCGTTCTGCTGCGCGAAGTGGCGCGCGAGGAGATCCTGTCGCGTTTTCTCCATGCGCGGCGCAGCTACAAGAGCGACGGTTCCCTCTGCTCGGAAGCCGATATCGCAACCCAGAAGGCGCTGGCGACAAGGCTGCCTTCGATCATCGAAGCCCCCGTGATCGGCGAGGAAATGGACGAAGCCGAGCAAAAACGGGGCTGGGCCGAGAGTGAAAACGATTCCAGCGGGCTATGGTGCTTCGATCCGATCGACGGCACGACCAATTTCATCAACGGACTGCCGCTGTTTACGGTTTCGCTGGCGTGGATGCAGTATGGAAAGCCGCGCGTGGCAGTCACTTACAACCCGATCAGCGATGAAATGTTTTATGCCGCCGAGGGCCAGGGGTCTTATTTGAACGGGATGCGCCTCCCCTTGCGCAAGGTCAGTCCGGAAATCGGGCATGCCATCGCGGACATCGACTTCAAGCGGATTCCATCGAAGCTTGGGGATCGCATCGTGGAAGCGCCGCCCTTTTATTCGCAGCGCAACCTCGGTTGTTCGACGCTGGAATGGTGCTACCTCGCCGCCGGCCGCCTCGATATTTATCTGCACGGCGGCCAGAAACTATGGGATTACGCCGCTGGCGAACTGATCCTGAAAGAAGCCGGCGGCGCGGCATGCACGCTGGAATACGACGATTTCGATGCCGGAGATATATGGACCCGTTCGGTCCTCGCCGCGCTGCATCCGGCGGTATTCTCGGCCTGGAAAAACTGGGTGCGCGGGTGAATATTTCGCGCTGCGCCAAAATAAATTCATCAAGGAGAACACACTCATCATGACTCGCCACATCACTTTGAGCCGCTATCTGATCGAAGAGCAGCGCATAAGGGAACGGATCAACGCGGATCTGCGCCTTTTGATCGAAATCGTCTCGCGCGCCTGTATCGCCATTTCGGTCGCCATTTCAAAAGGCGGGCTGGGCGGCGTACTCGGCGAAGCGGGCAGCGAAAACATCCAGGGCGAAGCGCAGAAAAAACTGGACGTAATTTCCAATGAAATCCTGCTCGAAGCCAACGAATGGGGCGGACACCTGGCGGCAATGGCTTCGGAAGAAATGGAACTGCCGCATGCGATCCCCAACCGCTACCCGCAAGGCGAATATCTGCTCCTGTTCGATCCGCTCGACGGATCTTCCAATATCGACGTGAACATCTCGGTCGGCACCATTTTTTCGGTATTGCGCTGCCCGGAAGGCGTCGATCCCACATCGCCGGAAGCCTTCCTGCAACCAGGAACCCGTCAACTCGCCGCCGGTTACACCGTCTACGGCCCAACAACGCTGCTCGTGCTCACCGTCGGCGATGGCGTCGTCGCATTTACCCTCGACCGCGAGCACGGAACTTTCGTGCTGACGCAGGAAAATATCCGGATCCCGGAAGAAACCCAGGAATTCGCGATCAACATGTCGAACATCCGGCACTGGGAACCCCCGGTGCGCCGCTACGTCGATGAATTGCTGGCCGGAAAGACCGGCGCGCGCGGCAAGGATTTCAACATGCGCTGGGTCGCTTCGATGGTGGCCGACGTACATCGCATCATGACGCGCGGCGGCATTTTCATGTATCCGCTCGATGCCAAGATCATGGGCCGGGGAGGAAAGCTGCGCCTGATGTACGAAGCCAACCCGATGTCCTTCATCGTGGAACAGGCCGGCGGCGCAGCCAGCACCGGGCGGGGCCGCATCCTCGACATCGCCCCGGTCGAGCTGCATCAGCGCGTTCCGGTGATTCTCGGATCAAAAAACGAAGTCGAGCGGGTTGCCTCCTATCATCGACAAGCCTGAGCCTTCGATGAACGCCCAATGAGCCTGCGCCATCCCATCGTCGCCATCGTCGGATCCTCCGGGGCGGGGACGACTACCGTGCGCAAGGCACTGGAAAGAATCTGCCAGCAGGAAAACATTCACGCCGCCTTCGTCTCCGGCGACAGTTTTCACCGCCTGACGCGCGCCGAAATGCAGGCGGCCATTGCCGATGCCGAACGCGAAGGCCGCCGCCCGCCCTCGCATTTCGGCCCGGAAGGCAACGACCTCGAAGCCCTGGACGCCTTCTTCGCCAGCTACGGCGCCAGCGGGCGGGGGAAAATCCGTCACTACCTGCATGACCGCCATGACGCGAAACGCCACGGAGGCCGCGTCGGCGGCTTCACCGCCTGGGAGAAACTCCCTGAAGGCACCGATCTCCTGTTTTACGAAGGCTTGCACGGGGCAGTAAAAACCGGCACGCTCGACATCTCATCGCACCCCGATCTCCTGATCGGCGTCGTGCCGACGATCAATCTCGAATGGATCCAGAAGATCCAGCGCGACAGCGGCATACGCGGCTATTCGGTAGAAGCCGTCACCGATACGATCCTGCGCCGCATGTATGACTATGTGCATTACATCATGCCGCAGTTTTCGCGCACACACATCAATTTCCAGCGCGTGCCCGTCGTCGACACCTCGAACCCCTTCGTTGCGCGCGACATCCCGGGCCCGAAAGAATCCCTTGTCGTCATCCACCTTGCGGAGCCGAACCCCAGGGTGGATTTCCTCCATCTGCTCTCGATGATCCAGGGATCCTTCATGTCGCGCCCGAACACCCTCGTCATTCCCGGCGGAAAGATGCGGCTGGTGCTGCGGATGATCATGACGCCGCTGATCGAAGCCCTGGTCGAAAACGGCCGCAAGGCGCGCGCGGACGCGAGTACATAAGCCCCTGCCGGCTGCGTCGCCCCTCCTCGAACGAAGCGCCGGGAAGAGTTCTCCATCTCCCAAAAAAAATACGGCGCACACGGAAGCTGCGCCGTATTTTCGGCCGAATACCCGACTTCCCGAAAAGGATTTTTCCGGAGATTTCCCGGAAAAAGACCCAGGGGAAAATAGTATCAGGCTACTGGGGGCTTCTTTCCATTGAACGCATTAATATGCTCTTTAAATGCTCCGCTGGGAACAAAGCGCGGTGCAAGGCAAGGGGGAATCATTATCTTCTCTCCGGTCTTCGGATTGCGCCCCTCGCGCGCGGAACGCGGGGATGCCTTGAAGGTGCCAAATCCTACGAGCGTAACTGCATCGCCCTTGGCAACAGATTCGACCACCGTCGTGGTGAACTCATCGAGAAGACCACCGATGGAAATTTTGCTCAAACCGGTCTGTGCGGAGAGAATTTCAATCAATTGTGCCTTATTCATAGCTTTCTGTCTTCCTTGTTTGTGGGAGAGCCTTGATTCTCGCACCTTTCTCGCGAAAAAGAAAAGTGCTTTCTCGACAATACTGCACATTCCGGGCGATTTCCGTTGCGCCGCAGTTCCTGCTGCTGTTTCTTGTTTGGCGCAAAATATCGTGGCATCTGCAATAAAGTTCCAATATCATCAAAATGCGTGCGGCAGTAGTTTTTCACTTTTATTCGTTTTTCCGTGCGAAATTGCGCATTTTTCACCTCCCGGTCAAAAAAATCACCGTAAAAACGGCAAGGCATCTATAGATTTCTGGAGCATTTCTGCTCCAGATTTTGCCATATCCTCAAAACGCTCATCCATCGGCGAGCGCAACCCGGATAACCGAAGCGCCCGCGTCCAAAACCCGGATCAAGGGAAATATGGTTTAAGGATAAGATTAGCAGAATTTCAGTCCGCCCGCCAAAAATATGGACGTTATTGATCCGGCCCTTAAACGCTCATCAGGTAGGATGGGTAGCGCGGCAATCGGCCCGCCGCCGCAAATCGCGCCGAAGAAACCCGGGCGCAGGGATTGGCATCTTCCTCTGGATCCTGCGACTCCGCTTCGCTGCGCGCAGGATGACGGGGCAGAGGCCACACTCGGTCATCCTGCACGAAGTCGCAGGACGCAGGATGACCGTCTGCGACTCCGCTTCGCTGCGCGCAGGATGACAGGTCAGGGCCACACTCCGTCATCCTGCGCGAAGTCGCAGGACGCAGGATGACCGTCTGCGACTCCGCTTCGCTACGCGCAGGATGACAGGTCAGGGGCCACACTCCGTCATCCTGCGCGAAGTCGCAGGATCCAGTGTGCAGGATGGGGTGTTGCGAAACCCATCATTTCTCCCTCTGGAACTCCGATGGGTTTCGCTTCGCTCAACCCATCCTGCACACCGCTTATGGGCCGGATCAATAATGTTCCTGCGGCGCCGTTTGAGGAATCCAGGCAATCTATTTTCTAAATCTGTTTAAATAATGTTTCGCTACAGTAGTATATTTCAATCAATAATTATTTAAACAAATTTAGAAAATTTGATCCTTCACGCCCCGGCAGATTTACTTCACTCGCCTACACCTGCCAACACTGCCGTGATGACGGATGGCCCGATGAAATAGCCCTCTTGCGTCAATCGTTCAAGCAGTGGGCGTGCCGCAGGAATCAAGCCTTCTTCCCTTGCCAGTCCGATGAGCACCGCCGTGCCGATCAGGGCGATGCCCCGGCTCCTGGCTTCCAGTCTCCCAGCGACATCGTCGATGACGACACGCCTGTTCATGCAGCGGGCTTCTTCAGCCAGTGCCGCGCGCGGCGCATCTCTTCGCGGGTTTCATCGGCGGCGGCCTTGCCCTCGCCCGTGAGCGGAATGCCCTGGCTGGATAACAGCCTCAACATCCCGGCCAACGGCATATCTGCCATACGCGCGGCGAAGCCAGCCGATACCGCACCGCTGCGGAACAGCGAAACCGCCATAGCCACACGCACGGCAGGCAGGTCGGGCACGCCCAATTGCTCCAGATCGACCAGCAATGCCTGCGGGTGGTCGCGGTTCATCACCACGACCATGTCATCGCTGCGCGCCGCCGCCAGTACCGCCTTGGGGCTGGTCTTGAGTTGACGGATGTTAACTGCCTGCATGACGATCCTCCGGATCTATTGAAACGGCAAGTAAGGATTGATTTTCAAGGGGTGTAGGATGGGTTGAGCGATAAGCGAAACCCATCGGAGTTTCAGAGGGAGAAATGATGGGTTTCGCTGCGCTCTACCCATCCTACATATTTTCAACCCTTAAGGATGTTCTGAACAAGTCGCTGCGGCGTTGAAAACCCTCGCGCCGCCCGGCTTCAGTCCAATACTTCCGTCAGCGCGCGCGGTAGCGCGAAGACGGTGTTTTCTTCTTCTCCGGGCATGACTTCCACCGTGTCCGCGCCCAGGGCGTGCAGGCGGGCGACGACTTCGCTAATCAGCACTTCCGGCGCGGAAGCGCCTGCGGTGACGCCGACGTGATGCGCGCCGTCGAACCAGGCGGCAGTCAATTCGCCAGCGTGCTCGACGCGGTAGCTTGCGGCCCCGGCGCGTTCGGCGACTTCGCGCAGGCGCTTCGAGTTGGAGCTGTTCGGAGATCCGACCACGACGACCACCCCGCAACGCCGCGCCAGCGCCTTGACCGCGTCCTGCCGGTTTTGGGTGGCGTAGCAAATGTCGTCCTTCTTCGGCCCGGCGATGGACGGAAAGCGTTCCTTGAGCGCCGCGACGATGTCTCTCGCGTCGTCGACCGAGAGCGTCGTCTGCGTCACCCAGGAAAGGCGCTCCGGGTCGCGCACGGCAAGCCGCGCCACGTCCCCGACCGTTTCGACGAGGTACATGAGGCCGGTTTCCTGGCCCATGGTGCCTTCGACTTCCGGGTGTCCCCTGTGTCCGATGATCACGACCTCGCGCCCCGCTTCGTGCATCCTGCCGACTTCGGCATGGACCTTGGTCACGAGCGGGCAGGTCGCGTCGAACACCCTCAGGCCGCGCCGCGCCGCTTCTTCGCGCACCGCCTTGGGCACGCCGTGGGCGCTGAAGATGACCGTCGCGCCGTCCGGCGCCTCGTCGAGTTCCTCGACGAATACCGCGCCCTTTTCGCGCAGCGCGTCGCAAACGAATTTGTTATGGACGACTTCGTGCCGGACATGGATCGGCGGCCCGAATTTTTCGAGCGCGCGCTCGACGATCGCAATCGCGCGTTCGACACCAGCGCAAAATCCGCGCGGGTTGGCAAGCAATACCTGCATCTCGTATTTACCTCATGAAGGGAGCCCGGGCGGAACGCCCGAGCTTCAATTATGCCGCGCCGCAAAAAAATTTTTGAGCCGCTGTCTTGAAATAGGCAGACGTCGCCCCTATCATTTAGCACTCATCGACGGCGAGTGCTAACAACGCGGTTCCGAATATCGCTCACGGCCTTGCCGCAACGAGGGGGTTCACCCCACAAGTTATTGATTCCTCAAATTTTTAAACCAAGGAGAAGTTGATGAAAATTCGCCCGTTGCATGATCGTGTAATCGTCGAACGCCTCGAAGACGAGCGCAAAACCGCCTCCGGCATCGTCATTCCCGACACCGCCGCCGAAAAGCCCGACCAGGGCAAGATTCTGGCCGTCGGCCCCGGCAAGCGCGACGACAACGGCAAGGTGATTGCCATGGATGTCAAGGTCGGCGACCGCGTCCTGTTCGGCAAGTACGCCGGCCAGACCGTCAAGGTCGATGGCAAGGAAGTCCTCGTCATGCGCGAGGAAGACATCATGGGCGTCGTCGAAAGCTGATTGTCCGGCCCCTTATTCCATTTAAAAAACTTTCATCTCATCTGACTGGAGAATAGAAATATGCCTGCAAAAGAAGTGAAATTCGGCGATTCCGCGCGTCAGCGCATGATGGCCGGCGTCAATGTCCTGGCCGACGCGGTCAAGATCACCCTCGGCCCGAAAGGCCGCAACGTCGTGCTCGAGCGTTCCTTCGGCGCTCCGACCGTGACCAAGGACGGCGTTTCCGTCGCCAAGGAAATCGAACTGAAGGACAAGTTTGAAAACATGGGCGCGCAAATGGTCAAGGAAGTCGCTTCCAAGACTTCCGATGTCGCCGGCGATGGCACCACCACCGCAACCGTCCTGGCCCAGGCGATTGTCCGCGAAGGCATGAAATACGTTGCCGCCGGCATGAACCCGATGGATCTGAAGCGCGGCATCGACAAGGCCGTCGTCGCCACCGTCGAAGAGCTGAAGAAACTCTCCAAGCCCTGCTCCACTTCCAAGGAAATCGCCCAGGTCGGCGCGATCTCCGCCAACAGCGACGCCTCCGTCGGCGACCGCATCGCCGAAGCGATGGACAAGGTCGGCAAGGAAGGCGTGATTACCGTCGAAGATGGCAAATCGCTGGCCGACGAACTCGAAGTGGTCGAAGGAATGCAGTTCGACCGGGGCTATCTCTCCCCCTACTTCATCAACAACCCGGACAAGCAGGTCGCCATTCTCGAAGCCCCGTACATCCTGCTCTTCGACAAGAAGATCTCCAACATCCGCGACCTCCTGCCGGTGCTGGAACAGGTCGCCAAGGCCAGCCGTCCGCTCCTGATCATCGCTGAAGATGTCGAAGGCGAAGCGCTGGCGACGCTGGTCGTCAACAACCTGCGCGGCATCCTGAAGACCGTCGCCGTCAAGGCTCCGGGATTCGGCGACCGCCGCAAGGCCATGCTCGAAGACATCGCCATCCTCACCGGCGGAACCGTCATTGCCGAAGAAATCGGCCTCTCGCTGGAAAAGGCGACGCTGAGCGATCTGGGCCAGGCCACCCGGATCGAAGTCGGGAAGGAAAATACCACCATCATCGACGGCAAGGGCAATGACACCAACATCGAAGCGCGGATCAAGCAGATTCGCGTCCAGATCGAGGAAGCCACATCCGACTACGACCGCGAAAAATTGCAGGAACGTGTCGCCAAACTCGCTGGCGGCGTTGCGCTGATCAAGGTCGGCGCGGCAACCGAAGTCGAAATGAAGGAGAAGAAGGCCCGCGTCGAAGACGCCCTGCACGCAACCCGCGCTGCGGTGGAAGAAGGGATCGTCGCCGGCGGCGGCGTCGCGCTGCTGCGCGCCCGTTCCAACCTCGCCAAGCTCAAGGGCGACAACGCCGACCAGGAAGCCGGTGTGCGCATCGTCCTGCGCGCGCTCGAAGAGCCGCTGCGCCAGATCGTCGCCAACGCCGGCGAAGAAGCCTCTGTCGTCGTCAACAAGGTCATCGAAGGCAAGGGCAACTACGGCTACAACGCCTTCTCCGGCGAATACGGCGATCTCGTCGAAATGGGCGTGCTCGATCCCACCAAGGTCACCCGCACCGCGCTCCAGAACGCCGCCTCGATTGCCGGCCTGATGCTCACCACCGACTGCATGGTCGCCGAGCAGCACGAAGACAAACCCGCTGGCGGCATGGGTGGAATGGGCGGCATGGGAGGAATGGGCGGCATGGACATGGGAATGTAATCCCGTCTCTTCACTCCCTTTCTTCGCATCACAAAAAACCCGCGCCTTCCAAGGCGCGGGTTTTTTTTCGGAAATTCCCCTTTCGTGGAGGGGTGGCTTTTCAAGCCTTCCTCTTCGAGGGAGGTGGCGCTTTAGCGCCGGTGGGAGTTGCACTCCCCCTGCCGGCTTTGCCGGTATCCCCCTCGAAGAGGAAGGCTTGAGAAGTCCACATCGAAGAAGGGGGCGTTTCGCCCCTACAAACCCAGGCACGGCGCCGCATGAATCGAAACCGCTCTCACGCCAATTCCGAACGGGACGCCGAGGGCGGCGTCCCCTACGAAAACCTCGATCCTCGATCACCGCCCCGCTCTTGTCTTCCGGCTTCCGATGGAGGCAATCATTTTCTAAATCTGTTTAAATAATAGTTCGCTACTGTAGTAAATTACAACAAATAATTCTTTAAACAGATTTAGAAAATCAAAGAAAAAAAACACCCTCTGTCCGGTGCGGTATCCGCGCAGTTTCCTTGGACGCTACGCGCTCGGCCACGGTCTTCGCGCAAGCCACCTCGTTGTGGCAAGGCAGAGTACCGGGTTCAGCATTCTTGAGCGAATTTTCCTCGTCGAGGAATCCGTAGAGATGTCCGACTCTGATAAAACGGATCGCCCCTGCCGGTGGCACTTTTCCGTCCGGCATCCGGATCTCGATCAGCATGTCATCACCCATGACGCCTGCGCGGTAGAGATACCCCCTCTTTTCCAAGTAATGTCGGGTGATGGGGCCACCCGCATCCATTGGGTCGCCCGTCGGCGCAAAGCGCAACTCGCCGTTGAATTCAGGTGCGATTTTCATGTTCAGAATCAGGAATTTTGCGCCAGTGGAACGGACGCGCAGCACCGCCGTGATGCTGCCGTCTGCTTGCTTTTGCCAGGAAAGACCGGCCAGCGCGTCGTGTTTGACTGCTTC
>WQZF01000017.1 GCA_009780885.1 Betaproteobacteria bacterium | reverse complement strand
TCGCCGCCACCGAGCACATGGTAAAACTCGAACAATCTCCCGAACGGGTCAAGAGCTTCTTCCAAGACCCGCACGTCAAATATGCCGCTTAAGACTTCATACTTCTGCTGGCCGGATCAATATTTAAGTAAATTTAGAAAATTGAGGAGTGCAGAACCGCTTGGGCAAGTCGAGAAAGGCATCGGAATTTCAGATTGGGGAATGATCGCTTCCGCTTCACTTGTCCGGGCTACGGGCCGATCCAGGGTTTTTTTTCAGGGCGCTCCCCGGCCGCAGCACCGTATCCGAGGCGCGGGGGAGGGTTTCGGGGTAGTCGCTGGAGAAATGCAGGCCGCGGCTTTCCTTGCGTTTGAGGGCGCAGCGGATGATGAGGGCGGCGGTGAGGGTGAGGTTGCGCAGCTCGATCAGGTCGTTCGAGACGCGGAAGTTGGCGTAGAACTCGTCGATCTCGCGTTGCAGGAGGCGCACGCGGTGCTCGGCGCGGCGCAGTCTCCGGGTGGTGCGGACGATGCCTACGTAATCCCACATGAAGCGGCGAAGTTCGTCCCAGTTGTGCGCGATGATGATCTCTTCGTCGGCGTCGGTCACGCGGCTTTCGTCCCACTCGGGCAGCGGCGGGATCGCTGGCGGAGGCTCTTCGAGGATGGCCTTGACGGCGGCTTCGGAGAAGACGAGGCATTCGAGCAGGGAATTGCTGGCCAGGCGGTTTGCGCCGTGCAGTCCGCTGCACGCGGCTTCGCCAGCGGCATAGAGTCCGGGCAGGTCGGTGCGGGCGCTAAGGTCGGCGAGAATGCCGCCGCAGGTGTAGTGCGCGGCGGGAACGACCGGCATGGGATCTCGGGTAATGTCGATGCCCAGTTCGAGGCAGCGGGCGTGAATCGTCGGAAAGTGCTCGCGGATGAAGTCGGGGGATTTGTGCGAGATGTCGAGGAAAACGCAATCGAGGCCCTGTTTCTTCATTTCAAAGTCGATGGCGCGGGCGACGATGTCGCGCGGGGCGAGTTCGGCGCGTTCGTCGTGCGCCGGCATGAAGCGTGTGCCGTCGGGCAGCAGCAGGAGGCCGCCTTCGCCGCGTATGGCCTCGGAGATGAGGAAGGATTTGGCGTGCGGATGGTAGAGGCAGGTCGGATGAAACTGGATGAATTCCATGTTGGCGACGCGGCAGCCGGCCCGCCAGGCCATTGCGATGCCGTCGCCGGTGGAGGTGTCCGGACTGGTGGAGTAGAGATAAGCCTTGCACGCGCCGCCGGTGGCGATCAGCGTCGCGGCGGCGGAGAAGGCGCGCACGGTACCCGTGTCCCGTTCGAGAAAATAGGCGCCATGGCAGCGCGGTTTGTCGATGCCCAGCCTGGCGTTGGTGATGAGGTCGATGGCGACGTGGTGCTCGAAAATTTCGATGCCGGGATGGGCGCGAACCTTGGCGCAGAGGATTTCCTGGACGGATAGCCCGGTGGCGTCGGCAACGTGAATGACTCGCCGGGTGCTGTGCCCGCCTTCGCGGGTGAGGTGGTAGCCGGTGCTGTCCTTGGTGAAGGGAACGCCCTGTTCGATGAGCCAGTCGATGGCGGCGCGGCCATTCTGGACGACGAAGCGCGTCGCGGCGATGTTGTTCAGCCAGGCCCCGGCTTCGAGGGTGTCGCGGATGTGGGCTTCGATCGAATCGTGGCTGTCGAGGACGGCGGCGATTCCTCCCTGCGCCCGGGCCGAGGCGCTGTCTTCCAGCGTGCGCTTGGCGACAAGCGCCACGCGGCGGCCGCGTTCGGCCAGGCGCAACGCGGCGGATTGCCCGGCAAGGCCGTTGCCGATGATGAGTACGTCGAAATGCGGTGTCATGGTCAATATTCCACGGGGCGATGCGAAATCGGGGAAATCGTCTGGGAAAATCCGGATCGTCGAATATATCACTCCAAAAGCGCGGGATGGGGTTCTCTTCGTGCTACCCATCCTGCATGCTTGTTATTCAGAGATTGCTTTCCTTTATGACTGTAATTTTTTGTGGATTTTTTTGCGTATTTTGTGCATGGCAGCATGAGGCGCGTTAAAGTAACCCGCCCTTGGGAATTCCGCGCTGCATATGGCTTGTACCTTCAGCGCGGTTCATACCCTCCGAATTCCGTTTTCCTGATTTCCGGGAGATGCAAGCATGAGATTCAATAAGTTTTTCGCGCTTTTCCTTTTACTGGCGGCCTTGCCCTTTTCGTCGTTCGCGCAGGGTTCCGGCGGATTGCCCGATTTCACCGAACTGGTCGAGAAGCAGGGGCCGGCAGTGGTCAATATCAGTACCGTGCAGGTCATTCGCGGCCGTGCGCAGGGAATGTTTTCCTTCCCCTTCGATGAGGACGATCCGATGTTCGATCTCTTCCGCCATTTCGCGCCGCCCGGAAGCGGTGGAAAAGGTGGAGGAAAGGGTGGCGGAAAGGGCGGTGCTCCACGCGAGTTCGAGAGCCGTTCGCTCGGTTCCGGCTTTATCGTCAGTGCCGACGGCTACGTTCTCACAAACGCGCATGTCATTTTTGATGCCTCCGAGGTGATCGTCAAGCTGACCGACAAGCGCGAATTCAAGGCGAAGATCATTGGCGCCGACAAGCGCACCGATGTGGGCCTCCTGAAAATCGAAGCCAACAATCTGCCGGTGGTGCGGCTGGGAAATCCCGATGTCCTGAAAGTCGGCGAATGGGTGGTGGCGATCGGATCCCCGTTCGGATTCGACAACAGCGTGACTGCGGGTATCGTCAGCGCGAAGGGGCGTTCGCTGCCGCAGGAAAATTATGTGCCGTTCATCCAGACCGATGTCGCGATCAACCCCGGGAATTCCGGCGGGCCGCTTTTCAATATGCGCGGCGAGGTGGTCGGCATCAATTCCCAGATTTACAGCCGTTCGGGCGGATTCATGGGGATTTCGTTCTCGATTCCGATCGACGTTGCAATGGAAATACAGTCGCAATTGAGGGCGCATGGCAAGGTCAGCCGTGGACGCATCGGCATCATGATCGAGGAGGTGACGCGCGATATTGCCGATTCCCTGAAGCTGCCGAAACTGGCGGGAGCGCTGGTCAATTCACTCGAAAAGGACGGCCCGGCAGAGAAGGCGGGACTTGCTGTCGGCGATGTGATTCTCGGATTCAACGGCAAGGAGGTGGCTTCTTCCGGCGATTTGCCCCGCATCGTCGGCGCTTGCCGCCCGGGAAGCAAGGCGGTGATGCAGGTCTGGCGCAATGGCGCAACGCGCGAAATTGCGCTGACGGTCGGGGAGATGCCCGGCGACGACGACGAAAATTCGGCGCAGAACGAAGGCAAGGAAAGCAGGAGCGAAGCCCGGCAGGTCGACCGTTTTGGCCTTGCCGTCGTCGAACTTTCCGAGAGCGCGAAGAAAACGCTGAAGATCGACCATGGCCTGCGTATCGTCGAGGCGCGCGGCAGCGCCGCGCGTGCCAGTTTGCAGCCGGGCGACGTGATCCTGGCGTTGATCAGCCAGGGGAGCACGGTCAATCTGAAAACCGTCGCCCAGTTCAACCAGTTGCTGGCGCAGGTGGGCAAGAACGCCAATATCACGCTGCTGGTCCGGCATGGCGAATTCCAGACTTTCGTCACGCTCAAACCGGCGGGCGAGGGCAAATGACGGAGCAGGGAACAGGCGCGGAAGCGGTCGAGGCCGGAGCAAGGCTGAAGCTGCTTTCGCGGACGTATTGCCATCTTTGCCATGACATGGAAAGGGCGCTGGAGCCGCTTCTGGCCGAAGCCCGCGCGGATGGCGCCGATCTTCTCCTGGAAATACTCGATGTCGATAGCGATCCGGCGCTGGAAGAGCGTTGGGGCGACCTGGTTCCGGTATTGCTCGCCGGGGAAATCGAACTCTGTCATTATTTCCTTGATGTGCCCAAAGTACGCGAGTATTTGAGCCGGATCGGCTAAAATCACCCAGTTTCGCAATCCTTTTTAGCGAATTTCCACGGAAGAGGCCGGCTGGCCTCTTCTCTGTTTTATCTACCTTTCCCTTTTCGTTGTGAATCACATCCGTAATTTTTCTATCATCGCCCATATCGATCATGGCAAGTCGACGCTTGCGGATCGCATCATCCAGCGTTGCGGCGGCCTGGCCGACCGCGAAATGGAGGCCCAGGTTCTCGATTCGATGGACCTTGAGCGCGAGCGCGGCATCACGATCAAGGCGCAGACAGCGGTACTTTCCTATCAGGCGCGCGACGGCAAGCTCTATAACCTGAACCTGATCGATACGCCGGGGCATGTCGATTTTTCCTACGAAGTCAGCCGTTCGCTGGCCGCCTGCGAAGGCGCGCTGCTCGTCGTCGACGCTTCGCAGGGCGTCGAGGCGCAGACGGTCGCCAATTGCTACACGGCGCTCGACCAGGGAGTGGAAGTGCTTCCGGTGCTGAACAAGATCGATTTGCCGGCGGCCAACCCGGAAGGCGCGAAAGAGGAAATCGAGGATGTCATCGGGATCGACGCGAGCCACGCGATTCTCGCTTCGGCGAAGACGGGCGAGGGCGTCGAGGATATCCTCGAAGCGATCATCGAACGCATCCCGCCACCCGAGGGCGATCCGGAAGGGCCGTTGAAGGCGCTCATCATCGATTCCTGGTTCGACAATTATGTCGGCGTGGTGATGCTGGCGCGCGTCGTCGATGGCGTCCTGAAGCCGAAGGACAGGATCCGCCTGATGTCGACCGGCGCGGAAGTCCTGTGCGAACAGCTTGGCGTGTTCACCCCGAAGTCTCAGAATCGCGACGCGCTGCGCGCCGGTGAAGTGGGTTTCATCATTTCCGGGATCAAGGAATTGAAGGCGGCGCAGGTCGGCGATACGGTCACGCTCGCCAGCCAGCCGGCACAGGAACCCCTGCCGGGCTTCAAGGAAATCAAGCCGCAGGTATTCGCCGGCCTGTATCCCGTGGAAGCGAATCAGTACGACGGCCTGCGCGAGTCGCTGGAAAAGCTGCACCTGAACGACGCTTCGCTGCATTACGAGCCGGAAGTTTCGCAGGCGCTCGGCTTCGGGTTCCGTTGCGGTTTTCTCGGCCTGCTGCACATGGAAATCGTGCAGGAACGGCTGGAGCGCGAGTTCGACCAGGATCTGATTACGACGGCGCCGACCGTTGTCTACGAAGTGCTGATGCGCGACGGTTCGACGGTGATGATCGAAAATCCGGCGAAGCTCCCCGAATTCACAAGGATCGAGGAAATCCGCGAACCGATCATCACCGCGACGATTTTCGTGCCGCAGGATTATCTCGGCAGCGTGATGACCCTGTGCAACCAGAAGCGCGGCGCGCAGGTCAACCTGGCCTATCATGGCCGCCAGGTGCAACTCGTCTACGAATTGCCGATGGCGGAAGTGGTGATGGACTTTTTCGACCGCCTGAAATCGGTGTCGCGCGGCTACGCTTCGCTCGATTACGAATTCAGGGAATATCGCGCCGCCGATGTGGTCAAGCTCGATATCCTGATCAACGGCGAGAAGGTCGACGCGCTCTCGGTCATCGTGCACCGCGCCAACGCCCAGTATCGCGGGCGGGAACTGGCGAATAAAATGCGCCAGTTGATTCCGCGCCAGATGTACGATGTGGCGATCCAGGCGGCGCTCGGTTCGCAGATCATCGCCCGCGAAAACGTCAAGGCGCTGAGAAAGGACGTGCTCGCAAAATGCTACGGCGGCGACATCACCCGCAAGCGCAAGCTCCTGGAAAAGCAAAAGGCGGGGAAAAAGCGGATGAAGCAGGTCGGATCGGTAGAAATTCCGCAGGAGGCGTTTCTTGCTGTCCTGCGCGTCGATAACAAATAGACGGAACGGAACAATCATGGATTTTGCGCTCATTCTTTTCATTCTTCTTCTCGTCACCGGCGGCATCTGGGTGATCGACATCCTGTTCCTGAAAAAGCGGCGGGAAGCGAATGCCAGGGATCCCTGGTGGATCGAATATGGCGCCGGTTTTTTTCCGGTGATCCTGATCGTCTTCCTGTTGCGTTCCTTCATTGCGGAACCGTTCAAGATTCCTTCCGGCTCGATGATCCCGACCCTGCTCGTCGGCGATTTCATCCTCGTCAACAAATATACCTACGGTATCAGGCTTCCCTTGCTGAACAAGAAAATCATCGAGGTCGGAACGCCGAAACGCGGCGATGTCGTGGTCTTCCGCTATCCGGAAAATCCCGATGAAAACTACATCAAGCGCCTGGTCGGCCTTCCCGGCGACAAGGTCGCCTACCAGAACAAAAGACTGACGGTGAACGGCGAGGAAGTGCCGGTAAAACCGCTGGACGACTATCTGCATCCCGAAAGGCTTTATTACTCGAAGCAGTACGAGGAAAAACTGGGAGAGGCCACGCACCGGATCCTGAACGACGTGGAAGCGCCGCCCTTCGTGACCGGCGTTTCGCCATTCCCCGGGCACGAGAATTGTCTTTACAACAATGCGGGAGTAATCTGCACGGTGCCGCCGGGGCATTACTTCATGATGGGCGACAATCGCGACAATAGCCGCGACAGCCGCGCCTGGGGCTTCGTTCCGGATGAAAATATCGTTGGCAGGGCATTTTTCATCTGGATGAATTTCAGTGATCCGGGCCGGGTCGGCTCGTTTGGCTAACAAGGAGGAAAAAATGAAAGCTTTGAAATATCAACGTGGTGTAAGTCTGGCGGATCTGGTTGCATGGGGGTTCGTGATCATCTTTTGTGTTTTCATTACGGTCAAGGTGCTGCCTTCCCTGTCCGATTTCTGGAAGATCAGGACGGCGGCTGCGGCCACCGCTTCCAAGGTGCAGCCGTCGGATTCGGCCTCCACGATCCGCAGGGTGTTCGATGACCATATCACGATCGAAGGCACCAAAAGGATTTACAACAGCGATTTCAACTTTGAAGTACGCAAGGAGGGTTCCACTGGAACCGTCATCTTTTTTGAGTACTCGGACAAAATCCCGTTGTTTACCAACGTCAGTCTCCTGATGGAGTACCAGAACAAACAGCCGATTGGATCCACCCGGCGGACCTCTTCCCAGGAATGAGGGAAATCACCGGGCAAGCCCTCGAGCGGGTGCTCGGCCACGAGTTTGCCGACCACGCCCTGTTGCGGACTGCGCTGACGCATCGCAGTCATGGCGTTCCAAACAACGAGCGCCTCGAATTCATCGGCGATGCCCTGCTCAATTGCGTCATCGCGCTCGAACTCTACGAGCGTTTCAACGATCTCTCCGAGGGCGATTTGTCCCGCCTGCGCTCGCATCTGGTGTGCCAGGAAAGCCTCCACCAACTGGCGCTGAAGCTGGATTTGAGCGCCGCGTTGCGCTTGGGCGAAGGCGAATTGAAAAGCGGCGGTCATCGCCGCCCGTCGATTCTCGCCGACGCGCTTGAGGCCTTGTTCGCGGCGATCTATCTCGATGCCGGATTTGCGAAGCTGAGGGAGGCGATCGTCGCCGTCTATGGCGATACGCTGAGCCAGGCGCAGCCGGGCGAAATCCTGAAGGACGCGAAAACGCGCCTCCAGGAAACCCTGCAAGCCTCCCGTTTGCCGTTGCCGCGCTACACCCTGCTTTCGGCGCAGGGCGCGGCGCATGAGCAGCGCTTCAGGGTCGCATGCGAAGTGGAATCCCTGGGACTCACTACCGAGGGTGAAGGCAGCAGCCGCCGTGCCGCCGAGCAGGTGGCCGCCGAGGAGGCGGTGCGGGCATTGGCGGAACGCGAAGCGGGCAGGAAGCGATGAACGCGAACGAAACGGATTTCGATCCCGCCGCCCTGCGCTCCGGTTATGTCGCCATCGTCGGACGCCCCAATGTCGGCAAGTCGACGCTGCTGAACGCGCTCGTCGGCGAAAAACTCAGCATCGTTTCGAGGAAGGCGCAAACCACGCGCCACCGCATCGCCGGGATTCGCAGCGACGAGGACGCGCAGTACGTTTTTGTCGACACGCCGGGTTTCCAGACGCAGCACAAGAACGCGCTCAACCGGGCGATGAATCGCGGCGTCTGCGCGGCGCTCGTGGAGGTCGACGTCGTCGTGTTCGTCATCGAGGCCGGGCATTTCAGCCGCCGGGATGAAGCGGTGCTCGAACTGCTGCCGCCGGAAAAGCCGGTGCTGCTGGCGCTCAACAAAACCGATCTATTGCCCGACAGGGAATCGCTGCTGCCCTTTCTCGCCCGGATTGCGAAACGGCGCGATTTTGCCGCCGTCGTTCCGGTCAGCGCCGCGAAAGGGATGCAGAAGGGCGGCCAGCTTGACAGTCTGCTCGCGGAACTGAAAAAACATCTGCCGCGCGAAGGTCTGCTTTTTGCCCCCGACGAAATCACCGACAAAAGCGAACGCTTCATTGCCAGCGAATATTTGCGCGAAAAACTCTTTCGTTTTCTCGGCGACGAACTGCCTTACGGCGCGACGGTGGAGATCGAGAAATTCGAGGAAGAAGGCGGGGAGGAAGGCTCGCCGCGCCTGCGCCGGATCTTCGCGGCAGTGATCGTCGACCGTCCGGCGCACAAGGCGATGGTGATCGGCAAGGGCGGCGAAACCCTGAAACGCATCGCAAGCGAGGCGCGGCAGGATATGGAGCGCCTCTTCGGTGGCAAGGTCTATCTTGAAGTCTGGGTGAAGGTGAAATCCGGCTGGAACGATGACGAGAGGCTGCTGCGTTCGCTCGGTTACGAGTAATTATTCACCCGGCAATCAAGGATGCCCTGAGCAAGTCGGGCATGTAGGATGGGTAGAGCGACAGCGAAACCCATCGGAGTTCCAGATTGAGAAATGATGGGTTTCGCTTCGCTCTACCCATCCTACATACTCGGTCAGGAGTGGAAAATTCTAAATTTGTTTAAATAATTATTTGTTGCAATTCATTACCATAGCGAACTATTATTTAAGTAAATTTAGAATTTCTGAAACCCTGATCCCCTGAATTCCCGTGTCCCGACAGCGTATCGATGCCCAGCCCGCCTATGTGCTCTGCCGCACTCCGTACAGCGAGAGCAGCCTCATTGTCGAGGTGTTCTCCCGCGATTTCGGGCGCATGGCGCTTCTGGCGCGCGGGGCGCGGCGTCCGCGCTCCGAGTTGCGCGGTCTTCTGCTGGAGTTCCAGCCGCTTGAACTGGGCTGGTCCGGCAAGGGCGAAGTGAAAACGCTGATGAAGGCCGAATGGCAGGGCGGGCTGCCGCCGCCTGCCGGGCGCGCGCTGCTTTGCGCTTATTATCTGAATGAAATGCTGCTCAAGCTGCTGCCGCGCGAGGATGCGCACGAGCGGCTTTTCGCCGTCTATGCCGACACGCTGGAGCGTTTCTCCGCTGGCGTTTCGGA
Organism: Betaproteobacteria bacterium; assembly: GCA_009780885.1. GTDB lineage: Bacteria > Pseudomonadota > Gammaproteobacteria > Burkholderiales > Rhodocyclaceae > WQZF01. Next base: position 30,037 of record WQZF01000017.1, on the reverse strand, counting down.
AGCGGATCTGCGCCGTTTTGAACACGCGCTGCTGGCCGAACTCGGCTACGGGCTGACCTTGACCCGCGACGCGACAGGCGAGCCGATCGACAGCGAAGCCTGCTACGCTTACCGGATCGAGCGCGGGCCGGTGCGTCTGCCGGCGCGGGAAGACGAAGGACGCGCGCCCGATGACGATGCCTCCGCCGCCCCTGTCGTCCGTGGCCGCAGCCTGCTCGACCTCGACGCCGGGCAGTTTTCCGACCCGCGTTCGCTGGCCGAGGCCAAGCAACTGATGCGTGTGCTCTGCAATCATTATCTCGATGGCCGCGTCTTGCAGACGCGCCGTATTTTCATGGAATCGAAACTTTTATGATCAAACTCGGAGTCAACATCGACCATGTCGCAACGCTGCGCCAGGCACGCCGCACCTGGGAGCCCGATCCCGTCTGGGCTGCCGTCGAAGCGCATCTGGGCGGCGCGGACGGCATCACCGTGCATCTGCGCGAAGACCGTCGCCACATCCAGGACGCGGATGTGGAAAGGCTGCGCGAATCCACGCAGATCAAACTGAATCTGGAAATGGCGGCCACCGAGGAAATGCTCGGCATCGCTTGCCGCCTGCGCCCCGAAATGGCGATGCTGGTGCCGGAAGGACGGCAGGAAATCACTACCGAAGGCGGACTCGATATCATCGGCAGGGAAGGCTGGCTGAAAGAGGTGGTGGCTCGCCTGAACGAAGCCGGGATCCTCAGCAGCGTCTTCATCGACCCCGAACCGGCGCAGGTGGCGGCGGCGGCGCGGATCGGCGCGCGGGTCTGCGAAATCCACACCGGCCCTTACGCGCACGCCTTCCATGCCAAGGGGCGCGACGAGAACGCCGAGGCCGTCGTCGCCGAACTGGAAAAAATCCGCGTTGCCAGCGAACTCGTGCAACAGGCCGGGATGGGCTTCAATGCCGGACACGCCCTGACTTACTACAACGTACAGCCGGTGGCGCGGCTTCCCGGCCTGCGCGAACTGCATATCGGGCACTCCATTGTCAGCCGCGCCGTCTTCACCGGCCTGCGCGAGGCCGTGCGCGAAATGAAGCGGCTCATGCGCGAGGCTTTCGGCTCGTCATGATTTCCGGAATCGGCGTCGACATCGTTGCCGTCGAGCGGCTCGCGCGCCTTTTCGAGCGTCATGGCGCCTCGACGCTGGAGAAAATCCTGTCGCCGGAAGAAATCGAAAGCTTCCGGGAACGCTTTGCCGGCGTCGCGGAAGGGGAAAGCCCGCTGGCCGAACGGCGGCGTCACGCCCAGGCGCGTTTTCTCGCCAAGCGTTTTGCCGCAAAGGAAGCCCTGGGCAAAGCCTTCGGCATCGGGATCTCGGCGCCGCTCGTGCTGCCCGCCGTCACGCTCGCCCACGACGCGCGCGGAAAACCCGGATTTTCCTATGCTCCGGAACTCGCCGCCTGGATTGCAGAGCGCGGAGTCAGCGTGCAGCTCTCGCTTTCGGACGAACATGATTATGTTGTCGCGTTTGTCATCCTGGAACGGCAATGAATTCTTCCCCTTCAAATTCCAGATCCCAAAATTCCGCGCCGTCCGGCCCGCTGATGATCGACATCGCTGGCCCCGAAATGGTTCCCTGCGAGCGCGAACGCCTTGCCCATCCCCTTGTCGGCGGGCTGATCCTTTTTGCGCGCAACTACCGCGCCCCGCGCCAGCTTGAGGAACTTTGCGCCGAAGCGCGCGCGCTCCGCGCGCGTCCGTTGCTGATCGCCATCGACCACGAAGGCGGGCGCGTGCAGCGTTGCCGCGAAGGATTCACCCGCGTGCCGCCGATGCGCGTCATAGGCAGCGCCTGGGAGCGCGATGCTGCCGGGGCGCTTCGCATGGCCGAAGCGCTCGGCTACGTGCTGGCCGCCGAACTGCGCGCCTGCGGCGTCGACTTCTCATTTACCCCGGTGCTCGACCTCGACTGGGGCCGCAGCGCCGTGATCGGCGACCGCGCCTTTCACTCCAACCCGGAAACCGTCGTCGCCCTCGCCGCTGCGCTCATTTCCGGACTGAAGAAAGCCGGGATGCGCTGCTGCGGCAAGCATTTCCCCGGCCACGGATGGGCCTGCGCCGATTCGCACCACGAACTGCCGGTCGACGAACGCGAACTCGCCGCCCTCGCCGCCGATCTTCTGCCATACCGCCGCCTCGCGCTCGACGCGGTGATGCCGGCCCATATCGTCTATCCGCGCATCGACGCCATGCCGGCGGGATTCTCGCGTTTCTGGATCGACTATCTGCGTCACGAACTGGGATTCACAGGCGCGATCTTCAGCGACGACCTTTCGATGCAGGGCGCATATGCCGCTGGCGACATCCTTGCCCGCGCCGATGCCGCGCAACAAGCCGGCTGCGACATGCTTCCGGTATGCAACGACCCGGAGGCGGTATCGACCCTGCTCGAACGCTGGCAACCCGCGCCCGATCCCTCGCTCCCCTTGCGCGCCGCCCGGATCGAAAAACTGCTCCCGGACACGCCGCAACCAAAAACCTGGCGCGACGATCCCCTCTACCGCGAAGGCCAGGTTTATGCCGAAATCCTCTGCGCTGCCGGCTGATCGCGCAGCAAACCGTGGGGCATGAACCGCAACGTTTTTCTACTGGCGCTTTCCCAGGCAACGGTCATGGCCACGGTCAGCCTTGTGCTCTCATCGTCTGCCCTGGTGGGAGCCCAACTCTCCTCGCCCGGTCTTGCCACCGTTCCACTGGCCCTTCAATACCTCGGTATTATGCTGATGCTCTATCCGGCCGCCAGGCTCATGGAGCGATTCGGACGGCGCCTTGTCTTTTTCGGCGGAGCGCTGATCGGTGCGATTGGCGTGGCATGCGCTGCGCTCGGCCTAAAAAGCGGGAGCTTCGCCCTGTTTGCAGCGGCGGGATTCCTGATCGGCGCCTTCGGTGCAGTGGGCCAATACTATCGATTCGCGGCAGCCGATTCGGTGAGCCCGGAAAAAAGGAGCCTGGCCATCTCCCTGACCTTGACTGGCGGCCTTCTGGCCGCCGTAGCCGGGCCAATGCTTGCCCGGGAAACGAAGGATCTTCTCGAACCCGCCTTCTACGCCAGCTTTCTCTCACTGATCGGAGTTGCGTTGCTGGGAGCCCTCTTCGCGGTGGGGCTCAAACTGCCGCCTGTCGCACGGGCAAAGCCCCAACTGGAGCGGCGATCATGGACTGAAATCGCCAGAAACCCCAAATTGATCGTGGCCGTCCTGGCGGGAGTCGTGGGCTATGCCGTGATGAACCTTCTCATGACCGCCACACCGCTGGCCATGAGGTGTTCGCATCTCGACTTTGCCCAGACGGCCGGGGTTATTCAGTGGCACCTGCTTGCCATGTTTGCTCCGTCGTTTTTTACCGGAGCGCTTATCCAGAGGATCGGCATTTTGCCTGTCATGCTGTTGGGATGTCTGCTGAATCTTGCAAGCATTGCGGTTAGCCTGATGGGGAGCGAATTGCCCCATTTCGAAGCAGGGCTGGTTTTGCTGGGAGTCGGCTGGAATTTTCTCTACGTTGGCGCCACCTCCCTCTTGGCCGAAAGCTGCCGCAAGGAGGAGGCTGCCCGTGTCCAGGCAGTGAACGACACACTCATATTCCTGGGAGTCGCAACGCTTACCCTGCTCTCCAGCCGCATGCTCGATACACTCGGCTGGCAGACAATGAATCTGTGCGCCGGCCTCTCGATACTGATGGTGATTGGGGCCCTTGTTTGGGGCTTATTCACCCGGCAACCAGGGATCGAAAAAGCGTCCCGTTGAACCACAGGCGGATTGCCATCCGTTCCTGCGATACGGCGCTGCACGTCTGGTATGCAGGAATTCCGAAGGGATTTGCCGTGCGCAGCCTGGATGGGCGAAGTGCTGTCCAGCGCATGAAATTTATGCAGGCTGACAAAGTATTTTCTAAAAATTTTCTAAATTTGACTAAAGAATTAGTCTTTCAGAGCTATTACAGTAGCGGATCATTATTTAAGTAATTTAGAAAATCCGCCTTAAGCCTGCCCATGCCGGCGGTATTGCACGGCCTCGGCAACGTGGGCGGCGTTGATGCGGGAATCTCCGGCCAGGTCGGCGATGCTGCGGGCGACTTTCTGGATGCGGTGGAAGGCGCGGGCGGAGAAATTGAGGCGGGTGGCGGCGCGTTCGAGCAGGGCGGCGCCGGCGGCGTCCGGGGCGCAGTGGCGGTCGATTTCCTTGACCGAGAGGGCGGCGTTGCATTTGCCCTGGCGTTCTTCCTGCATGGCGCGCGCCCGCGCGATGCGTTCGCGGACGGTCATGGACGGATCCCCGTCGGGCGCGGCCTGTAGCGCGGCGGGCGGAACGGCGGGGACTTCGACGATGAGGTCGATGCGGTCGAGCAGCGGGCCGGAGAGTTTTTCGCGGTAGCGCGATACCCGGTCCGGAGTGCAGCGGCAGCGCCCGGAAGGGTCGCCGTGCCAGCCGCAGGGGCAGGGGTTCATTGCGGCGACGAACTGGAAGCGGGCCGGGAATTCGGCCTGGCGCGCGGCGCGCGAGATGTGGATGCGGCCGTTTTCGAGCGGTTCGCGCAGCGATTCGAGGACGCGCCGGTCGAATTCGGGCAGTTCGTCGAGAAAGAGAACGCCGTGGTGCGCGAGCGAGATTTCGCCCGGACGCGGGACGCTGCCGCCGCCGATCAGCGCCGCTGCGGAAGCCGAATGGTGCGGGCTTCGGTAGGGGACGGCGCCGAATCGTTCAGGCCGGAACTGGCCGGAAAGGGAAAGGACGGCGGCGGATTCGAGCGCGGCGTGGTTGGGCAGCGGCGGCAACAACCCCGGCAGGCGCGCGGCGAGCATGGATTTTCCGCTGCCGGGCGGGCCGGAGAAGAGCAGCGAATGCGCGCCGGCGGCGGCGATTTCGAGCGCGCGCTTGGCTTGCGTCTGGCCGCGCACTTCGGAGAGGTCGGGATAGGAAGAGGATGTGGGCGCGGCTTGCGGCACACATTCGGGCAGGAGGGATTGGCCGGAGAGGTGCGCGCAGATCTGCAGGAGGCTCGTGGCGGCGAGGATTTTCGGGCCACGTGCGAGCGCCGCTTCGCGGGCGCTGGCTTCGGGCAGGACGAGGGTGTGGCCGCGCGCGTCGGCGGCGAGCGCCATGGCGAGCGCGCCGCGAATGGGGCGCAGTTCGCCGGACAGGGAGAGTTCTCCGGCGAATTCGTAGCCGGCGAGCGCCTTTTCCGGAATCTGCCCGGAGGCGGCGAGGATGCCGAGCGCGATGGGCAGGTCGAAGCGCCCGGATTCCTTGGGCAGATCGGCGGGGGCGAGGTTGATGGTGATGCGCCGTCCGGGGAATTCAAAGCCGGAATTGATCAGCGCGGCGCGAACGCGGTCGCGCGCTTCCTTGACTTCGGTGTCGGGCAGGCCGACCAGCGTGATCGACGGCAGACCGTTGGCGAGGTGTATTTCCGCCGCGACTTCGGGGGCGGCCAGTCCGTCCAGCCCCCGGCTTTTGACGATCGCGAGCGGCACGGACGGTCAGGCCGGGGCGTCCGAGGCGCCGCTCTTCGGGGCGGCGGCTTCGAGCGCGTCGATGCGTTTTTCGAGCGCGTCGAGTTTTTCGCGGGTGCGCGCCAGCACTTGCGCCTGGATGTCGAATTCCTCGCGCGTGACCAGATCGAGTTTTTCAAAGAAGCCGGAAAGGAGGGTTTTGAAATTTTTCTCGATGTCCTTGACCGGGCTGGCGGCAATCAGTTCGGAGAATTTGTTGGACATTTCTTCAAACATCTTGGGGTCGATCATGGCGGCATCCTTTTTTCAAATGCGGGAATTTTTCGATACGGAAAGACGGGAATCTATTGAACCGGCAATCAAGGATTGATTTTCAAGGCATGCAGGATGGAGTGAGCGAAGCGAAACCCATCATTTCTCCCTCCGCAACTCCGATGGGTTTCGCTGTCGCTCTACCCATCCTACGCGGTCTTGGGATGATCCGATTTCTCTCAACCCTTTGAACAATCCAGCCTTCATTTTTTCTTCCCCATGCCTCCCAGCAGCGCGGGGACGACACGTTTGGCGCGGCGCGGCGGGCGCGGCGGCGAATTTTCCGCCGTAGGCGCAGGGGGTGATTCCGCGCCCTTGGGAATATAGGGTGCGTGGAAATCGAAACCGTCGGCGGCGATGTGCGAGGGGCGGCGCGGAGGACGGCCAGAGGAAATCCATGCCGCCTTTCCCTTTCCTCCTCCACCTTCTTCCTTCGCACGCTCCCGCGCGCGATCCCGTTTGGCATGCTCGCCACGGGAAGCGATCTTTCCCGCAGCTCCCGGACGCGGGCGCTTCTTGCCGGTGGGCGGGTATTCGTAATCCTCATCCGGCGCAAAGCCGGGAATGAGGTTTTGCTCGATCGGGTGCTTGATCAGCTTTTCGATTTCGACCAGATAGACGACTTCGTGCGACGCGACCAGCGAGATCGCGTCGCCCTGGCGCCCCGCGCGTCCGGTGCGTCCGATGCGGTGGATATAGTCTTCTGGCGTGTGCGGCAGTTCAAAATTGATGACGTGCGGCAATTCCTCGATATCCAGCCCGCGCGCCGCGACATCGGTGGCGACGAGGACATGGACGCTGCCGTTCTTGAAGGCATCGAGCGCCTTCAGGCGCTCCCTCTGTGTCTTGTCGCCGTGGATCGCGTCGGCGGCGATCCCGGCGCGTTGCAGCTCGCGCGCAAGCCGCCCGGTTTCCTGCTTGGTGCGGGTAAATACGAGCGCCTGCGAGAATTCGTCGGATTTGAGCAGGTGGATCAGCAAGGCGCGTTTGGAATGCGCCGCCACGGGATGCACGCGGTGCGTGATCGTTTCCGAGACGGTGTTGCGCCGCGCGACTTCGATCAGTTCCGGCGAAGTCAGCATCTTGTCGGCCAGCTTCTTGATCTCGTTCGAGAAAGTGGCGGAAAAGAGCAGGCTCTGCCGCCGTTTCGGCAGCAGGTTGAGAATGCGGGTGACATCGGGGATGAAACCCATGTCGAGCATCCGGTCGGCCTCATCGAGCACCAGCGCCTCGACGCTCTGGAAATTGAGGCATTTCTGCTCGACCAGATCGAGAAGCCGCCCCGGCGTGGCGACGAGGAATTCGACCCCTTTGCGGATCGCCTCGATCTGCGGCCTGATATTGACGCCGCCGTAGACGCACAGGGTGCGGAAGTCCGTGTATTTCGCGTAGCTTTTCAGGTTGTCGTGCACCTGGATCGCCAGTTCGCGCGTCGGCGTGAGGATCAGTGTGCGCACCGGATGCCGTGCCGGCGAAGGTCCGGGGTTGGCCAGCGGAAGCAGGCGCTGGAGCAGCGGCAAGGTAAAGGCGGCGGTTTTCCCGGTTCCGGTCTGGGCGCCGCCCATCAAATCCTTGCCGGCCAGCACAAGCGGAATCGCCTGGGCCTGGATCGGCGTCGGCTCGGTGTATCCAAGATCGGCAATGGCGCGCAACAATTCGGGCGCGAGTCCAAGTTCATCAAAACGCATCGGTATTTCCATGGGTATTCACACTACAGGCGCTTTTGCGCGTGTTCTTTTGAGATGGGGGATAAACGGAGAATTATACTCTCTCGAGTCCGGGCATGAATATTCAAATATAATTTCAGTTCCATGCCAATTGTGATTTTTTGCCTGCTTCCGGAAATCCTGTTCATGTGGGTTTGACGGGGAAGGCGGCGGCAGGATTCCTGGGGGGAACGACGGAAGGACTCGCGGGAGGATTCGTGGGAGGATTCGTGGGAGGATTCGTGGCAGGATTCGCAGGAGAGGCGGAGGGCGCAGGATCGGCTTCGGGTGCGGCTTCGGTGGATTTTTCGTCGGATTCCACGTTCTTTTTCGCCGGTTTTTTCTTCGGCTCTTTCTTCGGTTCTTCGGGCGGCGGCGCAGGCGGCAATTGAGGCTCGACCGTCTCGATGTTGTTCGTCCGCATGTATTCGTCCATCTCCTGCCAACCGGAGAAAATCGCCGCCTTCGGCAGCCAGCGGTAAATCGAGTAGCAATCCTCGATTGCGCGCCCGGATTGGCGGCAAGCGCCGCCGACCGCCTTGCCGTCGGCCTCATCCCTGGCGGCTTTCGCCGCAGTATCCTCCCAGCCGAATTTTTGCTGGATCCGGTCGCAGGCGGGCAGCGAAATCAGGCAGAAAAAAGCGATAAGAAATAAACGCATTGTTTTGTGATCTTGTATTACGGGGTATTCCGGACGCGAATCGGGCGCGGCCGCAAAGTGCGACATTGTAGCCCATGCGGCGTTTTTTCAGCGATAAATCAGTTGCCTGCGCAAGTCCCGGCGTATCGCGGCGGCAGCCTCTCTTGCTTCTTCCTGCTGCTGCGGCGTGCAGACGTTGCTGGCAGGGTGCGCTTCGAGTGTGCGCCGGATCGTATATTCACCGCCTTCGAGGGTGTATTCGGCGCGGTAATTGAAATATCCGGCCGCAAAGGCCGCGTTTTTTGGAAGCTCCAGCACTTCGATTCCCGGCGGCAGGCGCGCGCTGATTTCCTCGTTGATGAGATAACCGGCACAAACAAAATTCTTCGTCCTCTTTTCGGCAACCAGGAATCTCAAGACATCGTTGAGCGTAGAGGCGCTGTCGACCGGCGGCGGAAACGAAAATGCGCCCGGCCCCGGCAGCGGGATAACATCGAGAAGCCGGTAATCCACCCGGTAACGGTATTCCTGGCCCAGCTTGTCCGGATCGTCTCCGGAAAACGTGCCTTCGCCGCGATAGCCGTTCCGCAGCAAGGTCCGGCGCACGGTGAGCGCATCCCTGTCGCTGCGCCGGTTTTTCATCCAGCCGCGCGTTTGCGGCGCATAGCGCCCGGACTCCTCGATCCATGTTTCGCCGCTGGCCGAACCGTCGCCCTGTATCGTCATCCTGGTGCGGCTTGCCGAGCGATCCTTGCGGTAGTCCTGCGCTGGCGTGGTGCGGATGCCCCGGAAATCCGCCGTATGGATCACCGGCTTGTTGCTTTCGGAAAAGGGCAACTCGCCGAAGGGTTGGCTCTTGACGCTGGCATCGACATAGAGGTCAAGGGAAGGAATGTAGTTGATCGAATGATCGAAGACCCACGGCCAGGCAATGTCGGGCAGGTTGTAGATATTCCCCGAATTGACGAGCACCGGCGTGCTCTCGATTCCCCTGGCGGCGAGCAGGGCCTGGTAGAGCACGGTGTAATCCTTGCAATCGCCCATCCGGTTATCGAGAATCTGGCCCGTGTCGCGCGGCACCACCGAGCCGGAGCCGACGCGGTTGTCGGCGAACTGGATATTGCGGCTGACCCATTCGTAGAGGCGCTGGGCCTCCTCGCGAGGTGTTTTTGCATCGGCGGCGATGCGTTCGGCGAGCTCCCGCACGCGCGGCGTCACCTGTGCCTTTTCCCGTGCGCGGGCGTCGTAGGCGGCGGCAATCGCGCCGTAATCGGCAAAGCTCGAAACCAGGATGAATGCTTCGGAGGGGCCGAAATCGAACACGGCCCATGGTTCCGGGAGCACGATTTTCTCGTTGCGGAATTTCCAGACCCAGCGCCGCCAGCCGTTTTCTTCCGGAAATTCCTGGCTTTCGACCCCCTGCGCCTGAATCTTCAACGGCAGGGAGGCGGGCGCTTCCAGCGATATTTCGGCAGCATCGACCAGAGTGTCCCGATCGAAGGTATGCAGCACCGAAAAATGTCCGGGGAATACCGCTTCCCTCTGCCGGCGGCGATACGAAAACACGACCGCATCGCCCGTCTCGACTTCCGGAAAAACGACCGTCTTGCTGTTGTAATCGGAAAAAACGGGCGCGCGTCCGTCGCTGCCGCTGCTCTTTGATTCCTGGTAAGCCGAGGCCGGAATGCGGCGGCCATCTTTTTTCAGCGTGTAAGCCTGGGTGATTTCCGCCTCGGAGAGACTCGCGCTGTAAGCGACCGATTGCGTACTGACGCTCTGGATTCCCTGCTCGGACAAGACCTCGATCGCCTGTTCGTATTCTTCGGTATAAGTCCCATCCGCTTCGACGCGATAGTGAATGCGCAGGGAGCGTGCTTTCACAAAACCGGGAAATGCCGCGCTCTTCGATTCCGGTGTTTTGGAAGCTTCCGGAGCGAGCGTCTCCTGCGCAATCGCGGAATCCGGAATTGCAAGGGCCGATGCGCCAGCGAAAAGAGCCGCAAGTGCAACCAGGGCAATGGAGTCCGAAAAAGACATGGCGATTTTCCTTTGAGCGGGGAGGAGAAAGGATAGCGCAGAACGCGACGGCAGCCTTTGGATGAAACGCCCCGGCGAACAGCAAATCCCGGCATCGCCTCAAAACAAAACGGCGCTTTTCGTCTCTTGCACGAAAAGCGCCATTCTGGATTGTTCTCGAATGTTTTCTAAATTTGAATCAAGAATTCAACGTGGAAAAACACCACAGTCGCGGACCATTATTTAAGTAATTTAGAAAATCGGCGGTTCATCCCGATCCGGAATTCCTCACGATGCCGAGCGCGGCGTGGCGCGGCGGTCTGTCGAGGTGCGGCGTTCTTCGAGGATCAAGATGCCATTTTCGGTGCGAACCCGGCCATTCATCACGAGGTCTTTCATCGCACGGCTGACCGCTTCGCGCGAGGCGCCGACCATCTTGGAAATATCCTTGCGCGTGATCCTCTTGCGGATGATGCGCTGGCCTTCCTTGTTGAGTTCGGAGAGTTCGAAGAGCAGGCTGGAGACTCGCCCCGAAACATCGGTCAGGGCCAGGCTTTCGATCTTGCGGTCGGCTTCGCGCAGGCGTTGCACGATGCGCCTCATCACGTTGGACGAGAGTTGCGGCATCGTTTCCAGGCAATGCCTGAAATCGTGGCTGGCGATGACGAAGAGTTCGCAGTTCTCGGAAGCGACGATGGTGGCCGAACGCACATCGTTGTCGATCGCGCCCATTTCGCCGAAACATTCGCCGGGATGCAGTTGAGAGAGGATGACCTCGCGCCCGCTTTCATCGTGGTTCACCACCCGCACCGCGCCGCTGATGATGATATAGACCGCGTCGGAGCGTTCCCCGGAGCGCATCAGCGCGGTGCCGCGCAAGGCTTGACGCCGGCGCGTTACGTTGGCAATCTTTTCCAGATCGATATCGCCGACTCCGGAGAACAAAGCGGTCATGCGCAAAAGGATGAGATGCTTGATTTCTTCCATTACCTGTACTCCTTGGTTATCCCTGTTCTCCCCGCGCATGCCGGGGCAGATGCCGCATGATTTCCGGCACAGGGGTTTTTTCGGGGTTCGGCGATTCCGGCCACAAAGCTATAATTTAACCTGAATTGCCCAACATCTCTCATGTTGAATGAAATTCCCGCCAGAGTGGTGCGTTTTTTTGTTGCATTCGCGCCGTGAAATCCAGAATAATGTCATTTTCTGTATCAATCAACCCTTGAAGGAAAGCGCCCCATGGCTCCTGTCACACGTCATTGCCGCCTGCTGATTCTCGGTTCCGGGCCAGCCGGGTATACCGCTGCCGTCTATGCTGCCCGCGCCAATCTGAAACCTGTGTTGCTCACCGGCCTTGCGCAAGGCGGGCAATTGATGACGACGACCGAAGTCGACAATTGGCCTGCCGACGCCGACGGCGTGATGGGGCCGGATCTGATGGCGCGTTTCGAGAAGCACGCGAGGCGTTTCGATACCGAAATGATTTTCGATCATATCCATATGGCCTTCCTGCGCGAGAAGCCGATCCGCCTGGCCGGGGATTCCGGCGAATATACCTGCGACGCGCTGATCGTCGCTACCGGGGCTTCGGCGCGTTATCTGGGGCTGCCTTCGGAAGAGGAATTCATGGGCCGTGGCGTTTCCGCGTGCGCCACCTGCGACGGGTTTTTCTATCGCAACCAGCCGGTGGCGGTCGTCGGCGGCGGCAATACGGCGGTCGAGGAGGCGCTTTATCTCGCCAATATCGCGAGCCATGTGACGGTGGTTCATCGCCGCGACCAGTTCCGTTCGGAGAAAATCCTGATCGACAAGCTCTACAAAAAGGTCGAGGAAGGAAGCATCAGCCTTCTGACCGATCATGTGCTCGACGCGGTGCTCGGGGACGCGAGCGGCGTGACCGGCTTGCGCGCCAAACACGTCAAGACCGGCGAACTGCGGGAAGTTCCGTTGCAGGGCGTTTTCATCGCGATTGGCCACAAGCCGAACACCGATATTTTTGAAGGCCAACTGGAAATGAAGAACGGCTACATCGTCACCCGTGGCGGAGGCGAGGGCAACGCGACGGCGACCAGCATTCCCGGCGTATTCGCCGCAGGCGATGTGCAGGATCATATCTACCGGCAGGCGGTGACTTCCGCAGGCACCGGCTGCATGGCCGCGCTCGATGCCGAGCGCTATCTCGACCAGCTCGGACAGAAGAACTGAACAGCGGGCTGAAACGGCAGGCTTGAAGCGGGGCGGCGAGGGCAGGGGCGGGAAGATATGGCGAAACGTTCACGTCATTCCTCGTTGCAATCGCTCCGGTCCCTGCTCGCCAGGCCGGCTGTTTCCGCCGCTCCAGCGGCTTCGGCGGCGAAGCGCAAGCCGGCGCAACGCGGGCACGGCAACGATGATCATGCCTTGTCCGAGGCCGCGAGCCTGTTTCGCCGCGCGGTCGGCCCGGTGCAGCCCCTGAGCGAAAGCGTGCACCGCGCCCTGGTCGAAAAACCGCCGCCGTTGCCGCTGCCGCGTCAAAGCGCGCTCGACGATGCCGCCGCGCTGCACGAATCCCAAACAGCCCCTTTTTCCATCGAAGACCGCCTCGGCAGCGGCGAGGAAAGCGCCTTTTTGCGCCCCGGCCTGCCGCGCCGCGTGCTGACCGATCTGCGCCGTGGACGCTGGGTCGCGCAGCGCGCGCTGGATTTGCATTCGATGAACCGCGACGAGGCGCGCGATGCCGTCGCCGGATTGCTCGCGCATTCCCTCGAACGCGGCATCCGCTGCGTGCGGATCATCCACGGCAAGGGCCACGGATCGCCGGGACGAATGCCGGTGCTCAAACATCTCCTGCGCGGCTGGCTCATCCAGCGCAACGAAATCCTTGCCTTCTGCCAGGCCCCTCCGCGCGACGGCGGCGGCGGCGCGCTCCTGATCCTGCTTTCGGGCACGAAACAGGGATAAGCCGCAAACCGCGCCGCGTGATTCGTCATCCTGCGCAAAGCCGCAGGATCCGAAAAGCCGCAGGGGACGCTGCGATCGAAGTTTTGCGCCAACTGTGGCATTCATGGCGCGGGCCCTGCGATCGGTCGGAAAATTAACAGGGCCGCTTGAAAGTTTTCCACATCGGGCGTAGGGTCGAAAATTACATTTTCATCACAATCCACCCCTTCCCGCCGCTTTCTCGAAGAGGGGCTTTTTCCGAAAGGTATTTTCATCATGAAACGATCCTTGATCGCGGTGCTCCTTGGCGCTTTCCTGGCGGCGCCGGTTTTGGCCGATGACATCGAATATCCCACCGATGCCGCTCTGCTGCGTCCCGTTCCAAGTGTCGGCCTCGGCAACACCTTTGCCCCCACCGACAGCGTGACCAGCGACAAGACCGACAGCCTCTCCGGAAATAAAGTCACTGTCACTTCGAGCGCCCCCGGCCCTCTAAACATGGTTGTTGGCGGATTCAACATGCTCGATACCGACGAAGTGGGCGGCCCCGGTACAGGAGAAGGAAATCAGGTATTCATCAAGGCCGATCTGGGAACGGGCTCCTTTGTGTATGGAGGCTATGCCGCCTCCGCGAAGGTCACAGGCAACCGTGTTGAGATCACCGCCTGGACAGACCAGGTTTACGGCGCTTATGTCCATTCCGGAAGCGGCGCCGCGAGCGGGAATTACGTGCTCCTCTACGGGGGGCCGAGTCTGGCGACCACTGTTTATGGTGGATATCAGGCCAACGGCAACGGCGCAGTCACCGGCAATACGGTGGAAATCAACGGCGCGTCCGTAGACGGTAATGTGTATGGCGGCCAATCGAACACCGGCGCCGCCACGGGAAATACCGTCATCATTTCCGACAGCCTCGTTGATGGCGATATTTACGGCGGCCACATTACGGCTTCCAGCTCGGCCACCGCCACCGGCAATACCGTAAGCATCGGAGGCTCTTCGGGACTGGGCGCAAGCGGGTTCAGCGGGATTGTGGGCGGACTCGGAGGGATAGACTCGTTCACCGGCAACACCCTGAAGCTGGAGAACTACATCCCGAGGAACCCCGTGGTGCCGACGCCGATATCCATCGTCAGGAATTTTGCTTTCTACGAATTCCGCGTCTCCAACGACTCGGGGCCGCTGATGATCCACCATTATGTAGATTTCACCGGTTCGTTGCCCAGCGTGCTTTCCGCCGTGGCCGCCGTGGATCTCGCGCCCGGCGCGGCTCCGCTGCAACAACAAAAAATCCCGCTGATCTGCGTGACGGCGAGCGGATACTTCACCGGAACCATATCCAACAACGGCGCGACCTTGAACAGCAGCACCGGCTACGATTTCAAACTCTCGCAGGAAGACGACCCCAGCCTGAGCGGCAACTGCGTCTATGCCATCGTGATCCCCGCGCTGTCTTCCCCGGCGATCACCCCCGCCTCGACGAGCGCCAGTTTTTCGGTCACGAGCAACATCGGCACCCTCGGCGCGTGGAAACTTCTTTCGGCTTCGGAGACTTGCCCCGCGACTGTCGCCGAGCTTCTTGCCGATCCAGACAGTACCGGCAATATGCAGGCGAACACCGGATTCAACGTCCCCCTGTCCAACCTGACTCCCGGCACGAATTACAAATTCTGCTTCGCCGCCGGCAATTACGATGTCTATAGCCCGGCAGGAGTGCTGGAACTCCCCTTTACGACGCTCTCCAGCGCGCCCCCTCCTGGCCCTCCACCGACTCCCGACCCGACGCCCACGCCCGACCCCGTCTTCTCCGACGGCGACGAACTGATTCCGGGAAACCGCTACACCGCGCCGCCCGGGAATTCCAGCTTCTGCCTTGGCGCTTCGGGCAGCGCCCCGGTCACGATCCGGATCGACAATGTGCCCTACACGATCACTCCGCGCGCCGAAAACACCTGCCTCGAAATCTTCGAGAGCCTCCATGGACGCACCCTGATTCTCGACAGCGGAATTGCCGACATCGGCGTCATCGTCCCCGGCGTTCCGCTGCTCGAAGCCAGGAATGGCGATCTGGTGATGAATAAACCCGGCAGCGGCGCTGGCGCGACGATCCGCGCGACGCTCGACCCCGTCTGCACCAGCACCCGCATTACGGTGCTCGAAGGCAAGGTAGACGCGCCGGAGTGGATCACTTCCCCGATGCCTGCGACCGGTTGCCCTGCCGACGCGCTGACGCCGAAACAGGGGAGTTTCACGGTGGGCGACGGCAAACTCGCCTGCAACCCTTCCGCGCTGGTGCTCAAAGGCACTTACGCAAAGCTGGGCGTACAGCACACGCAGGAACTCGCCGCAGGCCAGCAAGTCTTCATCGTCGCCGGTCATCCGCTCTACGGCTGGTATCAGAACAACGGCATTGACTGGATGCCGCTCGGCGAATTCTTCCTGCCCTTTTCTACCGCAAGCAAAACCGGCCCGCACACGACAGCGCCGGTCCATGATCTCGACATTCGCGGAATTCCCTGGGTCGAGTTGTACACCGGCCACGGCAAGGATGCGGACGAAATGATGATGAACAAGCGCTACTGCGGAATCTTCCAGGCAGCGCCGTAGGCCCGCAACCAGCACCTCTCCACGGGGGGCCACTCCCACCGGCGCTTTGCGCCACCTCCCTCGAAGAGGGAGGCTTGAAAAGCGGCGCTCTTCGGAGCGCCGTTGTTTTTCGGCGCGAAGCGCCGCAGGACAAAGCCCCCTTTCCAAAGGGGGTGGCGGCGTAGCCGACGGGGGTTTGGGGCTTGAAGCCCGATTTCCGGCGCTTTGATCCGGTCATTGTATTTTCTAAATTTGTTTAAATAATTATTTATTAAAAATCACTACTGTAGCGAAACATTATTTAATCAAATTTAGAAAATATCGAACCCTTCGGAAGGCTTGTTCAAAAAATCCCGGGAAGGGGTTTTGCGGATGAGGCGGATGGCGCTTCATTCGCGCCAGGCGCCTGGCCTGTGCATTTCCGTCCACAGGCTTTTCAAAAAAGGCGATTGTGATACTTTTTACCGATAATCAGAGAATGATTTATGTTATAGAGTTGATAGATATGTTTTGTTTTTTGCATGAATCGAAGGGGAGAACAGATGACTACCATGCTCTTTCGGCAAGTCGCCGCTTATGCCGAGTGGCGAAAGGGGATTATCGAGAGCGTTGCGAATTTCCGCACCTGGCTCGAAAGCAACGATCTTTCCGATCCGCATATCGGCTTGCGCCTTGCGCATATGCTCGAACGCCTGGGCGAGGATCGTTTGCGCGTGGCCTTCGTTGCCGAGTTTTCGCGCGGAAAGTCGGAGTTGATCAATGCGATTTTCTTCGCTGGCTACGGCACCCGGATGCTGCCTTCCGCAGCGGGACGGACGACGATGTGTCCGACCGAATTGGGATTCGACCCGGAAAAACCCACGGCCATCGAATTGCTGCCGATCAAGACCCGGCTTTCCGGCGGCAGCGTCAAGGAATACCGGAGTTTTTCCGACGAGTGGACTTCCATCGGATTCGATACCAACGATGCCGAGAAGATGAAAATCGCGTTGCAGCATATCAGCGAGACGGTTCGCGTCGGGCGTGAGGAGGCAGAAAGGCTCGGCTTCGCCGTGGAGGACGACGCGGAGGCCCAGGCGTATCACGCCGATGCCGAAGGGAAGGTGGAAATTCCGCGCTGGCGGCATGCGGTGATCAACTTTCCTCATCCCCTGCTCGAACAGGGCCTGGTAATTCTCGATACGCCGGGGCTGAACGCGGTGGGCACCGAGCCGGAACTGACGCTCTCGTTGTTGCCCAACGCGCATGTCGTCCTTTTCCTGCTGGCGGCGGATACCGGGGTGACGCAGTCCGATTTGCTGATCTGGCGTCACAACGTGATGGTCGACAGCACGAGCCGGCGTAACAGTGTGGTCGTGCTGAACAAGATCGACGGTCTGTGGGACGGCTTGAAATCGGATACGGAAATCAACGCCGAAATCGGCCGCCAGGTGCGCAGTTGCGCCGCGATGCTCGATGTGCCGCAGGAGCAGATTTTTCCCGTATCGGCCCAAAAGGGGCTGGTGGCGAAGGTCACGAACGACAACGCACTCCTCAAACGCAGCCGTCTCGGGCTCCTGGAAAGGGCTTTGTCCGAGGAACTGCTTCCGGGCAAGCGGGACATCGTGCGCACCACGAGCGAGCGCGAGCTGGAGGAATTGCATCTGCATGTGCGCCATCTGCTTCTGGCGCGGCTTTCGGGTTTGCAGGATCAGTTGAATGAGTTGTTCGAGTTGCGAGGCAAGAACAAGGGTGTCGTGAAGTACATGATGGGCAAGATCAACACGGAGAAGCTGGAGTTCGAGGATGCATTGCAGCGCTATCATGCGGTGCGCAACGTTTTTGCGACTCTGTCGAACCGGCTGTTTTCCCGCATTGATCTCGACAATCTGCGCCGTATCGCGCAGAACACACATTCGGCGATGGACACGGCAAAATTCTCGCGCCAGCTCGGCGACGCGATGCGGGGTTTTTTTGAGGCGGCACGAAACAACCTCAAGCAGGCTGCCCTCGATTCGGACGAAATCGCCGCGATGATGGAGGCGTTTTACCGGAAGTTCAGCGTGGAGCACGGTTTGAGGCTCGGATCGCCGCCGATTTTCAGCTTTTTCCGCCATCAGAAGGGACTGGACAGTCTCGAAGAATGGTCGAATACCCATCTCGGCAGTTCGGTCAAACTGTTTTCGCTGCGGCAAGGCAAGCTGACGCAACGCTTTTTCGAGGAAATCGCGCTGCAAATGCGCTCGCTGTTCGAGATCGCCAACCGCGATGCCGAAGCCTGGATCAAGGCAATCATGGCGCCGATGCAGTCACAGATCCGCGAACATCAGGCGTATCTGAAGCAGCGCCTGGAGAGTATCAACCGCATTCATCAGGCGACCGATACGCTGGAAGACCGGATCAACGAGCTGATGCAGATGGAATCCGCCCTGAAAACGCAGATAGAGGGCTTGTCTGCGGCATATCTCAAAATCACGGATTCGCTGGACGCCGATCCGGCTGCGGATAAACGGGTGGCATAGAGCGGGGCGCAGGGCGGGTTTCGCTTATGCGCTGCCTGTCCTGCATGTATCAGTCCCGGTGCGGCCACTCGTAGTCGATCACCAGCGGCGCGTGATCGGAAAAACGTTCTTCCCTGTAGACCGAAGCGGCGCGTGCGGCGGCGGCAAGCCCCGGCGTTGCCAACTGGTAGTCGATTCGCCAGCCGACGTTTTTCGCCCACGCCTGTCCCCGGTTCGACCACCAGGTGTAGCCCTCTCCCGTCGCCTCCGGGTAAAGCCTTCGGTAGACATCGACCCAGCCTGCCTCGTCGAGCACCCGCGTCATCCAGTCGCGTTCCTCGGGCAGGAAGCCGGAATTTTTCTGATTCGATTTCCAGTTTTTCAGATCGATCTCGCGGTGCGCGATGTTCCAGTCGCCGCAGATCACGATTTCCCGTCCGGCGCGCGCTTCCTGCGCCAGTGCGCAGAGCTGCGGATAAAAGGCGTCCATGAAGCGGAATTTTGCCTCTTGCCGCTCCGGCGCGCTTGAACCCGAGGGCAGATAGAGCGAGATCACCGAAAAGCCTCCCGCAGCGGAAGGGAAATCGATGCGCAAAAATCGGCCTTCGGTGTCAAATTCCGGCACATTCATTGCGGTGACGATTCGTTCCGGCGCTTGCCGGCACCACAGTGCGACGCCGCTATAGCCCCTTTTCATGGAGGCGCACCGGTAAAAGGCGTGGAAACCCTCCGGCGCCTGCATCGAGGGCGCGAGGTCTTCTTCCTGCGCCCGGACTTCCTGCAAGCAGACAACATCGGCATCTTGCGCCGCCAGCCAGGCAGGAAAGCCCTTTTTCCAGGCGGAGCGAATTCCGTTCAAATTCAGCGTTAATATCCGGAACATGATGTTTGTATGTACCTTTCGAAAAATCCTCGCGCCCGTCACGGAGGTGGTTCGTCCAGGGGCTTTTGACGGGGCACATTGACAAAAAATGTTAGTTTTACACGCGCGCTTTTTTAAAATCGCTTAAACTTGCATGATTTTAAAGCCAATTACGGTTTTGGCCTAAAACTTGCTTAGATAATATTCATGAGTCTCAGTCAGGAATTCATCGCGTTTGCCGTTGCCCAAAAAGCCTTGCGCTTTGGCGCGTTCAGGACAAAGGCAGGTCGCCCTTCCCCATACTTTTTCAATGCGGGCGTTTTTTGCGATGGCGCCTCATTGGATCGTCTGGCGCAATTTTATGCGGAGGCGATCATCGGGAGCGGAATTGCCGTCGACATGCTTTTCGGCCCGGCTTACAAGGGAATCCCCCTGGCGGCGGCGACTGCAGTGGCTTTGTCCAGGCAGGGGCGCAATCTGCCGTATTTCTATAACCGCAAGGAAACGAAGGATCATGGCGAAGGCGGCGCCCTGATCGGGAGTGAGGCATCGGGAAGGGTGCTGATCATCGACGATGTGATTTCCGCCGGCACTTCGATCCGGGAATCGGTTGCGTTGATTCGGGCGGCGGGCGCGACGCCCTGCGGCGTCGTTGTTGCGCTGGACCGGATGGAGCGGGGAAGTGATGGAAAAAATGGGGGAAAGGATGGAAACACGCTTTCCGCAGTTCAGGAAGTGGAATATACCTACGGAATCCCGGTCATTGCCGTGGCGACGCTGGAGGATTTGCTCTCCTTTCTCGCGCGGCAGGTGGAATTTCAGGAACATGCTGCAGCGGTTGCTCATTACCGGAGGGAATACGGTGTTGTACAAAACCAGATTTGAACGATCCGTCAGGCAGGTGATGCGCTCCCTGTTGTTTCTTGCGGGAGGATGCGTGGGGCTGGGCACGGGAGCGGCATTGGCCGCCGAGTCTTCCGGCGTGTTCTATTGCTGTGTCGATGCCAGCGGTCAAAAAGCCTGCGGCGATACCTTGCCGCAGGCATGTTTTGGCCGTGGTTACCAGATCAAGGATAGTCGCGGGATCGTAGTGCGCGAAATCCCGCCGCCCCTGACTGCGGCAGAACTCGCGGAGCAGAAACGGGAAAGGGAACGCCAGTTGGAACAGGCTGCCAGGCAGAAGGAGCAGGCCCGCAGGGATCGCGCCTTGCTCTCGACCTATGGCAGCGAGCAGGAAATCGACCAGATGCGCGAACGCGCGGAGGGCGAAATTCAGCTTGCCATCCGGGATCTCGAACGGAAGGTCAAGGAGACGGACCAGTCCCTGAAAGACATGAATGAACAGGCCAGCGCCGACTCCGGGGAGCCGGACAAGGAGAAGAAGGAGAAAGACAAGGACAAGGAGAAGGACAAGGATGCTCCTCCGCCCCAGGATCCGAAGAGAAAGATCCGCGACCTGCAAGCCGAACTCAAATTCAACCAGGAGTTGCTTGCGAGCAAACGCAAGGAATTCGACAGCGTTCGCGTGCAATACGAGGACATCAAGGCGCGTTACCGGGAAGCGCACTCTCGCATGAGTGGTTCTTCTCCCCTTTCTTCCTCCACTCCCTCCTCCGGCAACCAAAAATAATTTCCGGCGAAGGCTTCAAATAAAAAGGCTTGCCTGTGGCAAGCCTTTTTGATGAACTGATTTTCTAAATTTACTTGAATAATGTTTCTCTACAGTAGATATTTTCAAGAAGAAATTATTTAAGTAATTTAGAAAATGAAGCTGCCGAGATACCAGAAACAGGCAGCGATCAGGGCGCTGCACGGGATGGTGAGAATCCAGGCCCAGATGATGTTTCCAGCGATGCCCCAACGCACGGCGGAGAATTTTTGCACCGAGCCGACACCGACGATGGCGCCGGTGATGGTGTGGGTGGTGGAAACGGGAATGCCAAGCGCGGTCGCAAGGAACAGGGTTATGGCGCCGCCCGTTTGGGCACAGAAACCGCCGACGGGTTTCAGTTTGGTGATTTTTTGTCCCATCATCTTGATGATGCGCCAGCCGCCGAATGCGGTTCCAATGCCGATCGCGGTATAGCAGGAGATGATGACCCAGAGCGGCGGCGTATGGGTATCTGCGGCGGTGTAGCCGGAGGCGATGAGCAGCATCCAGATGATGCCGATGGTTTTCTGCGCGTCGTTGCCGCCGTGGCCGAGCGCGTAGGCGGAGGCGGAGACGAGTTGCAGCCGGCGCGACCATTTGTCGACGCGCCCCGGCGTGCTGCGCCGGAACAACCAGGAGACAGCGATCATGATCAGGGATCCGAGCGCCATTCCAAGAAGCGGGGAGATGAAGATGAAGGCGACGGTTTTCAGCACGCCGCCGGAAATCAGCGCCTGCGGCCCGTCCTTGATGAGTGCGGCGCCGATCAGGCCGCCGATCAGCGCGTGCGAGGACGAGGAGGGGATGCCGTAATACCAGGTGATGATGTTCCACGCGATGGCGCCGACGAGCGCGCCGAAAATGACAACGTGGTCGATCGTGACCGGTTCGATGGTGCCCTTGCCGACGGTAGCGGCGACCTTGAGTTCGAAAATGAAGATGGCAACAATATTGCACACCGCTGCGAGTATGACGGCAGTATGCGGCTTCAGCACACGCGTCGACACAACCGTCGCAATCGCGTTGGCGGCGTCGTGAAAGCCGTTCATGAAGTCGAAGGCAAGCGCCAGCACAACGAGAAAAATGACGATGCCCAGACTGATATGCAAGGATCCCATGCGTACGGAAAGAGAAAGCGGCAAGAAAGGCCGAAGAGCGGCCAGGAAGAGGTGAATCAGGAATTTTCGAGGACGATGCCTTCGAGGATATTGGCGACATCCTCGCAACGATCGGTGATCGTTTCCAGAAGCTCGTAGATTTCCTTGAGCTTGATCAGTTGCCGCACGTCCGGCTCGGTGCGGAAGAGACGCGCCATCGCGCTGCGCATCAGGCGATCCGCCTCGCCTTCGAGCCGGTCGATCTCCTGGCAAAAGTTGAGAATGGTGTTGGCATTCTCCATCGAATGGAGAAGCCGTACCGCCGAACGCACATGCTCGCAGGAGGTCAGCGTGATGTCGGCCAGCCCGGAAGCCTCCGGAGTGACGTTGCGGACATCGTAAAGATCCATCGACTGGGCGACATCCTGAATCAGGTCGAGAATGTCATCCATGCGCGTGATCAGCAAATGGATTTCGTCCCGGTCGAGTGGAGTAATGAAGGTGGTGTGCAGAAGCAGCACCGTATCGTGCGTAATCTTGTCCGCGCGGGCTTCGATGGCGTCGATGATGGCGGCGCGTTCGGCGGCCGAGAGGACATTGCCGGTGTTTTCAGCGGGGTCCTGCGGCGCATCCGACGATCCGGCGAAGGTTTGCATCATCTCTGCCAGTGCCTTCCCCCCCTGGACGATTTCTTCCGCATGCGCGTTGAAAAGATCGAAGAATTTGCCCTCCTGGGGCATGAAGCGTCCAAACATTTTGGCAAGGCTCTCTTGTTGCGATGGCGGCGAGTGTATCACTTCCGTAAAATTTCAGGAGGCCCTGAAAAAGTCGGGCATCGGGCGCGCGCCGCAAGCTGTCGATGCTGCAGGGATGGACGGCGCTCCAATGTGCGCGGGCGCCTTTGGCTTTATTCCTGGAACATCAGGGAAACGTGCCAGATCAATTGATGTCCCCGCCAGAGCACTTCACCGTGGCGACTGCGCGCGTTTGCGCTGGGGCGCGAGAGTTTGACGACTGCGCTGACGCTCTGATCGTGTTCCGGTGCAACACTGATATGCTCGACATCGGTGATTCCGAACTCGTCGAGCATTTCCCGCACCGTTGCTTCATCGGAGTCGGGCGGGAGGTTGAAAATGCTTACTTGCATGACGATGCTCCGAAAGTGAATACCCGTGGAAAAAAAACTGTTCCCTCCCATGTGTTCCCGGTTTATCCTTTACTCTTGATGCTGTTGGGGAAACGGGCCGGAACGGGCGGGAGAAATAACCGTCGGCGGCGGGAGAGCCAATGGTATCACCAGGGTTCCATACGAAAATTAGCGAAATCAAAATGTGCGGTGAATCATGAAAAATTATGCGCAAGGCCCGTTTGTCAAAATCGGAGTTTCCGGGAGCAACTCATGAGCACAGGATTCTTTTCACCTGGCCCCCTGCCGGTTGCCGTGGCCTTCCTTCTTGCCGCTTGCGGCGAGCACCCTGCTGCGCCGCCGCCGGCGCCGCCCGAAGTGACCGTACTGGCCGTGCAGGCGCGCGAGATTCCGGCGGAAGTCGAATACGTGGCGCAGACGCAGAGTTCGCGGCAGGTGGAAGTCAGCACCCGCGTCGCCGGCTTTCTCGACCGGCGCGTCTATACCGAAGGCGCTTTCGTCAAGGAAGGCGAGGTGATGTTCCTGATCGACAGGAAGCCCTTCGAGGCCAAGCTCGCCTACGCAAAGGCGGCGTTGTCGCAGCGTGAGGCGGCGTGGGAGACGGCGCGAGCGAACCTGGCGCGGGTGAGGCCGCTGGCCGAGCAGGATGCGCTCTCGAAAAAGGATCTCGACGATGCCGTTGGCAATGAAAAGGCCAACGCTGCCGAAGTCGAAGCGGCCAGGGCGCAGGTATTGCAGGCCGAACTCGATCTTTCCTACACCACGATCAAGGCGCCGGTTTCCGGCCTCTCCAGTTTTGCCAGGAGGCAGGAGGGGAGCTACCTGCCAGCCATGGGGCAGGAGAGCCTGCTGACCTATGTCGCGCGGCTCGATCCGATGCGCGTTGTTTTCAGCCTTTCCGAAAGCGAGCTGCTCAAGCTCCGCGAGGAAGTCCAGAGCGGGCGGCTGAAAGTGCCGGAAAACAATAATTACCAGGTTGAACTGAAGCTGGCCGATGGCACGATTTACGAGCATCGCGGCCACATTACCTTCACCGACGCTTCCTTCAGCCCGGAGTCGGGCACCTACCTGATCCGCGCCGATGTCGAAAATCCGAAAGCCGTCCTGCTTCCCGGCCAGTTTGTTCGGGCGCGCTTGATCGGGGCCGTCTGGCCCAATGCCATTGCAATTCCACAGAGCGCCGTGCAGCAGGGCGCGAAAGGGAGTTTCGCGTGGGTGGTGGGCAAGGACAGCAAGGTGGAAATCCGCCCGGTCGAAGTCGGCGCCTGGCACGGGGACGACTGGATCGTGACTTCCGGGCTGGCTGCCGGGGATCGCGTCATCACTTCGGGCGGCGGCCCGAAGCTTGCGCCCGGAGTCGCGGTGAAAGTGGCAGATGCGCCGGATGCTGCGCAAGGCGGTGTTCGGAGTGCAGGCGGCGGGGACAGTAAAGGCGCCGGGGGCGTACGATGATCTCCCATTTTTTCATCGACCGGCCGATCTTTGCGATCGTCATTTCCCTGGTGATCAGCATCGCTGGCGCGGTGTCGATGTTTTCGCTGCCGATTGCGCAGTATCCCGAAATCGCGCCGCCGCAGATTACCGTCAGTGCCGCCTATCCGGGCGCGGACGCCAATACCGTGGCGCAAAATGTCGGCGCACCGATCGAGCAGCAGGTCAACGGCGCGGACAACATGATCTACATGCAGTCGACCAGTTCCTCGACGGGCAATTACGCGCTGACGGCATTTTTCAACATCGGAACCGATCCCGATCTCGCGCAGGTGGATGTGCAGAACCGCGTCAACATGGCCGGCCCCCGGCTCCCCTCGGCGGTGATGCAGCAGGGGGTGCAGGTGCAGAAGATGAGCAATTCATTTCTGATCGTCATCGCCCTGTATTCGCCGGACGGACGCTTTGGCGACGATTACGTCGCCAACTACGCCAACGTCAATGTGCTCGACGCGATCAAGCGCATTCCCGGCGCAAACCAGTCGGCCATTCTCGGCATTGCCGACTACGCGATGCGCATCTGGCTCAAGCCCGACCGCATGGCTTCGCTCGGCATCACCGCTTCCGACATCTCCAACGCGGTCTCGCAGCAGAACAACCAGTTCGCCGTCGGTCGCATCGGGCAGTCGCCGACGCCGCGCCCGGTGCAGCAAACCTTTCCGATCACCACCACCGGGCGAATGACCGAGCCGGCCCAGTTTGAAAACATCATCCTGCGCACCGAATCCGAAAGCACCTCCATCGTGCGCCTGAAGGACGTAGGCCGCGCCGACCTCGGACGCAAGGATTACTCGCTGCGCACCAACTACAACGGCAGGCCCGCAACCCTGATTGCCGTCTACCAGCAGCCGGGAGCCAACGCGCTGGATGTTTCGAAGCAAGTGAATGCAACGATGGAGCGCCTGAAACAGAGTTTTCCCGACGGCCTCGAATACGAAATTTCCCTCGACATCACCAAATTCGTCTCGGCCTCGATCAACGAAGTCGTCCATACCTTCTTTGAAGCGGTCATCCTGGTTGTCCTCGTCGTGTTCGTCTTCCTGCAAAGTTTCCGCCTTACGTTGATTCCGACCCTGGCGGTGCCGGTATCGATCCTCGGCACGATGACCGGAATGCTGGCGCTGGGATTTTCGATCAACATGCTGACCCTGTTCGGGATGATCCTTGCCATTGGCATTGTCGTCGATGATGCCATTGTCGTCATCGAGAACACCGAACGCAACATGAGCGAATTCGGCCTCGGCCCGAAGGAAGCCGCCAAGCGTGCGATGAGCGAAGTGACTGGGCCGGTCGTCGCCATCGTCCTCGTGCTCTGCGCCGTGTTCGTTCCGGTGGCCTTTCTCGGCGGCATTACCGGGCAGTTGTACAAACAGTTCGCGGTGACGGTCGCGATTTCGGTATTTTTCTCCGGCATCGTCGCGCTTACCCTCTCGCCCGCGCTTGCGGCGCTTCTCATCAAACCGGGCCACGGCGAAAAACGCGGCTTCTTCCGCTGGTTCGACCGGAATTTCGAGCGCGCCACCCACGGCTACGTCGGCGGCGTGCGGCGCTTGATCGCCCGCCCGAAGCGTTGGCTGGCGGTCTTCGTCTGCATCTGCGTCGCCTCCTTCATGATGTTCAAGCACTGGCCGACGGCCTTTGTGCCTCCCGAGGATCAGGGCTACGTCTTCGTGCCTTATTTCCTGCCCGATGCCGCAAGCCTGGACCGCACCGAGGCGGTCGGCAAGCGCGCGGGCGAATTCCTGCGCAGTCAGCCGGGGGTGGCCAACGTCACCGAGGTCAACGGCTACTCGCTGATCGACGGACAGTTCAAGACCAATCGCGGCGTCCTCTTCGTCGCGCTCAAGGATTTCGAGGAACGCAAGAAACCGGAAGAAAACGCCTTCGCGCTCCTGCGCGCGGCAGCGAAGGAATTTTCGGGGATCAAGGAAGCCGCGCTCCTGCCGATCAATCCGCCTTCCGTGCCGGGCCTGGGCGTTACCGCCGGTTTTGAAATGTGGATCGAGCAAAAGGGCGAGGGCGATTATGCGCAACTGATCGGGGTCGTCGACAGAATCCTCGCCAAGGCCAGGGAGCGCCCCGAACTACGCGGGGTTTCGAGCACGGCGAGCGCGAGCAGCCGCCAGTTCCTGGTCGAAGTCGACCGCGAAAAGGCCGAAACCCTGGGCATTCCGGTGCAGGATGTCTATAACAGCATGCAAACCCTGTTCGGATCGCTCTATGTCAGCCAATTCCCGAAAAACGCCCGCCTCTGGCAAGTGATCCTGCAAGCCGAGCCGAAATACCGGCTCAGTCCCGAAGACTTGCAGCGCGTCCATGTGCGCAACCGGCAAGGTGAAATGGTCCCGCTTTCCGCCGTGGCGACAGGTCGCTACTCTGTCGGCCCCGACCTCGTGACCCGCTTCAACAACTACCCGGCGGCGAAAATCACCGGGCAGCCCGCGCCGGGCTACAGTTCCGGCCAGGCGCTTGAGGCAATCGAACAGGTGGCGAAGGAAGCGATGGGCAACGACTATGGCTTCGACTGGTCGGGCGAGGCGCGCGAAGAAAAACTGTCCGGCAATACCTCGACGATAGCCTTCGCCTTCGGACTCATCTTCGTATTCCTCATCCTCGCGGCGCAATACGAAAGCTGGTCGCTGCCCTTCGGCGTCCTCCTGGCGGTGCCGTTCGCGCTCTTCGGCGCCTTGCTGGCGATCATCCTGCGCACACTGGCCAACGACATCTATTTCCAGATCGGCCTCATCATGCTGATTGCGCTGGCGGCGAAGAATGCGATCCTGATCACCGAATTCGCCGTCATGCAGCGCGAGGAAGGCAAATCGTTCCGGGAAGCGGCAATGGAAGCGGCGCGTCTGCGTCTGCGGCCCATCGTGATGACCTCGTTCGCGTTCATTCTCGGCGTCGTCCCGCTGGCGATTGCCACCGGCGCTTCGGCCAACGGACGCCATTCCATCGGTACCGGTGTCATCGGGGGAATGCTTGCCGCTACCGGGATTGCGATCTTTTTCATTCCGATGTTCTATGTCATTCTCTCCGAGCTGAGCCAACGCCTTTTCGGAAAGAAAGAAGCACCGGCGGCGGTTCCAAAAGCCTCACGGCATGAAGGGGAGGGCGCATGATGGCGGCGCGTTTTCTGGCGGCAGCTTGCTTCTTCTCCTTCGTGTTCCTCGCTGGCTGCGCCGTCGGCCCGGATTATTCCCGCCCTGGAATCGACGCGCCCACAGGCTGGCGGACGACGCCTGCCCAAGCCACGGAGGGCAGCACGGAAAAGGATGCCCTTGCCGGCGAAGCCAATCTTCTCTGGTGGCAATCCTTTGGCGACCCCGTGCTCGACGGGCTGATCGTCGAAGGATTGCAGAACAACCACGACATCAAAATTGCCGCTGCGCGCGTCGCCGAGGCCGCTGGCGTACTCCGCATGACGCGCGCCCAATTTTTTCCGCAACTGGGCGCCAGCGCCCAGGCTGCCCGTGCGCGTTCGCCTGGATTGAGCACCGGGTGGGGAAGCGCGCCGGTCTACGAGCAATACAGCGCCGGGTTCAATCTCAGTTGGGAAATCGACCTTTTCGGACGCATCCGCCGCGCTGCCGAAGCAGGCGAAGCGCAGCTTCAGGCCGCCGAAGAGGCGCGTCGCGGCATGGCGCTTTCCATCGCCGCCACCGTCGCCGAAACCTATTTCAACCTGCTCGATGCCGACCGCGAACTCCAGATCGCGCGCGACACCCTGCATTTGCGCGAAGAAGCCATGCGGGTCTTTGAATTGCGCCATTCGGGCGGCGTTGTTTCCGAACTCGAAGTCAGCCAGGCGCGTTCCGAACTCGAAAACGCCCGGGCTTCCGTGCCCACCCTCGAACAGCGCGTCGCACAGACGGAAAACGCCCTTTTCGCCCTGCTTGGCCGTATCCCCGGCCCGGAGGCGCAAATTTCGCGCGGCAAGCGCCTCGACGAAATCCTGCTTCCGCAAATCCCGTCCGGTATTCCCTCGACCCTGCTCGAACGCCGCCCCGACCTGCGCCAATCCGAACAACAACTGATCGCCGCCAACGCCAACATCGGCGCCGCCCGCGCCGCCTGGTTCCCCACCCTCAGCCTGACCGCTCTTTTCGGCAGCGCCAGCGACGCACTTTCCAGGCTTTTCACCGGCCCTGCGCGCACCTGGTCCTACGGCGGCGGCCTCCTCGCGCCGATCTTCACCGGCGGAGCCATCGCCGGCCAGGTCGAAGTTGCCGAAGCCCAACAACAACAGGCGCTGGAGGGATACAAGAAAGCCATTGAAAACGCCTTCCGCGAGGTCAACGACAACCTCATCGCCAGCACAAAACTCCGGGAAACCGCCGACGCGCGCGGCAGGCAGGCAAGCGCGCTCTCCGTCTACGCCCGCGTCGCCCGGCAGCGTTACGACAACGGCTACACCAGCTACCTCGAAGTGCTCGATGCCGAACGCAACCTTTTCTCGGTACAACTCACCGAAGCCCAAACCCGTGGCGCAACCCTGATCGCCCTTGCCGAACTCTACAAGGCCCTCGGCGGCGGCTGGCAAGCCGCCAGCGAAATTGCGCAGGAACAAAGGGCTGCGGGAGGCGAGAGCGGGAAAGAGTGAAGGCTTTCAGGCGTGCTGCGGGACGATGCGCCTGGCTTGCCCCGCTCCATTTCTCCGCCGTAACATGGCGGTTTTTTTAGCTCATCCACCCCGGCGCCGGAGGCGATTCTCATGGACAGCGATCTCTCGATCATCAGCATGCATCTGCTCGGCGCGCTGGCGGCTGGCGGCATCATTGGCATGGAGCGCAGCATTCATGCGCGGCCAGCGGGATTCCGAACGCATACGCTGGTTTGCCTGGCTTCCAGCCTGTTGATGCTGGTTACGCTGTATCAGTGGAAATGGCTGCCCGGCGTGCCGATGGATACGATCCGCACCGACCCGACGCGCATGGCGCAGGGAATCATGACCGGCATCGGATTTCTCGGCGCTGGCGTGATCTTCAAGGAAGGTCTCAGCATTCGCGGATTGACGACGGCGGCATCGATCTGGATCACGGCGGCCATCGGCATTCTCATGGGCATCGGGTTCTACCTGCCGGCGATCCTTGCCACGGTGCTGACCCTGGGTGTGCTATCGGCCTTCCGCTGGATCGAATTGCGCTTGCCCTCGCAGGTCTATGCCCATCATGCGCTGCGTTTTGACCGCGACGACGTAATGAGCGAGGCGGACGTGCGCGAATTCCTGGAGCAGCACGGCTTCAGCGTTGCCAACATAAGCTATCGCATCACCGACGATGGCGCTTTCTTCGAGTACAGGATGGTGATCCGCACCACCACCCCGGAAAACACGGTGAAGCTGGCCGAAGCCCTGCGCAGCATGCCCAGGTTGCGCACTTTCCGCATCTCGCCCTCTGGCGATTGAACCTCCATCCGCCCCACGCAGGGGGCAATGGCAATCGCCCCGAAGCCACCCCGCCGGCACCAAAGCCACCTCTCCACGGGAGGGGAATTGTTAACTTCCCATCCCGCCTGTCGATGGTGTATAGCCCGGACACATGGTGGACAGGTGTACGGAGACATGGTGGACACATCAAACTACGGCATTTGGCAAGCACAAAGGAGCGGCCTATGCCCTGGCAGGAGGTATCGACCATGACATTG
>WQZF01000016.1 GCA_009780885.1 Betaproteobacteria bacterium | reverse complement strand
TAGAGCGCCAGCGAAACCCATCGGAGTTCCAGAGGGAGCGTTGCCGCCCGATGCTTGCAAACGGGTGATTTCGGGCGACCACAGGTCGCCCCTACAAAACCCCGACAGCTTGTCCCGACAAAATCCCGGCGTAGGGGCGACCTGTGGTCGCCCGTTCCCCGTATTTCCGGCGCGAAGCGCCGCATTTCAAAGCCCCCTTTCCAAAGGGGGTGACAGCGAAGCTGACGGGGGTTTGGGGGTTGAAGCTTCATTTCCGGCGCTTCGCGCCGCATTGGAACGCAAAACCACAAACCCCCGCCCGCCAAAGGCGGGCACCCCCTTTGAAAAGGGGGCTTGATTTGACTTGCGGAGAAACAAACTCCCGCCCGCCAAAGGCGGACACCCCCTTTCGGAAAGGGGGGCTTTGATTCTGCTCGGGTTTTTGGGGGCTATTTTCTAAATTACTGTAATAATTATTGAATGAAAATCACTACTGTAGGGAAACATTCTTTAAGTAAATTTAGAAAATTTTGCGCCTTTGCAGGGCAAGATTCATTGTTTTCCAGGGATTGGCGCTGGCTCACTGCGCCTTCTCCTGGCTTCCGATTCCTTATTTGATTCTTTGCAGGTGCGAACGCCGGGGTGAGGATGGGGGCTTGTCCTTGCCGTCGTCGCTTTCCTTCGCCGATGGCGTAGGCGCGGACAGCGGATCCTCGTCTCCACTTATGGCCAGGGCGATGGCGTTGCGGGAATCGTCCTTCGGCTCCGCCTTGCCCAGTTCGACTTCAAAGGCCATGCCCGCGCCGTTTTCCTTGGCGTAGATGGCGGCGATATTGCCGACGGGGAAGGATATTTCACGCGCAACGCCTCCGAAGCGCGCCCGGAAGGAGACGATTTCGTTGCCCAGCGTCAGTTGGCCCGTTGCCTCCGGGCCGATGTTGAGGACGATCTGCCCGTCGCGGACGAATTCCTGCGGCACGCGGGCAAAGGAATCGACGACGACCGCGATATAGGGCGTAAAGCCGCCATCGCAGCACCACTCGTACAACGCACGCAGCAGATACGGTTTGGTGGAAGGCAAATCCTGGGTCATCGTAGAGTCCGGCGAAAGGATTCAAAAAAGGCTGCGGTGAAATACTCCGGGCGCGGCCTTTACTTGCGCATGATTTTTTCCGGCGGGGTCAGCGCGTCGATGAAGCCCTGGCGGCTGAAGATCCGTTCGGCGTATTTCATCAGCGGCGAGGCTTGCTTGCCCAGCTCGATGCCGTAGTGGTCCAGGCGCCACAACAGCGGCGCAATCGCGACGTCGAGCATCGAGAATTCATCGCCAAGGATGAATTTTTGCTTCGTGAAAATCGGCGCGAATTCGATCAGGCGTTCCCGGATATGCTGCCGCGCTTTTTCGGCGCCTTTGGTGTTTTTCTCCAGCGCGTCGAGGTGGCAAAAGATTTCCTGTTCCATGCCGAACAGGAACTGCCGCGCCTTGGCGCGCATGATCGGGTCGGGCGGCATCATCTGCGGATGCGGGAAACGCTCATCAATGTATTCGTTGATGATGTTCGGCTCGTAGAGCACGAGGTCGCGCTCGGCCAGCACCGGAACGCGGTTGTACGGGTTGATGACTGCGATGTCTTCCGGCTTGTTGAAAAGGTCGACATCGATCACCGTGAAATCCATGCCCTTTTCGTAGAGGACGATGCGGCAGCGATGGCTGAAAGGGCATACAGTGCCCGAATAAAGATTCATCATGATTGAAGCACCTCAAGTGATAGCGGTTTCCAGAAAAGCCTGGGGTTGGGGGTTTTTGGGAATCGCCATAAAGATCGACGGCACGGTTGGGAAGTCCCCGCACCGTGCCGGCGATGTTGTTGCCTGTACGGGCAGGCAAAATCAGTGGATGTCTTTCCAGTATTCCTTTTTGAGGAGATAGGCAAATACGAAGGTGATCGCCAGGAAAATCAGGATTCCAATGCCCAGTTGCTTGCGTTGTTCCTGCATGGGTTCACCCATCCAGACCATAAACGCGACCAGGTCGGAAACCTGTTTGTCGTATGCCTCTGCCGAGAGCTTTCCGCCGACAGGGGCGCCGAATTCGTGCCTGATGCCTTCGTGCTGCGCACCCGCAAGCGGTTTTACCGTTTGCGTGACGTTGCCCTGGACGTCATAGACCTTGACGACTTCCTCGTAACCCGCGTCCTTGCCGTTTGCATCGACGGCAGAACGTACCTGCGTGACGGTCATCGGCCGTGCGCCTTGCTCTTCCCAGAACACATGTGGCATTCCGACGTTATCGAAAATGACGTTGTTCCAGCCGGTCGGGCGGCTCGCGTCGGGATAGAACTGGCGCAGGTAGGTATAGAGCCAGTCTGCGCCCGATCCGTCTCCGGAGGCGTGCGAACGCGCGGCGACGGTCAGGTCGGGAGGCGCAGTGCCGAACCACTTGCGCATGTCCTTGGCGTTGGCGGCGATGCGCATCGGATCGCCGATTTTCTCGGCGGTGTACATCAGCTTTTCCTTGATCTGCTCTTCGGTCAGTCCGATTTCGGTCAGCCGGTTGTAGCGCAGATACGAAGCGCCGTGGCAGTTCAGGCAGTAATGGACGAAGAGTTCGGCGCCGTTCTGCAGGGCGGCCTGATCCTTGACCGAACCCGGCCATCTGTCCAGATGGAGTTCTGCGCCGGAAGCCAGCGCCATCGCTGGCGCAAAGAGCAATGCGAGGATGAGTTTTTTCATGTTGGCATTCTCATTTGAAGGTCACCCGATCCGGCTCGGGACGGTATTTGTCGATTTTCGAGTACCACGGCATCAGCACGAAGAACGCGAAATAGACGAACATGAAAATCTTCGAGAGCAGGTTGCCCAGGCCGCTGGGCGGCTGCGTGCCGAGGTAGCCGAGCACGAACAACGAGATCACGAAGAGGGTAAGGAAGAACTTGTAGATCGGCCCGCGATAGCGAATCGACTTGACCGGGCTGCGGTCGAGCCACGGCAGGAGGGCGAACACACCCACCGACGCGCCCATCGCGATGACGCCCCACAGTTTGGCGCTCGGCCACATCCAGCTCCAGTCGACGGCCCGCAGGATCGAGTAGAACGGGGTGAAATACCAGACCGGCGCGATATGCGGCGGCGTTTTCAGCGGATCGGCGGGAATGAAGTTGTTGTATTCGAGGAAGTATCCGCCGCCTTCGGGGGAAAAGCAGATGATGGCGAAGAAGACCATGAGGAAGACAACGACGCCGACGGTGTCCTTGACCGTGTAGTACGGATGAAAGGGAACGCCATCGAGCGGGATGCCCTTTTCATCGAGTTTCTTCTTGATTTCGATTCCGTCGGGGTTGTTCGATCCGGTTTCGTGCAGGGCCAGGACATGCGCGACAACGAGACCGACCAGCAACAGCGGAAGGGCGATGACGTGGAAGGCAAAGAAGCGGTTCAGCGTCGCGTCGCCGATGACGTAATCGCCACGGATCCAGATCGACAGGTCTTCGCCGACGAAGGGAATCGCGGAGAAAAGGTTGACGATGACCTGCGCGCCCCAATAGGACATTTGGCCCCACGGCAGCAGATAGCCCATGAAGGCTTCGCCCATCAGGCAGAAGAAGATGAAGACGCCAAACAGCCAGGTCAATTCGCGCGGCTTGCGGTAGGAACCGTAGAGCAGCGCGCGAAACATGTGGAGATAGACGACGATGAAGAAGGCCGAAGCGCCGGTCGAGTGCATGTACCGGATCAACCAGCCGCCCGAGACGTCGCGCATGATGTATTCGACCGAGGCAAAGGCCACGGGCACGCCGTTGGCATTCAGCGAAGCGTCGGGCTTGTAGTGCATCGTGAGGAAGATGCCGGTGAAGATCTGGATCGCCAGCACCACAATCGACAGAACCCCGAAGAAGTACCAGAAGTTGAAATTCTTCGGCGCGTAATACTCGGAGAGATGCTGCTTCCACATCGAAGTCAGCGGGAACCGGGCATCGAACCATTCCAGCGCGGCGCCCATCAGGGTGCCGTTGGATTTGTATTTTTCGTATTGTGCGTTGCTCGCCATGATCAAGCCCTCTTCTGATCTTCGCCGATCAGGATGCGTGTATCGGAGAGATAGGTATACGGCGGCACCGGAAGATTGTCGGTGGCCGGCATATTTTTATAGACGCGCCCGGAAAGATCGAACATCGAACCGTGGCAAGGACAAAGAAAGCCGCCCTGCCAGTCGGCGCCCATGCCTTCCTCGGAACCGGGTTTGAACTTGGAAGTCGGCGAACAGCCCAGGTGCGTGCAGATGCCGATGGCGACGAGGATTTCCGGTTTGACCGAACGGTGTTCGTTCTTGCAGTACTCCGGCTGCTCGGAATTCTTGGAAGCGGGATCGGCCATGACCGGATCGAGCTTCTTGAGCGCAGCCATCATTTCCGGGGTGCGGTGCAGGATCCATACCGGCTTGCCGCGCCATTCGACCGTGATCATCTGCCCCGGCGCGAGTTTGGAAATATCCGCTTCGACCGGCGCTCCGGCGGCCTTCGCGCGTTCGGAGGGCATCATGCTGGAAATGAAGGGCTTCAACAGCGCAATCGCTCCCACCCCCCCCAGCGCCGCAGTGGCGACGATGAGACGCCGCCTCTCCGGACTCATTTTGCAGTCGCTTTCCATGCTCATAGTGTTGGTCATGACTCTGTCCCTGAGACGAGTTTAAAGGGAAAATCAAAGCTCTAAATTATACTCGATTCGAGGCGCTAATTAAAACGGGTTCCGAAGCCACGGAATCCGGGTGCAGGAGACGATGCCAATCGTCCCGCTGGATTGCCCGGGCGAAACCCCCGCCCTGGCGGGCACCCCCTTTGGAAAAGGGGGCTTATCAAGCCTCCCTCTTCGAGGGAAGTGGCGCTTTAGCGCCGGTGGGAGCTTTTCTGCCCCTACGAGTCCGCCTTTTTCTGCCCGCCCAGCAAGGCGCGCATCGCCGCCAGTCGTGCGTTTGCGGTCGCCTTGTCAGGCGGGGCATCGGCTTTCGTGCCGGAAAATTTGAGATCCTCGCGCCCCATTTCGTCGATGAAGCGGGAAGGCTCGACGGGAACCCATTCCCGTCCCTGGCTGCGCTTTTCGCACCAGGAAAGCGAAAGGCTGCGCTGCGCGCGGGTGATGCCGACGTACATCAGGCGCCGTTCTTCCCCGATTTTTTCCGGCGTTTGCGATTCCCGGTGCGGCAACAACCCTTCCTCGACGCCGACGAGAAACACGTGCCTGAATTCCAGGCCCTTGGCGGCGTGCAGCGTGGAAAGCCGAACCGCATCGAGTTCGGATTCTCCCTTGTCGATCAGGGAAATCAGCGCGATGCCTTGCGCCAGGTCGATCAGCGTCTTTTCATCCTCTTCGCCCTTTTTCGTCAGCCAGTCGCAGAATTCCCGCACGTTTGACCATTTCGTCTGCGCCGGTTGCGGGTCTTCGTGGTCGAAGAGCCAGGCTTCATAGCCGATCGCCGAGAGCAGATCGTCCAGAACCTGCCCTGCCGGTTCCTTCGCCGCGCGCGCTTCCATCCGATTCACAAAATGGCAGAACTCCAGAAGCGGTTCATTCTGGCGCGCGGAAACCCGTTGCGCGAAGCCTTCCTCGAAGGCGGCGGCAAACAGCGACAAATGGCGTTCCCCCGCATAGGCGCCAAGCGCCTCCAGCGTTTGTCCGCCGACGCCCCGGCGCGGCGTCGTGACGGCGCGGATGAAGGCCGGATCGTCGTCGGAATTCGCCAGAAGCCGCAGGTAGGCGCAAATATCCTTGATCTCGCCCTTGTCGAAAAAGGACTGTCCGCCCGAAAGGAGATAGGGCGTCCGCTGATTGCGCAGTTGCTGCTCGAAAAGCCGCGCCTGGTGGTTGCCGCGATACAGGATCGCGTAATCGGAAAAGTGTGTGCGGTGCTCGAATTTGTGCGCCAGAAGCTTCATCACCACGCCTTCGGCCTCCGCCTCCGGGTTCTTGTGCGCAGTCGCCTGAATGGCTTCGCCGTGTCCGAGTTCCGACCACAGGCGCTTTTCAAAGAGCTTCTCGTTATGGGAAATCAACGCGTTGGCCGCTTTCAGGATGCGCACCGTCGAGCGGTAGTTTTGCTCCAGCTTGACCACCTTGAGTTCCGGATAGTCGCGCGGCAGATTGCGCAGATTGTCGATGTCTGCCCCGCGCCAGCCGTAAATCGCCTGGTCGTCGTCGCCGACGGCGGTAAATTGCGCCCGCACTCCAGCCAGCAGCCGCAGCAACTGGTACTGGCAGGCGTTGGTGTCCTGATACTCATCGACGAGCAGATAACGCAGCCGGTTTTGCCACTTCTCCCGAATCTCCGGATGCTCCGAAAGGAGCTTCACCGGCAGCATGATCAGATCGTCGAAATCGACCGCCTGATATGCCTTCAGGGTTGCGGCATAACTGCGATAGGCCCGCGCGGCCAGCGCCTGGGCATCATCCTCGGCGATTTTGGCGGCATGATCGGGAGAGATCATCGCGTTTTTCCAGCCGGAAATGATTTGTTGCAGCTTCTTGATTGTCGCCTTGTCGACGCTGCCCGCCAGCTCGGAAACGACGCCGAAGGAATCGGTCGCATCGAAAATCGAAAAACGCGGCTTGTAACCCAGCGTCTGCGCTTCTTCGCGCAGGAGCCGCACGCCGAGCGAATGAAAGGTTGCGATGGTCAAGCCTTCGGGCTGGCGCCCCAACAGGGCGCCGACGCGCTCGCGCATCTCGGAGGCCGCCTTGTTGGTAAAGGTAATCGCCGCCACCTGCGCCGGCCTGAAATCGCATTCCTGGATCAGGTAGGCGATTTTTTGCGTGATCACCCGCGTCTTTCCCGATCCCGCCCCGGCAAGCACGAGGAGAGGGCCATCGAGATAACGGACGGCTTCGCGTTGCGCAGGATTGAGCATGGGGAGATGGGAAAAAATGCCGGACGAGGAAGCGAAAGGAGCGGTATTTTACAAGCCGATCATCGCAGTGCGCGCGGCAATGAAACGCAATTTTCTAAATTTGACTAAAGAATTCGTGATGGGCAATCACTACTGTAGCGAACTATTATTTAAGTAATTTAGAAAATCGAAGTCCGCCGAAATCTCACTCATCCTCAAACAGCGCCTGCTGATGGCGACTGACGAATTCCTGCATGCTGTCGATGCCGCGCAGTTGCAGGATATGGTTGCGCACCGCCGCTTCGAGCAATACCGCGAGGTTGCGGCCGGCAGCGACGGGGATGACAACCTTGCGGATCGGGACGCCGAGGATCTGCTGCGTTTGCGCATCGAGCGGCAAACGTGGAGCGTCGAGGCCGGCAACGGGCTTCTGGAGATGGACGATCAGATCGAGCTTCATTTTTTGCCGCGAAGAGGTTTCG
This sequence comes from Betaproteobacteria bacterium, assembly GCA_009780885.1. Taxonomy (GTDB): domain Bacteria; phylum Pseudomonadota; class Gammaproteobacteria; order Burkholderiales; family Rhodocyclaceae; genus WQZF01. Next base: position 32,488 of record WQZF01000016.1, on the reverse strand, counting down.
CCGAAAATGGTGCGGATATTGAGCAGCCCCAGGCCGCGCACTTCCAGGTAATCCCGCAGCATTCCGGGGCAATGGCCTTCCACGGTCGCCGGCCCGACCCGCGCCAGTTCGACGACATCATCGGCAACGAGTCCATGTCCGCGCGAAACCAGTTCGAGCGCCAGCTCGCTTTTGCCTACGCCGGAGTCGCCCATGATCAGGACGCCCATGCCGAAAACGTCCATGAAAACGCCATGCACCGAAGTCGAATCGGCAAGCCGGTGGGAGAGATAAATCCGCAGGAGGTCGATCACCGCCGAGCACAGGCGCGGCGATGAAAAGAGCGGCGTGCCGCTTTCCTCGCACAAGCCCTGAATCACCGGCATCACCGGCAGTCCATCAGCAACGATGATGCCCGGCGGGCGATCGGCGATCAGTTGGCTGATTTGCTCGGTCAAATGCTCGGAACTGATCCGCTCGGCCCACGCCGCTTCCGCCTGGCCGAATACCTGCAAACGCTCGGGATGGATCAGATTGAGGTGGCCGACGACATCGGCGCCGTAATTTCCGGAGAGTTTGAGTTCGATACTGCGCTGGGTCGCAACCGCCGCAACCCAGGTAAGTTCGAGTTTTTCCCGGTGGTCCTCGTACAGTTGGACGATGCTGAGCTGGCGCATGAAAGACCTCCGGCAGAAATTTGAATGCGTGAAAATTCCGGCGAGCCGGAAAAGCGAAGGGTGCGCTTATGCAAACAATGCACGCACGGCGGCAGGGTTCGGCGCGGCGGCCAGTCGTTCGCGGAAATTCTGGTCGGAGAAACGCTGCGCCAGCTCGGAGAGTATCTGCAAATGCTGGTCGGCAGCCTCTTCCGGCACCAGCATCACGAACATCATATTTACAGGCTTTCCGTCGGGAGATCCAAACGGAACCGGCGCAGCAAGCCGGAAAAAGGCGCCCTGTATTGCCTTGAGTCCCTTGATGCGTCCATGCGGAACCGCCACCCCCTGACCCAGGCCGGTGGAGCCGAGTTTCTCGCGTTCGAACAGACTCTCGAACACCAGGCTGAACGCGACTCCCTGGTTATTCTCGAAAATGATTCCGGCTTGTTCAAAAGCACGTTTTTTGCTGCTCGCTTCAAGATCGAGAAGGATATTTTCGACGGGCAGGATTTGCGCGAGAAGGTTCATGGGATCAATGGAAGGCAAAAAGGAAGAAGGCGGCAAGACATCCGCCTTGCCGCCCCGGGAGGTTTTTTCCGGATTATGAACTCATTCGGCGATATGGTTGACGATACGGTCGCCGCGATGATGATCCTGGGCCTTGCGCTTGTATTTCTGCACCTGACGGTCGAGCTTGTCGACCAGATTGTCGATGGCCGCGTAGAGGTCGCCATCTTCGGCTTCGACGAAAATATCCTTCCCTCGCACCCGGACAGTAACTTCAGCCTTTTGTTTCAGCTTTTCCACGGAAAGAATGACCGTAGTGTCGATCACATGATCGAAGTGGCTGGTGACACGCTCCAGCTTGCTGGAGACGTATTCGCGGATTGCCGGGGTAACTTCGAGGTGATGTCCACTGATTTGCAGGTTCATGGTGAAACTCCTTATGAAAGGGACTTACGCAGATTGGCCGGCGGAATATTGAGCATTTCACGGTATTTTGCGACCGTGCGGCGTGCAACGGGTATTCCCTGCTGGCCAAGAATTTCGGTGATCTTGTTGTCGGAAATGGGTTTTTGCTTGTTTTCGGCCGCGATCAACTGTTTGATCAACGCCCGGATTGCTGTGGCGGAACAAGCGCCGCCGAGACTGGTGGCAAGATGGGCGCCAAAAAAATATTTGAATTCAAAGATGCCGCGCGGCGTCGCCATGTATTTTTGCGTCGTCACGCGTGAAATCGTCGATTCGTGCAGGTCGAGCGTTTCGGCGATTTCGCGCATGATCAGCGGGCGCATCGCCACTTCGCCGTAATCCAGGAATCCCCGCTGCCGGCGCACGATTTCCTGCGCGACGCGGATGATGGTGTCGAAACGCTGCTGCACGTTCTTCAACAGCCAGCGCGCCTCCTGTAATTGCCCCGACAGTTCGGAACCACGGTGCTTGGCGCAGATGTCGGCATAGAGGCGGTTGATGCGCACACGCGGATAGGCAGCGGGGTTGATCTGGACGCGCCATTCGCCGTGGATCTTCTTGACGATGACATCCGGGGTAATGTAACGCGCTTCCAGCGCGGCATATTGGGCACCAGGATGAGGATTGAGGCTGAGGATAAGGCGATGCGCTGCGTGCAGGGCTTCTTCGTCGCCGCCAGCGAGTTTCTTGAGGAGGGGGAAATCGCGCGCGGCAAGCTCTTCAAGATGAGAGGAAATGATTCTTTTCGCCAGATCCCAAACGTATTCCTGCACCTTTGCATTTTCGCCCCTTGCGCTTGCGGCCTGCTCTTCGGCGCGACGGGCGGCAAGTTGCAGGGAAAGGCATTCCTGTACGTTGCGCGCGCCAATGCCGACAGGGTCGAGATTCTGCAAGAGCCCGAGCGCGGCGCGCAATTCCTCCGGCTCGACTCCCACCTCGTCCGGAAGCATCTGTTCCAGTTCTTCGAGCGAGAGAGTGAGATAACCATCCTCGTCGAGCGATTCGATGAGTATCTGCATCAGGATCCGGTCGCGATCCGACAAGGGCATCAATCCCAACTGCCAGGACAGATGATCGGTGAGCTTCGAGGCTGCCGCCTGGATTTCCTGGAAATCCCGGTCATCGTCATCGTCCGTGCCGGAAGAGGCGTAAGGGGAGAGCCAGGGTTCCTCGCCATAAGTGCCATCGCCGGCCCAGGCTTCCTCCCGGTCGGCGGAAAGCGAGCCTTGCTCCTCCCTGGGCATTTCGTTTCCTGCGCCTTCCCCCTCGACTGCCTGCGATTCTCCGTAAACAGCGGCAGGCCCTGCCGCCGCATTGGCGAAGTTTTCCGGCGCTTCGTCCTCGCTTTCCAGAAACGGGTTTTCGTTCAGATAATTTTCAATTTCCTGCTTCAGCTCCAGCGTCGAAATCTGCAACAGCCGGATCGACTGCTGCAAGCGCGGCGTCAACGACAAATGTTGCGAAATTTTGAGTTGGAGCGCAGGTTTCATTGGACGCAGAAAGCGCAAGCCGACCTTGAGGGGAAGGACGCTGAAAGGGGAGATGAAAAAAGCGGGGGCAATGAGAATGGCGATAGCGCGACAACTACGGGAATAAATTTATTGGCATTTTCGCCGGTAATCATGGCGGGAAGGGCAACGAAAACCATATGATTCCTCACTATCCAGACAGGCCGGGCACAAGCGAGGCGCATTACAGACGGAAGTTTTCACCCAAATAGACTTTTTTTACAGCCTCATTATAAATGATTTCATCGGGGCGGCCAGCGGCCAGCACGGTTCCTTCGTTGATAATGTAAGCATGGTCACAGATTCCGAGAGTTTCCCGCACATTGTGGTCGGTAATCAGTACGCCGATCCCGCGCTCCTTGAGAAAGCGGATGATTTTCTGGATTTCCAGGACGGCGATCGGATCGACGCCGGCAAAGGGTTCGTCGAGCAGGATGAAGCGCGGATTCGTCGCCAGCGCGCGCGCGATTTCGACCCGGCGGCGTTCTCCACCGGAGAGCGATGCCGCCAGATTGTTGCGGATATGGGCAATGTGCAGTTCATCGAGCAGATTTTCCAGCCGAAGCCCGATTTCGTCGCGTTCCGTGCTCTGTAATTCGAGCACCGCGCGGATGTTTTCATCGACCGTCAGCTTGCGGAAAATCGAGGCTTCCTGGGGCAGATACGAAACGCCGAGCCGCGCGCGCTGGTGAATGGCGAGGTGCGTCAACTTCGTATCGTCGATGAAGACATCGCCGCCATCGGCGGCGATCAGCCCGACCACCATGTAGAAACAGGTCGTCTTGCCGGCGCCGTTGGGCCCAAGCAAGCCGACGACCTCCCCGCTCGCGAGGTTGAAGGAAACATCCTGGACGACGGTACGGGTTTTGTAGCGTTTTTTCAGGTTATGCGCGGAAAGGGTGCAACGGGGAACCACCGTGGCCGCAAGGGAAGCTTCTCCGCCTGTGCCGGCCTGTGCCTGCTCCGTTTCCGGGGCATTGCCGGGCAACGTATCTCTGCCGGGTTCCGCCGCCGCTTCTTCCGTCTCTGTCTGTTCCAGCATCGTCACCGTTTATGCTTCGTCCGGACCCATTCTTTTTTTCGGGAAATGAGGCCCAAGGGATTCGCGCACCAGGGAACTGGTAAAGCCGCGCTGCATCAAAAAACGGGATTGCTGCAGAAAATCCTTCTCATTGGTCGGCATCTCGGAAAACTTCGCTTTCCACAATGTCATGAGACGGACACTTTCGTTCTCGCATTCGGACATGGCCTGCTCGATGATTTCCGAAGAAATCCCGGAGAGACGCAAATTGCTGCGCAGGTGCGCGTCGCCATAGCGCTCGGCGCGTGTGCTGACGATCATTTTCGCGTACCTCAGATCCGACAGTAGATCCTTTGCAACCAGTTCATCCAGAAGCGCCTCCAGCTCGTCTTCGGATTGCGCCCGGAATTTCAGCTTGGACTTCAATTCAGCCCGGGAGTGTTCGCGCCGGCCCAACAGGTTCATGGCGCGCTGCCGCATTGTTACCCTCGTTGTCGAAACCATATCACTAGCCCTCGGTGTTAATGGGAGTTGCGGAACCTCCACCGATGTTCAATGTTTTTCTAATCTGGCTCTCGATTTCCTGCGCAAGTTCCGGACGCGATTTCAAGAGTTCGCGTACGTTGTCCTTGCCCTGGCCGACTTTCTCTCCCTTGTAGGAGTACCAGGCGCCGGATTTCTCGATGATCTTGTGTTGTGCGCCGAGTTCGATGATTTCGCCTTCGCGCGAAATCCCCTCGCCGTAAAGAATGTCGAAATTCGCTTCCCGGTGCGGCGGCGATACCTTGTTCTTGACGACCTTGACCCGCGTTTCGTTGCCGACCACTTCGTCGCCCTTCTTGATTCCGCCGGTGCGACGGATATCCAGGCGCACCGAAGCGTAGAACTTGAGCGCGTTGCCTCCGGTGGTGGTTTCCGGATTGCCGAACATCACCCCGATTTTCATCCGTATCTGGTTGATGAAAATGACGAGCGTATTGGTGCGCTTGATGCTGGCGGTCAATTTCCTGAGCGCCTGGCTCATCAGGCGCGCTTGCAGGCCCGGCAGGGAATCGCCCATTTCCCCTTCGATTTCCGCGCGGGGTACGAGCGCAGCCACCGAGTCGATGACGATGATGTCGACGCCGCCGGAACGCACCAGCATGTCGGCGATTTCGAGCGCCTGCTCGCCGGTGTCCGGCTGTGAAATCAAAAGGTCATTGACCTTGACGCCGATCTTTTGCGCGTATTGCGGATCGAGCGCGTGTTCGGCGTCGATGAAGGCCGCGACGCCGCCGAGTTTCTGCATCTCGGCGATGACCTGCAAGGTCAGCGTCGTCTTGCCGGAGGATTCCGGCCCGTAGATTTCCACCACGCGCCCGCGCGGCAGGCCGCCTACGCCGAGGGCCACATCGAGGCCGAGCGAGCCGGTAGAGACGATCTGTAGCCCTTGTTCGACTTCGGTCGCGCCCATTTTCATGATCGCGCCCTTGCCGAACTGTTTTTCAATCTGCGCCAATGCAGCGCCAAGTGCCTTTGCCTTGCTTTCGTCCATTCTTGAGAACCTTTATGCGAATTATTGAATTATGACACAAATTATACCTGTTGGAACAGCTTATTTTATTCCAAATAAGATGCTGTTTTTCCAGAATTATGTAAAATACGTATCGGCGCGAATCCGTGTCGCCAACCCTTCGAGCGCAGCGGCAACAGCCTGCGCGCGCACCGCCCGCCGGATGCCGGAAAAGCGAAAGGTCGCGGCATCGCAGTAGTCGCGTTTTGCCCAGGCAATACAAACGGTACCGACGGGTTTTTCCGCGCTGCCGCCGCCCGGACCGGCAATGCCGGTCATCGCCACGCTCCAGCCGGCACGGCTTGCGGCCAAGGCGCCAAGCGCCATTTCCTGCGCTGTGGCGACGCTGACGGATCCTTCTCTCTCTAGAGTAGCAGGGAAAACGCCTAGCATTTCGCATTTCGCTTCATTGGCATAGACCACGAATCCCCGTTCGAACCAGGCCGAACTTCCGGGCACTGCGGTCAGGGTTTGCGCTGCCCAGCCGCCGGTGCAGGATTCTGCGGTAACCATGCGCGCGCCGCGTTGCAGAAGCAAATCTCCCAATTCGGCAGCGATTTTTTCCAGGTATTCCTGAATGGCATCGGCAGGAGAATGAAAATCCACCATCAGAAAAAGCGCTCCAGGGTAAATTTGAATAGCGCCAGAACCAGAACGGCATAAGCGGCGGCGAAAAAATCGTCTGCCATGACGCCGAAACCGTTCTTGAGGTTGCGGTCGAACCAGGAAGCCGGCGGCGGTTTGACGATGTCAAAAAAGCGGAAGAGGAAAAAGGCGGCGCATTGCCACCATAATCCGGGAGGACAGAAAAAGAGTACCGCCCAGAAAGAGACGATTTCATCCCAGACGATGCTGCCGTGATCCGCCTCGCCAAGCGCGACACCGGCGCGGTGACAGGCGAAAATTCCGCCGATGAAGGCAAGGACGAGAAAGCCGGCGAATTCGATTTCGCTCATCCAAGGGCGCAGGAGAGGGTAGGTCAGCCATCCAAACAGGGTTCCCACGGTTCCCGGCGCGAACCACGAGAGGCCGCTGCCGCAGCCGCAGGCGATGAAGTGCGCCGGGTGACGCAGCAGGAACGCAATGGAAGGCGGTTTGCTCATGTCCTGAAATGCTCGTACCCCCGGCGGCGCGGGGTGATTGTCCGGCCCGAAGCCTCATGCACGGCGATCGCGCCTCCCGGCGATCCTCCCGCACGGACAGTTCCGATCCGGGAGAGCGGCAGCGACAGTTCGCCGGCAAGGGCTGCAATTTCGGCGCGCGCGGAAGGCGGGGCGGCAAAGAGGAGTTCGTAGTCGTCGCCGCCGCCAAGCTGGCAGTCGAGCAACAGTCCGGGCGAAATGCCGGAACATTCTTCCGCAGCCCCCAACGCAGGCAAAAGATGCGCGCCGATTTCCGCATCCAGACCCGAAAGGCGCAGCAGATGGGCAAGGTCGGCCAGAAGGCCATCGGAAATGTCGATCGCGGCGTGCGCGAGCGAGCGCTCACGCAGCCTGCATCCCAGGGCGACACGGGGCGACGGCGTATGCAGCGCGGCGGCAGCGCGTCCAGCCAGCGCGTCCGGCAAGACGGGAGGTTCGCCATTCTCCTGTCCACACTCCCGGGCCAATCCGAGCGCAGCCAGCCCCGGCGTGCCGGAAACCCAGAGATCGTCGCCATCCCGCGCGCCGTCGCGGCGCAGGGCGCGGCCTTCGGGAACTTCCCCCAGCGCGGTGAGCGAAAGGCACAGCGGCCCCGCTGCGTTTCCGATCCTGCACATCCGCGTGGTATCGCCGCCGACCAGTTCCGCGCCATGCGTATCGGCGCAGGCGAATACTCCGTCGGCAAAGGCCGAAAGCCACGCCGGGTCCGCTGCGGGCAAAGCACCCGCCAACAGAAGCCAGCGCGGAACCGCGCCCATGGCGGCGAGATCGGAAAGATTGACGGCGACGCTCTTCCAGCCCAGTTGGCGTGGTTCGGCATCGGGCAGGAAATGGACGCCGGAAACCAGCATGTCGCAGGTAGTTGCCAGCGTCATTCCGGGGGAAGGTTGCAACAAGGCGCAATCGTCGCCGGGGCCAAGAATGGCTCCGGGAGTCGGGCGGGTGAAATAGCGGGCAATCAGCCCGAATTCGCCGAGTTCGCCGGATTCACCCATTCGTGGGTTCGGGCGCATTCGCTCCGGCAGCGCTGCCGGTTTCGAGGGGACGCAATTTGACGGCGAGCCGGTCGAGAACCCCGTTGATATATTTATGCCCATCGGTGCCGCCGTAGCTTTTGGCCAGTTCGATCGCCTCATTGATGATGACGCGATAGGGGGTTTCCGGGTGGCGCAGCAGCTCGAAGGCGCCGAGGCAGAGAATATTGGCTTCGATCGGAGAGAGTTCCCCGAAGGGGCGGTCGAGATACTCGTCCAGCACCGCGCGCAATTCCTCGTGCTGCGCGCGGACGCCGCGCAGCAATTCAAAAAAAAGGGAAGAATCGGCTTTTTCAAAACCGGGGACATCGTGCATATAGGCTTCGATCGCCGCCTCGTCCGCGCCGCCGACACTCCATTGATAAAGCCCCTGCAACGCGAATTCACGCGCGCGGCGGCGCGGCGAGCTGCGCGGAGGCTTTTTCGCCGCCTTCGGTTCCGTCTTCATCGTGTTTCTTTCAGGCGCGGCAGCAGGCGAGCCATTTCGACGGCGGCCTGGGCGCAGTCGCGGCCTTTCTGCTGCATCCGCGCCAGTGCCTGATCCTCGTCGTCGCAGGTCAGGAGCCCGTTGGCGATGGGGATTCCGCTTTGCAGTTGCACATCCATGATGCCCCGGCAGGCATCGTTGGAGACGACTTCAAAATGATAGGTTTCGCCGCGAATCACCGCGCCCAGCGCAATCAGCGCGTCGCAGCCTCCGCTTTGGGCCAGCGTTTGCAGGGCCAGCGGCAATTCCAGCGCGCCGGGAACCGTGGCAATCGCAATTCCGGAAGCTTCCACGCCCAGATGCCGCAATTCGCCGTGGCAGGCGTCGAGCAGCCCCTCGCCGATTTCCGGGTTGAAGCGGCTCATGATGATTCCGATGCGAAGGCCCGCGCCGTTCAAATCGGATTCGACTTCCTTGCTTTGATCAAAACAGGACATCGTTGATTGCTTCCGCTTTCGTTCAGGGTTATTGAAGCTCGGCGGGCGTTGCCACGTAGGAAGTGATTTCAAGCCCGAAGCCGGTCATCGAAGGCATCTTGCGCGGGCTGGCCATGAGGCGCATTTTACGCACTCCCAGCGCGCGCAGGATTTGCGCGCCGATCCCGTAACTGCGCGGATCCCATTTCACGGCCGGTTTCTCCGCCGGCGTCCGGGTCAAGCGTCCCAGCAGATCCGCTCCGTTTTCGGAACGATGCAGCAGAACGATCACGCCGCTTCCGGCACACACCAGCGCGTGCTGCGCCTCATCCAGGCTGAAGGCCGCGTTCCGGCTGGCCGGATCGAGAAAATCGAGCACCGAGAGCGGCTCGTGCACCCGCACCAGCGTTTCGTGTTCCGGGTCGATTTCTCCCCTGGTCAGCGCCAGATGCGTTGCTCCGCTGGCGTGATCGGTGAAGGCGTGCAACAGGAATTCGCCGTGCGCCGTCCTGACCGGCTTCGAGCAGACCAGCGCGACCAGGGTTTCGGACGCGGCGCGGTATTGGATCAGATCGGCGATGGTGCCGATCCGGATTCCATGCGCGCGCGAAAATTCGATCAGGTCCGGCAGCCGCGCCATGCTGCCGTCTTCCTTGAGCACTTCGCAGATCACCGCTGCCGGTTCCAGTCCCGCCAGCCCTGCCAGGTCGCACCCGGCTTCGGTATGCCCGGCGCGCACCAGCACGCCACCGGGCTGGGCCATGATCGGGAAGACATGGCCGGGCTGGATGACGTCTTCCGGGCGAGCGCCCCTGGCGACGGCGGCCTGTATGGTGCGTGCGCGATCCTGCACCGAAATTCCGGTGGTCACCCCTTCGGCCGCTTCGATGGAAACGGTGAAGGCGGTGGAAAAGGGCGCCTTGTTCTCATATGTCATCTGGGTCAGGCCCAGTTGGCGGCAGCGCGCTTCGGTCAGCGTCAGGCAAACGAGACCGCGCCCGTGCCGCGCCATGAAATTGATCGCTTCCGGCGTGACGTGCTCGGCGGCCATCAGGAGATCGCCCTCGTTTTCGCGATCCTCTTCATCGACCAGAATGACCATTTTTCCGGCCTTCAGATCGGCAATGATCGCCTCGGTCGAAGCGACATCAGGGGAAGAGGGAGACATGGGCAATCCTTGTTGGGCAGCGCGATGAGAGGCGGGGAATGTATCACAATCGCCCGGAAAACGGGCTTGATTTTCTAAATTTAATTAAATAATGATCGGCTACTGTAGTGAATTGCAACCAATAATTATTTAAACAAATTTAGAAAATTATTTAAAAAAACCCGCCTGTCGCGGCTTTCGGCAAGAGGGTTTTGCCGCGTCAAGGCGCCGGCAGCACGGAAGGCCAGGGGAACGTCCCTTGCGAAACCCGGCGCCTGCGGCTCAGCCCTGCGCTCCCTTGATCAGGTGGCGCGCGATCAGCAACTGCTGGATTTGCGTCGTTCCCTCATAGATGCGGAACAGGCGAACGTCGCGGTAAAAACGCTCGGCGGCGTACCCGGACATGTAGCCGACGCCGCCATGAATCTGCACCGAACGGTCGGCCACGCGATTGCACATTTCGGAGGCGAACAGCTTGCAGCACGAGGCTTCCGTGAAAATTTCCATTTTCGCATCGCGCCGGCGCGCGCAGTCGATCACCATCGAGCGCGCGGCATAGATTTCGGTCTTGCTGTCGGCGAGCATTGCCTGGATCAACTGGAATTCCGCGATCGGCTTTCCGAACTGCTGCCGTTCGATGGCATAGTGCAGCGCATCATCGAGCATTCGCTCGGCAGTGCCGACGCAGACCGCCGCGATATGCAGACGCGCCCTGTCGAGAACCTTCATCGCCGTCCTGAAACCGCCGCCTTCCTTTCCGCCGATCAGATTGGCGGCGGGAACGCGGCAATCCTCAAAAATCACGTCGCAGGTATGCGCGCCTTCCTGTCCCATTTTTTTATCGGTACTGCCGAGCAGCAATCCCGGCGCATCCCTCTCGACGATAAACGCGGAAATGGCGCCGGCCCCTTTCTTCTCCGGAGCGGTGCGCGCCATCACGGTATAGATCCCGGCCTGCGGCGCGTTGCTGATAAAACGCTTGGTGCCGTTCAACACGTAGAAATCGCCGTCGCGCACGGCGCTCGTGCGCAACGAGGCGGCGTCGGAGCCCGCGCCGGGCTCAGTCAGCGCAAAGGATCCGATGACTTCCCCGGTCGCGAGCCTGGGCAAATATTTCCGCTTCTGTTCCCCGGTGCCGTCGATCACGATCCCCTGGGATCCGATCCCGTTATTGGTGCCGATCAACGAACGAAAGGCAGGAGAAGCCCTGGAAATTTCAAAGACGGCGTTGACTTCCTCTTCCATCGTCAAGCCCAGGCCGCCGTATTCTTCCGGAATCGACAGGCCGAAAAGTCCGAGTTCGCACATCTCCTGCGTAATTTCCTGCGGAATATCGTTCGCCTCGGCGACTTCCGCTTCGACCGGAATCAAGCGTTCGCGCACGAAGCGGGAAACGCTGTCCAGCAAGGCATTCAGTTTTTCCTGATCCCGAATCATGCTTATGCTCCCTGAGTGTCTCGTCCAAGGATACCCCCCTTCGGAAACGAAAATCTTGATCTTGCAGAGCCTTTTTCAGAAATATTTACAGGGAAAATCCGGACAAAAATCTGCGTGCTAGACTGCTGCCCATGCCCTGGTTTGAATTCTTTGCCCTCCTGTTTTTCGCCGCGCTTGCCTGGCTCTGGTATGACAGCCTGAGGGCGCGCGAAGCCGGCGTTTCCGAAGCGCGCGCCTCCTGCGCGGCGGAAGGCTGGCAATTCCTCGATGAAACCGTGGCCATCGAATCCCTGCGGCTGGCGCGTGACGATATGGGGCAACTGCGGCTGCGCCGCGTCTACCGCTTTGAATTCAGCGATACCGGCAACAACCGCCGTGCCGGCAACGTCGTGCTCTTCGGTGATGAACCGGCGCTCCTGCACCTGGAACGCCCGCTGCCGGAAAATTCATTGCCGCCGCGCCCGACGTGTAAAAATCCGCCGGAAACTCCGCCGGATCGCACTCGCCGCTATGGCGTCTGATCCTGCCATGAATTCCACAAAGGAATCCTCCCTCGCCGCCTTGCAACGCGAAGTGCTCGCCTTCCGAAACGAGCGCGACTGGAAACAGTTCCATTCGCTGCGCCACCTGATCGTCTCGCTCAACCTGGAAGCCTCCGAACTGCTCGAACTGACGCAGTGGAAAAGCGACGCGGAACTGGAAGCCGCCATCCTTGGGGACGACGGCGCGGCGCACGAGGCGCTGCGCGACGAATGCGCCGACGTGCTCGCCTATCTGCTATTGATCGCCGACGCCGGAAATATGGATCTCGCCGCTGCGCTGCGGGAAAAGCTGGAGAAAAATGCGCAAAAATACCCGGTTGAAAAAAGCCGTGGTTCCAAGGAGAAATACACGCAACTGAAGTAACACCAACACGATCTGGAGACATCCGATGACTCAAAAATCCTGCTGGTCGGTCCTTTATTCCGACCCTCATCACGGGACATTCATCAAAAAACTCGAAAGGCTGGGCGATTTTTCCGTGCTGGACATGGAAGAAGAGCGTTTCATCTTCAACCACGAAAAAATTGTGCACGCCAGTTTCATGGTGGAACACGCGACGGATTCCTGGGATGGACTCGTCATGCACATGCTCACGCTGGCGCGAAAATTCACCCCGGTCTGGAAAATCGCCATCGGAGACGAAATGCTCTCGGGCGAAACGGGGCCGGAATGCAGCGGCATGGAACAGTACCGCGTGGAAGCCGTCAAGGGATTGCGCCTTCTCCGCTGGGAAATCAACGCCGCCCAGGAATACCGGAGAACAAGCTGGCTGGGCGGCTTGCCCAACCATTGGTGAGCCTCAGCGCAAATTCGGCCCTTCGTCTCCCAAAAGCCTTGCCGACAGGCTCTGTGCGGTTTGGGTGCCGAGGCGCTTGAAGAAGCGTTCAGCGACGTTTTCCTTGACGGTGAAATCGACGACCCGATCGGCCTGGAGCACATCGCGGGCAATGCTATCGACGTTTCCCTTCTCGTCGGCCAGTCCCAGCTTGATGCTCTCCTCCCCGGTCCAGAACAGCCCGGAGAAAATCTCCGGCGATTCCTTCAGGCGCTCGCCGCGCCCCTTCCGGACGACATCAATGAACTGGACATGGATCTGGTCGAGCATTTTCTGGGCGAAGGCTTTCTGTTTTTCGTCCTGCGGCGAGAAGGGATCGAGGAAACCCTTGTTTTCCCCTGCCGTCATCAGGCGGCGCTCGACACCGAGCTTGTCCATCGTCCCGGTAAACCCGAAGCCGTTCATCAACACCCCGATCGAACCGACCAGGCTTGCCTTGTCGACATAAATCCTGTCTGCGGCAACGGCAACGTAATAACCGCCGGAAGCGCAAATATCCTCGACCGCGACGTAGAGCGGAATCTTCGGATATTTTTCGCGCAGCCGCAGGATCTCATCGTGAATCATCCCCGCCTGCACCGGACTGCCGCCCGGACTGTTGATCCGCAGCACGACGCCAGCGGTATTTTTATCCTTGAACGCGTCGCGCAATGCGGCATTGATATTTTCCGCATTGGCCTGCCCCTTCGCCTCGATCACGCCTTCAAGGCTGACCAGGGCCGTATGGCGCCCATCGCCGGAAAACCTTTCCGACCCGCCGGGCGAAGCCAGAAGCAGGAGCAGCACGAAGAAATAGGCAAATCCCAGGCATTTGAAGAAGATGCTCCAACGCCGTCTCTTGCGTTGCTCGACCAGGCTTTCCATCGCCAGCTTTTCGAGCAGCGTACGTTCCCAGGCAACATCGCCCGCCGCCCCGCGCACAGCGCCGGGTGCGGGAGAAGAAGAAGCCGGAGAAGGTGATTGGGAAGGAGGCTGGGATGGGGGCAGAGATGCAGTGGACTCGATGTTCTCTTCCATTATGCGCTCGCAACAAGAAGGGTTGGGGGGGAGGGAATTATAGCGATTCCCGGAAAAACCCATGAAAGAAAACCGGGGGAATGAGGAATCGAACTCCCTGTCCTCCATTACAGTCCAAAGGGATAAAGGGCTCTGGGCAAGAGGACAGATTTTCTAAATTACTTAAATAATGTTCCGCTACTGTACTATTTATTATTAAATAATTGTTTAGTCTAATTTAGAAAATTCAGGATGCCGCTTTCGGACAAAAGCAGCGCCCCTGGAATCCTCAGCCCTTCAACATTTCCCGCGCGTGCCGCCGGGTGGCTTCGGTGATTTCGACGCCGCCCGACATGCGGGCGATTTCTTCGACGCGCTCGGCGGCATCGAGCCTGGACAGCCGGCTCCTGAACGCGCCGTCGACCCGTTCCTTGCTGACCTGCCATTGCCAGTCGGCGCGGGCGGCGACTTGGGGCAGATGGGTGACGCAGAGCACTTGCCGGTTCCTGCCGAGTTCGTGCAGCAGACGCCCGACAACTTCGGCGACGCCGCCGCCGATGCCGACATCGACCTCGTCGAAGATCAGCGTCGGGACTTCCGCCGCGCGGCTGGTGACGACCTGGATGGCGAGGCTGATGCGCGAGAGCTCGCCGCCGGAAGCGACCTTGGCGAGCGGCCGCGCCGGAGCCTCATCGGCGCCGGCGATCCGGAATTCGATCTGCTCCAGGCCGAAGGCGTTGCCTTCTTCGAGCGGAACCAGCGCGGCCTCGAAACGTCCGCTGCCCAGCGCCAGTTGGCGCATCAGCGCGCTCACTTCGGCGGAAAGGGCCTCTGCCGCCTTCCGGCGTTTTGCGGAGAGTTTTTTCGCTTGCGCGCGATAGGCTTCCTGCGCCTCCTCGACGCGCCGCGCCAGCGCCTCCAGGTCGATGGCCGCCGATAGTTCGGCAAGCCGCGCCTGGGTGGCAGCGAGGATTTGCGGGAGTTCCTGCGGCGCGACGCGGTATTTTCGGGCGCAGTCGACGACGGCCCGAATCCTTCGCTCGACTTCGGCCAGCCGCTCCGGGTCGGGATCGGCGCGGTCGCGGTAGCGGCGCAAGGCCAGGACCGCTTCGGAAAGTTCGGCCCGCGCCGAGCGCGCCAGTTCGACGATTTCGCTCAACGCCGGATCGCAGGCGAGCAGCGGTTCCAGTTGGGCGCAGACGGAATCGAGCCGCGTCAGGCAAGCGCCGCCGCCCTCGCCCGCCGTTTCGTCTTCGGCCAGCGCCGCCAGCGCGGACTGGGCGCCGTCGATCAACGCGCCGGCGTTGGCAAGGCGTTCGTGTTCCTGTTCGAGCGCCTGCCAGCCTTCGATGCTGAATTCGAGCGCGGCGATGTCGGACACGGTCCATTGCAGGCGCTGCCGTTCCTCTTCCCGCCCGGCGGCGTTGGTTTCGGCGTCGGCCAGCGACGAAGAGGCGGCCCGCCAGTCGCGCCAGGCGGCGGAAACTTCGGCGGCGAGCGCGGCAAGACCGGCGTGCGTATCGAACAGGGCGCGTTGCGCGCCGGAGCGCAGCAGCGATTGATGGGCGTGCTGGCCGTGGATGTCGAGCAGATATTCGGCGGCTTCGCGCAATTGCTGCGCGTTGACCGGCGTGCCGTTGATATAGGCGCGGGAACGTCCGTTGGCGTCGAGGGAACGGCGCAGCAGCAATTCGTCGCCGGGCTGATGGTCGATGTCGCGTTCTTCCAGCCACTCGGCCAGCGGCGGCAGGTTGTCGACGTGGAAACCGGCGCTGACTTCGGCTTTCGCGCATCCGGCCCGGATGCTGGCGGCGTCGGCGCGTTCTCCGAGCGCGAAGGAGAGGGCGTCGATGAGGATCGATTTTCCCGCGCCGGTTTCGCCGGTCAGGGTGCCGAAACCGGCCTCGAATTCGAGTTCGAGTGTGTCGATGAGGACGAAGTCGCGGATGGAAAGATGACGCAGCATGAAAGAAGGGGATCGAAAAATTCGGCGAGGAGAACGGAGGGAACGGGAAAGTTCAACTGCGCGGCCGCTCGCTCCAGTGCAGTTTTTGACGCAGCATCGTGAAATAGCTGTATCCGGGCGGATGCAGGAAACAGATGGTGTTTTTCGAGCGGCGCAGGCTCAGCGAGTCGCCGGGCATCAGGTCGACGCTGACATGGCCGTCGAAGTAGACGCGGCATTCGCTTGCCGCCCCGGCACGCACTTCGATTTCGGCGCGGTTGCCGACCATGATGGGGCGGTTGGTCAATGCGTGCGGAGACAGCGGAACGAGCGCGATGCCGGAAACCTGCGGGTGCATGATCGGCCCGTTGGCCGAGAGCGCGTAGGCAGTGGAGCCGGTCGGCGTGGAAACGATCAGCCCGTCGGCGCGCAGGTTGTAGATGAATTCGCCGTCGATGAAGAGTTCGAGCTCGACCATCTTGCCGCTTGTGCCCTTGTCGACGACGACTTCGTTCAGGACGATATTCGTCGCTTCCGGCGCGGCGCGGCCATCGCTGCCCCTGCTGCCGGGCGCGCGCCGGATTTCGCCGTCGAGCATGACCCGGTGCTCGGGCGTGAATTTTCCTTCGAGCAGGTCGACCATGCAGGAAAGCATGTCGTTCAAGGCGATGTCGGTCATGAAGCCGAGCCTGCCCTGATTGACGCCGACCAGCGGCACCTGGTAGCGCGCCAGTTGCCGCGCCGCAGCGAGCATCGTGCCATCGCCGCCGAGGACAATCGCCACCTCGGCGCGCTGGCCGATTTCGTCGAAGCTGGCGCGGACGCAGTGCCTCAGATCGGGATCGGTTTCGCCACAGCCGATGTGCACCGCCGTTTCTTCTTCCAGAAGGACGTCAATGCCTCGGCTGCATAGATGGTTCGCCAGAAGCCGCAAGGATTCGGAGACCTCGGGGCTATGGTATTTGCCGACCAGCGCGATGGTGTGCAGTGGGTAATGAAGCGGAGCCGGAGTAGGTGTCATGGCGGAATTTAAGCACAAAACGGGCCTGGGGATGTCCTGAAGCAGCAGCGGCAGGTGAAAGTGAAAAAATATGTCGATCGGTCGAGCGAAAAACCCCGGAAAGGAACAGGCTCCAGCGGGCCCCGGCACGGATGCGCGTGGCGGTTGCGCAGAGAATACGCCCGTTTGATTCGCATGTGAGGATACCGTACAATGACGATCCGGCAATGTTGGTGTCATTTCCATGAAATTGCCGGGCCATCCGCAATGGCGCGGTGCGCGGTTTCCGCCCCCCTGTCGCCAGAATTGCCTTTCATCTTGAACGGAGAAAAGACCATGCGAAAAATCCTTCCCCAACTCTTTATTCTGACGCTCCTTTCTTCAACCGCCGGCATTGTCGCCGCACAGCAATTGACCCCGGAACAAATGATCAAGAACCGCAAGGCCGGCTATGAATTCATGGCCTGGAACATGGGCAAGATCAAGGCGCAGGTCGTCGAAGCGCCGAACACCTACAACAAGGATCAGGTCATGGCCGCCGCCCGCACGATTGCGAGCATCGCCAATTCCGGCATGGGCGCGCTCTACGGACCGGGCACGGACAAGGATGCCGGCAGCGAAAAGACCCGGCTGAAGTCCGAATTCTTCCTGCCGCAAAACCAGGATGAAGTGAAGAAGATCGCCACCGCCTTCACCGGAGCCGCCAACGAACTGGAGAAGGTTGCGGAAACGGGCAATGTCGATGCGATCAAGGCCCAGTTCGGCAAGACCGGCGAAGCCTGCAAGGCTTGCCACGACAAATTCCGCAAGGACAAGTAACCCCTGTTCAAAACAAACGGCGGCCCGGAAAACATCCGGGCCGCCGTTTGTTTTTGTGTGCGCCCAAGTCAGGTAGGATGGGTAGAGCGAAGCGAAACCCATCCTGTATATTCAGTTGTTTTCCCCGCCTGCCATCCGCGCAAAGGCTTCAACCACTTCCGGCGGCGCCTGCACCAGTTCGATCAGCACGCCTTCGCCGCCGATCGGGAATTCCTCGTTGCCTTTCGGATGCAGGAAAGTGATGTCGTAGCCCGCCGCGCCCTTGCGGATGCCGCCCGGCGCGAAGCGCACGCCCTGCGCGGAAAGCCATTCGACGGCGCGCGGCAGGTCGTCGACCCAGAGGCCGACATGGTTGAGCGGCGTCGTGTGCACCGCCGGTTTCTTTTCCGGGTCGAGCGGCTGCATCAGGTCGACTTCGACCTTGAAGGGGCCGCTGCCCATTGCGCAGATGTCCTCGTCGACGTTTTCGCGCTCGCTGACGAAATTGCTCGTCACCGAAAGGCCGAACATATCGACCCAGAGCCTGGAAAGCCGCTCCCTTGAAGGGCCGCCGATCGCGATTTGCTGGATGCCGAGGATTTTGAAGGGACGTTTCATGAAAGCTCCTTTGATGTCGAGGGTTGGTGACGATAAGCGAGAAAGAGGATGAGGATTCCGGCGGCGAACATCGGCAGCGAGAGCCACTGCCCCATGCTCACCGTGTAGGAAAGTCCGAAGATTCCGTCATCCGGGGTGCGGAAATATTCGGCGGCGAAGCGGAAAAATCCGTAGCCCGCCAGGAAGGCGCCCGAAACCGCCGCCAGCGGACGAGGCCGGGAAGCGTAGAGCCAGAGCAGCAGGAACAGCAGCACGCCCTCGCCGAGCGCCTGGTAAAGCTGCGAAGGATGGCGCGGCAGCGCGTCGACATGCGGAAAGATCATCGCCCACGGCAGCGAGGGATCGGCGGGGCGGCCCCACAATTCGCCATTGATGAAATTGCCGATCCGCCCGAACGCAAGGCCGAGCGGCACCAGCGGCGCGATGAAATCGGTCGTCTCCCACCAGCTTCTGGTGCGGTCTCCGAATGAAGTCCGAGGATTCCGGGAAATCGCCAAGCCGTGCTTGCGCGCGCACCAGGCCATTGCGAGCAGCACCCCGATCAGCCCGCCGTGGAAACTCAGACCGCCTTTCCAGACCCTCAGGATTTCTGCCGGCTGCGAAAAGTAGTAGCCCGGTTCGTAGAAGAACACCTGCCCGAGCCGCCCGCCGATGACGACGCCCAGCGCGCCGAAAAAGAGCAGATCGTCGAGCGCCTCCACCGTCCAGCCGGGCGCGTGTCCGCGCTGGATGCGCCAGCGCCCGAGGAACGAGAATTGCATGAATGCCGCCAGATACATCAATCCGTACCAATGCGCGCGCAGCACGCCAAGCGGTGTTGGAATGGAAAAGGCAATCGGGTCGAACTGAGGATGGATGAGCATGGGGAAGGGGGGAGCGGAAGGGAATCCCGGCGCAAGTTCAGCGTAAAATTATGAAGGATGCTCTGAACAAGTCGTCGCGCCGTGTGCATCTGCAGAATCGGGCGGTCTGCGGCGTTGCAAATCCTCGCCATAGCGACGGCTATGGCTACGGCGTAGTTGGCAAATTCGGCCTTGCATCCCATCCCGCTCCGCAGCGCACACTTACCGCTCAACTTGCTCAGAGCATCCTTAATTTTACCGCAGGAGATTTTCATGCCGCGCTACCGTTCCCACACTTCCACACAGGGCCGCAACATGGCCGGCGCGCGCGCCTTGTGGCGCGCTACCGGGATGAAGGAAGGCGATTTCGACAAGCCGATCATCGCGATTGCCAATTCCTTTACGCAGTTCGTGCCTGGCCATGTGCATCTGAAGGATCTGGGGCAACTGGTGGCGCGCGAAATCGAGGCGGCGGGCGGCGTCGCGAAGGAATTCAACACGATCGCGATCGACGACGGGATTGCGATGGGGCATGAGGGAATGCTGTATTCGCTGCCCTCGCGCGATCTGATTGCCGATTCGGTCGAATACATGGTCAACGCGCACTGCGCCGACGCGCTGGTGTGCATTTCCAACTGCGACAAGATCACGCCGGGGATGCTGATGGCGGCGCTGCGGCTCGACATTCCGGCGATTTTCGTTTCCGGCGGGCCGATGGAAGCGGGCAAGGTCGAATGGGAAGGAAAGATCATCGCCGTCGACCTGATCGATACGATGATCAAGGCGGGCGACGCGAAGGTGACGGATGCGGCGGTGGAAGCCTTCGAGCGTTCCTCGTGCCCGACCTGCGGTTCCTGTTCCGGGATGTTTACCGCGAATTCGATGAACTGCCTGACCGAGGCGCTTGGGCTGTCGCTGCCGGGCAACGGCACGCTGGTCGCCACCCACGCGCGGCGCAAGGAACTCTTTCTCGAAGCCGGACGGCGCATCGTCGATCTGTGCCGCCGTTACTACGGGCAGGACGACGCCAGCGTGCTGCCGCGCGCCATCGCCAGCCGCGCCGCCTTCGAGAACGCGATGACGCTCGATGTGGCGATGGGCGGCTCGACCAACACGGTGCTGCACCTCCTGGCCGCCGCGCGGGAGGCCAATGTGGAATTCACGATGTCCGAGGTCGACCGCATCTCGCGCCGCGTGCCGTGTCTGTGCAAGGTTGCCCCGGCAACGCAGACCTATCACATCGAGGATGTGCACCGCGCTGGCGGCGTGTTCGGCATCCTTGCCGAACTCGACCGCGCCGGCTTGATCCGCCGCGAATCGCCGACGGTGCATGCGGCGAGCCTGGGCGATGCGCTCGAACATTACGACGTGATGCGCGCGCCAGCAGCGGAATTGATCGAGCGCTTCGATTTCTTCAAGGCGGCGCCGGGCGGCGTTCCGACGCAGGAAGCCTTTTCGCAGTCGCGCCATTATCCCGAACTTGATCTCGACCGCACGAACGGCTGCATCCGCGACAGGGAACACGCCTATTCGCAGGATGGCGGGCTGGCCGTGCTCTACGGCAACATCGCGCCCGACGGCTGCATCGTCAAGACCGCAGGCGTCGATGAGTCGATCTGGAAATTTTCCGGCGCGGCGCGTGTCTATGAAAGCCAGGAAGACGCGGTGGAAGGAATTCTCGGCGGAGAAGTCGTCGCGGGTGATGTCGTCGTGATCCGCTACGAAGGCCCGAAGGGCGGGCCGGGGATGCAGGAAATGCTGTATCCGACTTCGTACCTCAAGTCACGCGGGCTGGGCAAGGAATGCGCCTTGCTGACCGATGGCCGTTTTTCCGGCGGCACATCCGGCCTGTCGATCGGCCACGTCTCGCCGGAAGCGGCGGACGGCGGCGTAATCGCGCTGGTGGAAAACGGCGACACGATCGAAATCGACATTCCGTCGCGCGCGATCCGGCTTGCCGTCGGCGAGGCCGAACTGGAAAAACGCCGCGCGGCGATGCGCGCGCGGGGCGACAAGGCATGGCAGCCCGCAGCGCGCGTCCGCAACGTCTCTCCCGCGCTGCAAGCCTATGCCGCGATGACCACCTCGGCAGACAAGGGCGCGGTGCGCGATGTGACGCGGCTCTCCGGAAAACCCTGATACGCAGGATGGGTAGAGCGTAAGCGAAACCCATCGTTACTCCACCGCAAATCTGGCGTATGCGAAATGATGGGTTTCGCTGCGCTCTACTCATCCTGCGCGCTACGGGCCCATGGCTGTGCGTATGCTGCCCCCCCGCGAACCAACACCGAAAGCGCCGCCGCATCCAATGAAAAGACTGGAATTGATGGACTGGCTGCGGCTCATTGCCGCGCTGTTTGTGATGTCCTTCCATTACTTCGTCAACGGCATTGCGAACCATAAAATCTCCTCGCTCGAAGGCTTTTCCGCCGCTGCCGGAATCGCCCAATACGGCTATCTCGGCGTCGAATTCTTCTTCATGATCAGCGGCTATGTGATCCTGATGTCGGCGCAGGAAAAAACAGCGCGGCAATTTGCCGTCTCGCGGCTGCTGCGGCTTTATCCCGCCTTCTGGGCCGCAGTGCTCCTGACTTCCGCCCTCGCCTTTTTCTGGGGCGCGGGAACAACGGCGGTGACGCTGCCGCAATTCGCGATCAACCTGACGATGTTCTCTCCGGCCTTCGGCGTCGAATTCGTCGACGAAGCCTACTGGTCGCTGCTCTTTGAACTGCGCTTCTATTTCCTCGTCCTGTGCTTCCTGCTCTTCGGAATGCAAAAGCGCCTCGCGCCGCTTTTCATCGCCTGGCCAGCGCTGATCGCGCTGGCAACCCTGTCCGGCCTGAACCACTTGCCGTACATGGACGGCTACTACAGTTACTTTGCTGCCGGCGCCTGCTTCTTCCTGCTGCGCGAAAGACCAAGGCCGCTGCCGCTCCTTTCGGTCTTCCTCAGCCTGGCGCTGTGCCTGCACTTCTCCCTCGAAAAGCTCCGGACCGGCGCAGGGGCGATTGGCCTACCTTATTCCGAGACTGTCGTCCTCATCGCGGTCGGCGCTTTTTTCCTGTTCTTCTTCCTGCTCAATACCCCATCCGTCTCGAAGCTCAAACTCAAGGGATCGCAACTGGCCGGCGCGCTTTCCTATCCCGTCTATCTGATTCACGCGCATTGCGGCTACATGATCCTTTCCCGCTTCGCCTCCGAAGAAAACAAGGTGTTTGTTTACCCGCTCACCATCCTGCTGATCCTTTTGGCAGCATGGTGCCTGCATTTCTTCATCGAAAAAAAATGCGCCCGACTCTGGCGCGCGCTCCTCGAAAAAACCGCTGGGAAGCTTGTGGAAAGAATGGAACAGGGGATGGGAAAATTGCGGCAAGGATTTTCTAAATTTACTTAAAGAATGTTCAGCTACGGTAGTGTATTTAGATAAAGAATTATTATAGTAATTTAGAAAATAATCTGGAGGCCCCGGCCTTTTTTGCCTTTGCGCCCGATGCTGCGTTGTCTTGATAAGGGTGTAATATTTATCCTTATATCCTGACAAGAAGACATTCCATGCCTCCACCTCTTTCTTCATCCCATGCCCCGGCGCATGGCTATCCCTCCGACTCCTTCCTGAACCGCGAACTGGCGCTGATTGCGTTCAACCGGCGCGTGCTTGCGCAGGCGGAGGATGCGCAGATTCCGCTGCTGGAGCGGCTCTTCTTTCTCTGCATCGTCAGCAGCAATCTCGACGAGCTTTTCGAGATTCGCGTCGCCGGGATCAAGGAGCAGTTGAAGCTCGGCTCGATGGCGATCACGACCGACGGCAAGACGGCTTCCGAAGTGCATCTTTCGGTCACTGCCGCCGCGCGCGCGCTGGTCGAGGAGCAGTACGCGCTGCTGAACGACGAAATCCTGCCGCAATTGGCGCGGGAAGGCGTCCATTTCCTGCGCCGCGCCGACTGGAGCGAGGCGCAACGCGCCTGGGTACGCGCTTACTTCTTCCGCGAAATGATGCCGGTGCTCACTCCCATCGGCGTCGATCCGGCGCACCCGTTCCCGCGTGTGCTCAACAAGAGCCTCAATTTCGCCGTCGAGCTGGAAGGCAAGGATGCCTTCGGGCGCAATTCCGGGATCGCCATTGTGCAGGCGCCGCGCGTGCTGCCGCGCGTGATCCGGCTGCCCGCCGAAGTGACGCCCGACTGCCCATACGGTTTTGTCTTTCTCTCCTCGATCCTGCACAGTTTCGTCGGCGAACTGTTCAGCGGGATGAATGTGCTCGGCTGCTATCAGTTCCGCGTGACGCGCAATTCCGATCTCTTTGTCGACGAGGAGGAGGTGAAGAACCTGCGCACCAAGATCCAGGTCGAGCTGCCGCAGCGCCATTTCGGCGACGCCGTGCGCCTCGAAGTCGCGGACAACTGCTCGCCGGCGGCAAGCCGCTTCCTGCTGGCGCAATTCGGCTTGTCCGAGCACGAGTTGTACCGCATTCCCGGCCCGGTCAACCTCGTGCGGCTGATGCAGGTGCCAGCCTGGGTCGACCGTCCGGATCTGAAATTCCCCAGCTTCACGCCGGGAATGCCGAAATCCCTGCGCAAGGCTTCCGATATTTTCAGCCAGATCCGCATGGGCGATATCCTGCTGCACCATCCATACCAGAGCTTCCTTCCGGTCATCGATTTTCTCGAACAGGCGGTCAGCGATCCGCAGGTGGTCGCCATCAAGATGACGGTTTACCGCACCGGCACCGATTCCGTGCTGATGCAATCGCTCTTGCGCGCGGCACAGAACGGCAAGGAAGTCACCGTCATCGTCGAATTGATGGCGCGTTTCGACGAGGAAGCCAATATCGGCTGGGCAACACGCCTCGAAGAAGTCGGCGCGCACGTCGTCTACGGAGTCGTCGGCTACAAGACGCATGCCAAGATGCTGATGGTCGTGCGCCGCGAAGACGCGCCGGGCGGCACGATCCTGCGCCGCTACGTGCATCTGGGTACCGGCAACTATCACCCGCGCACCGCGCGCCTCTATACCGATTTCGGCCTGCTGACCTGCGACGAGGACATCGGCGCGGACGTTACCGAAGTCTTCCAGCAACTCACCGGCCTGGGGCGCGTCAAGCCGCTGCAATATCTGTGGCAGTCGCCGTTTTCACTTCACTCCAATGTCATCGCGTCGATCCAAAAGGAAATCGGGATGGCATCGGAGGGAAAGCCGGCGCGCGTGATTGCGAAAATGAATTCGCTGCTCGAACCGGGATTGATTGCCACGCTCTACGAAGCCTCGCAGGCCGGAGTGCGGATCGACCTCATCGTGCGCGGCGTATGCGCATTGCGGCCCGGCGTTGCCGGACTGTCGGAAAACATCCGCGTGCATTCCGTGATCGGGCGTTTTCTCGAACACCACCGCATCTTTTATTTCCATGCCGGCGGCGAGGAGCAGGTCTGGCTATCCAGCGCGGACTGGATGGAACGTAATTTCTTCCGCCGCATCGAGCTCGCGTTTCCGGTGCTCGACAAGCGCCTGAAAAAGCGCGTCATCAACGAGGGCCTGAAAATGTACCTGAGCGACAATCAGGGAACCTGGGAAATGGACGGCAACGGCCACTACACAAGAAAGCGCAAGAGGCGCGCACACCTGCGCTGCGCGCAGGAAGAATTGATCGAGTTGCTGAAGGCGGGAAGCGCGTAGTTTTGGAGGAGCGCAGGGGAATAAGCAGAAATATGTAAGATGGGTAGAGCGCAGCGAAACCCATCATTTCTCCGTCTGGAATACCGATGGGTTTCGCTTGCGCTCTACCCATCCTACGCGGGTTGCGCGGCCTGAAACAGAAAGCGCCCCGGCAAGGGGCGCTTTCATGTGCGATCCGGAACGGGAATTCAGGAAAGCTCGATCTTTTCGTCGACCACGGTTTCCAGGCGTTTGATTTCGGCTTGCACGTCCAGCTTTTCCGCGAAGCGTTGCGCGACCTGGCGCACTTCGCTGGCAATTTCGAGAAAGGCGCTGGCAATGGCGGGATCGAAATGCTTGCCCCGGTTCTCGGCGATGATCTTGATCGCCTCCTCATGCGACAGGGCCGGTTTGTAGATGCGCTTGCTGGTGATCGCGTCATAAACGTCGACGACGGCGGCCATCCGCGCCGAAAGCGGAATCGCTTCTCCCGCCAGGCCCTGCGGATATCCGGATCCGTCCCATTTTTCCTGGTGGCTGTGGGTGATTTCCTTGGCGTAGCGCAGGAATTCGGAGTGCTTGCCCAACTCCTTTTCGGCCTGGAGAATCGTCTCGAAGCCGATGGTGGCATGCATTTTCATCGTGCCGAATTCTTCCGGAGTCAGCCGCCCCGGCTTGAGCAGGATGCGGTCGGGAATGCCGACTGTGCCGATGTCCTGGAGCGGCGCCGCCTTGCGGATCAGTTCGATGACTTCGTTGCTGAGATGGGGAGCGTAGGCAGGTTTCTTTTGCAGATGCCTGGCCAGGATCAGGATCTGCTGCTGTTTCCTGCGCAGGACTGCGCCGTGGGAACTGCCGCGCGATTCGATCAGCGTCGCCATCGCCATGATCGCCGCTTCCTGCACCGAGAGCGCTTCGTGCGTGCGCTGATGCACTGTCTGCTCAAGAAAGCTGTTCTGGTCGCGCAGGAAATCGGCGCTTGCCTTCAGTTGCAGTTGCGCCTTGACCCGGGCGAGCACAACTGTCGGGTTGAAGGGTTTGGCGATGAGATCCGCCGCGCCAAGCTCAAAGCTCCTTGCCTCATCTTCACTGGGGTTTCCGGCGCCCAGGAAAATGACCGGGACATTTCGCGTCTTCGGAATTTCCTTCAGTTGGCGGAAAACTTCATAACCATCCATGCCGGGCATGATGATGTCGAGCAGGATCAGGTCGGGCGCCTGTTCCGTCGTCGCAAAGCGCAACGCGGTTTCCCCGTTCCTGGCGATCTTTACCGTGTATTGCCCCTTGAGCATGTTGCCCAGTTGCGTCAAATTCTCCGGTGCATCGTCGACGACAAGCACAGTGGCATGACTGATCAGATTTGGGGTACTCATCATTGTCCTCGTTATGGTGTGGTGTTGAATGGACGGTGGCGGTCTTCCATCGGGAGAAATCCGGAAGATGCAACAAGGGGAGCGGAAAATTGCCCGGAACCGGCACAAGGACCGATTCCCCTGGCTGCATCAATCGCGTATTTCCTGAAACGATCAAACGATGTCGAGATGCCGGATTCCGGCCTGAAGATCGCGGTTCCTTGAAAGCTTGCTGTTGAGTTTGATTTCGAGACGCAGGTCGTTAACCGAATCGGCGTTCCTGAGCGCGTCCTCATAGCTGATTCTGCCGGAATCGTAGTGGACAAACAAGGACTGGTCGAAAGTCTGCATTCCGAGTTCGGTGGAGCGCTTCATGACTTCCTTGATTTCGGAGACTTCGCCCTTGAAGATCAGGTCCGCGATCAACGGGGAATTGAGCAGCACTTCGACGGCGGCAACCCGTCCCCGGCCATCGACCTTCGGGATCAGCCGCTGCGAGATCATCGAGCGCAGGTTGAGCGAGAGATCCATCAAGAGCTGCGCCTGGCGGTCTTCCGGGAAGAAGTTGATGATCCGGTCAATCGCCTGGTTGGCATTGTTGGCGTGCAGCGTCGCCAGGCAAAGGTGTCCGGTTTCGGCAAAGGCAATCGCGTAATCCATCGTTTCGCGGTCGCGGATTTCGCCCATCAGGATCACATCGGGCGCCTGGCGCAGCGAGTTTTTCAGCGCGATGCCCCAGCTTTCGGTATCGACCCCGATTTCGCGCTGCGTGATGATGCAGTTCTTGTGGTCATGCGCGTATTCGATCGGATCCTCGATGGTCACGATATGACCGAAGGTGTTCTCGTTGCGGTAATCGACGAGCGCGGCCAGCGAAGTGGTTTTCCCGGTTCCCGTCGCGCCGACGAAAATGACCAGGCCGCGCTTGATGAGCGCGATGTCTCTCAGGATCGGCGGCAGGCCGAGTTCCTCGAATTTCGGGATATTGGTGTTGAGCAGGCGGCAGACCATGCCGACATGATTCTGCTGGACGAAGGCGTTGACGCGGAAGCGGGCGATGTCGGGCGGCGAAATCGCGAAGTTGCATTCCTTGGTCGATTCAAATTCCGCCGCCTGCCGATCGTTCATGACCACGCGCACCAGCTCCATCGAGTGGTGCGCCGTCAATGACTGGTTGGATACCGGCGAGATTTTCCCATCCACCTTGATCGCCGGAGGAAAACCGGCAGTGATGAAGAGATCCGAACCTTTTTTTTGCACCACCAGCCTCAGCAGATCGTGCATGAATTTGAGCGCCTGATCGCGTTCCATGGTTTTTGTTTCCTCCCTTAGCCGGCGAACAGGGTTTTATCGGTGGCGCGCAGACGGGCCTCCGCAGTATTGATGAGGTTGCGGCGCACCAGGCCCTGCAGGCACTGGTCAAGCGTCTGCATGCCCAATTGGTGCCCGGTCTGGATCAGCGAATACATCTGCGCAACCTTCGCTTCGCGGATCAGGTTCCGGATTGCCGCCGTACCGATCATGATTTCATGCGCAGCGATACGTCCGCTGCCATCCTTGAGCTTGAGCAGGGTTTGCGAGATGACGGCGCGCAGCGATTCGGAAAGCATGGCGCGCACCATTTCCTTTTCTTCGCCCGGAAACACGTCGATCACCCGGTCGATCGTCTTTGCCGCCGAGGAGGTGTGCAGCGTTCCGAATACAAGGTGCCCGGTTTCGGCGGCGGTCAGCGCGAGCCGGATGGTTTCCAGGTCGCGCAATTCGCCGACCAGGATCACGTCCGGGTCTTCCCGCAACGCGCTGCGCAGCGCGTTCGTAAAAGAAAGCGTTTGCTGTCCGACCTCGCGCTGGTTGATCAGGCAGCGCTTCGACTCATGCACGAATTCGATCGGGTCTTCGATGGTCAGGATGTGGGAGTGGAAGTTTTCATTGACGTGGTTGACCATCGCCGCCAGCGTCGTCGATTTTCCGGAGCCGGTCGGCCCGGTACAGAGCACGATTCCCCTGGGATATTCGGAAATATCCCGGAAAATCGAAGGCGCTTCGAGATCGTCGAGCGTCTGCACCTGCGAGGGAATGGTACGGAAAACAGCGCCGGCGCCCCGGTTCTGGACGAAGGCATTGACCCGGAAGCGGGCCAGGTTCGGCACCTCGAACGAGAAATCGCACTCGAAATGCTCTTCATAGCCCTTGCGCTGCGAATCGTTCATGATGTCGTAGACCATCGAATGAACGTCGCCATGTTCCATCGGCGGCAGATTGATGCGGCGGATGTCGCCATGCACGCGGATCATCGGCGGCAACCCGGCAGAAAGGTGGAGGTCGGAGGCTTTGTTTTTGACGCTGAAGGCCAGAAGCTCTGTGATATCCATTGAAAAATCCCTTATACGGAAATCCGGATGAACCGTTGCTGCGCCGGTAGACGAAAAGGCTGTTCTATAATCGCCAGCGACCGATCCGGCATCGCCTTCCCCTGGTTTTCGATGCGCCGTGCTGCCGCCGAATGCCGTTCAACGCCTGCCGCGCGTCCCTTTTTCGTGCTGATCGCCCGATAAACGATTATGACGCCAATTTACTCCAACCTGCAAGCCGTCCGGGAGCGTATTTTCGCGGCATCCCTCGATGCCCGGCGCGCGCCGGAAAGTGTCGGCCTGCTCGCGGTCAGCAAGACCTGGCCCGCAAGTGCCGTGTGCGAAGCTGTTGCCGCAGGACAACGCTGTTTCGGGGAAAACTACATCCAGGAAGCCGTGCGCAAGCAGGACGAACTTGCCGCGATGCCGGGAATGACGATCGAATGGCATTTCATCGGGCCGATCCAGGGCAACAAGACGCGGCTGGTCGCAGAACGTTTCGACTGGGCGCACTCGCTCGACCGCTTCAGGATCGCCGAACGCCTTGCGCGGCAACGGCCGCCGGAATTGCCGCCGCTCAATGTCTGCATTGAGGTCAATATCGACGGCGAAGCGGACAAGCACGGCTGCCGCCCCGATGAACTCGCTGCGCTGGCGCAGGAGATTGCGCGTCTGCCGCGTTTGCGGCTGCGCGGGCTGATGTGCATTCCCGCGCCGGTTTCCGGACAGGAGGCGCAACGCGCGCCGTTTCGCCGCCTGCGCGAACTCAAGGAAGCGCTGTGCGCCGGCGGCCTGCCGCTGGATACCCTGTCGATGGGAATGAGCCACGATCTTGAGGCGGCGATTGCCGAAGGCGCGACGCTGGTGCGCGTCGGCACCGCAATTTTTGGTGAACGGGCCAGGAATGCGGCCCCGGAAGCTTCATTCAAGGAGGATGAAACATGAGCAATCACGATTCAGGAATCATTTTTTTGGGCGGCGGCAATATGGCCGGCGCCTTGATCGGCGGCTTGCTGCAAAAAGGCGTGATGCCAGAAAAAATCGCCGTGATCGAAGTCGACGCAACGGCGCGCACACGGCTTGCCGCGTGCGGAATCCACGTTTTCGCCACGCCGGAAGCGGCGATGTCGTGGGAAGAATGGCCTTGCGCCACCCTGATTCTCGCCGTCAAACCGCAGCAGATGCGCGCCGCGCTCGCCCCGCTGGTCTCTGCCCTGAAGTCCCAACTCGTGATCAGCATCGCCGCCGGGTTGCGGCTTGCGAATCTTTCGCGCTGGTTGAACGGCCATGCCAACATCGTCCGGGCGATGCCGAACAGCCCGGCACTGATCGGCGCGGGAATGACAGGGCTGGTCGCATTGCCCGGCGTCAGCGACGGGCAACGAAAAACGGCGAGCCAGATCATGATCTCGGTCGGCGAAGTGCTCTGGTTCGACGACGAGGCGCAGATGGATGCCCTGACCGCCGTCTCCGGCAGCGGCCCGGCCTATGTTTTCCTCTTCATCGAGGCGCTCGAAGAGGCCGCGCGGCAAATGGGATTTTCCGAAGAGGAAAGCCGCCGCCTGGCCCTCTCCACCTTTGCCGGAGCCACGGCGCTGGCGGAGCAAACGAAGGAGCCGCCGGCAATCCTGCGCCAGCGGGTCACCTCGAAGGGCGGCACGACCGAAGCGGCACTGCAACGCATGGACGAAGCCGGCGTCAAGGCCGGCATCGTTGCCGGCGTGCTCGCCGCGCGAGTGCGCAGCGAAGAACTCGGGGATTTGCTTGGAGAGAATTGATTTTCCAAATTACGATTTTCTAAATTACTTAAATAATGATCGGCTACTGTAGTGATCTTCATCGAGGAATTCTTAAGTCAAATTTAGAAAACAGGCTATTGAACCGGCAATCAAGGATTGATTTTCAAGGCATGTAGGATGGGTAGAGCGCAGCGAAACCCATCATTTACGCCCTCTGGAATTCCGATGGGTTTCGCTGTCGCTCTACCCATCCTACATACTACATACCATCCTCTTCTGACAGAGACCCTCCCCATGCAAGCCATTCAATTTCTCCTTGGAACCCTCGCCAGCTTTTTCAGCGGGCTTTTCCTGTTGCGCTTCTTCATGCAACTGATGCGCGTTTCCTTCTCCAACCCGCTGGGCGCCTTTGTCGTGCAATTGACGCATTGGGCCGTGGCCCCGTTGCGGCGCGTCATTCCCGGCCTCTTCGGGCTCGACCTCTCCAGCGTCCTGCTGGCCTATCTCTTCCAGTGCCTGCTGTACGCCGTCGTCCTTTCCCTGTACGGCGCGCTCCTCTCGTCGATTCCTCTCTACGCCCTGCTTGGCCTGCTGCGCGTCTGCCTGTATCTTTTCATCATCCTGCTTTTTGCCCGCGCGATCTTCTCCTGGGTCAATCCCTGGTCGCCGCTTGCCGCGCCGTTGAAACAACTGACGCAGCCCATCCTCTCCCCGATCCAGCGCATCCTGCCGCCCATTGCCAACATCGACCTCTCGCCGCTGGTAATGATCCTGCTGCTGCAAGCCCTGCTGATGCTGATCCCATGAAACCCTGGCTGCGCCGGAGCGAAGGGAGCGACGCCGGGCTGCTGCTGACGCTCCACATCCAGCCCGGCGCGAAAAAAACCGAAATTTCGGGCGAACACGGCGCGGCGCTGAAAATCCGGCTGGCCGCGCCGCCCGTCGGCGGCAAGGCCAACGCCGCGCTGCTCGCCTTCATCGCCGCGCGCCTGCAAGTTCCCAAGGCAGCCGTCGAACTGAAAAGCGGACACGCTTCCCGCCAGAAAATCGTCCTTGTGCGCGCGGCGCTGGATGCCGATGTCGTTCTGGCGCGTCTTTCCTGAAACTTTTCCCGCATTTCGGTTTCCCGGTAAAAAAGCTAGAATTTATAGCTCGCGCCTGAATATTTTTCACAAATCCCGAAAAGAAGGCGCGAGCCCCAAACCCGATCAACGAATAAGGAGAAAACCCATGGCCGTTCTCGTCGCCAAACCCGCCCCCGACTTTCAGGCAGCCGCTGTCTTCATCGACAACCAGATCAAGCCGCTGAAACTTTCCGACTACAAGGGTAAATACATCGTCCTGTTCTTCTACCCGCTCGACTTCACCTTCGTCTGCCCCTCCGAGTTGATCGCCTTCGATCACCGCCTGGACGAATTCAAGAAGCGCGGCGTCGAAGTCATCGGCGTTTCGATTGATTCCCCCTTCACGCACCTGGCATGGAAGAACACCCCGATCGAAAAGGGCGGCATCGGCCCCGTGCGCTACCCGATGGTCGCCGACACCAAGCATGAAATCTGCCGCGCCTACGATGTCGAATTCGAGCCCGAAGGCGTCGCTTTCCGTGGCTCCTTCCTGATCGACAGGGCCGGCTTCGTCCGTCACCAGGTCGTCAACGATCTCCCGCTGGGCCGCAACATCGACGAAATGCTGCGCATGGTGGACGCGCTGCAATTTGTCGAGGAACACGGAGAAGTCTGCCCCGCTGGCTGGAACAAGGGCAAGCCGGGCATGAAAGCCTCCGCAAACGGCGTGGCCGAATTCCTGGCCACCTACAGCAAGGACCTCTAAGCGCCCGCCTTTTCGCGCCTTACAAAAAACGCCGCAGATGCGGCGTTTTTTTTTGGGATTTATGTCTTTATTCCCCCGGCAATCAATGATTGAGATAAATCGGATCATTGCCTGACGACGCAGACTGACAAGACAGAGGCCGCATTCGTAGCCGCAGGCGCCTCGTAGGGGACGGCGTCCCCTACGAAAACCCGTCATTGCGAGCGGCGCGAAGCAATCCAGGCGTTCATTCTTTCTGGATATCCGCCTCGCTGCGCGCCTGCCCAATCTCCGCCGAATTCATGCAATTGCCCTATACCGCATGAACACAAGTGAGCAAGAAACGATAACTCAACCCCTAAACTGAGCAAGAAACAACAACAGCATCAAGAAAGTTTTCCTTAGGATTACATCTTTGGGAAAACGATAGGGGTAGCACCCAATGTTCCATCGGCGGCGCAATGACGCCCGAATCTCTTTCACGAATAAATTCCTGACCGGAGCCCTTTCGCGCCGGCAGAGATATTGTTATATCATACCCCCCCCCCCCCCCCCCCTTTTGGAATTTTTTTGTCCCCCCCCCCTTCCCCCTAAGCCAAAAAAAAACTTCCAAACCCCCCCCCCCTCCCCCCCCGCAAGCAGGGGGGGGGTTCTTTG
>WQZF01000015.1 GCA_009780885.1 Betaproteobacteria bacterium | reverse complement strand
GCCCGCATTCCCCTCTCCCCCCGCCCCTCTCCCGCAAGCGGGCGAGGGGAGTTTTTGCCCCTCTCCCACTTGTGGGAGAGGGTGCCCCAAAGGGGCGGGAGAGGGAAAGGAGCGTATAGGTTTGAACAAAAACCGCTCTAAGCTTTCCGCCGCGCGGCGAAAAAGGTGGAGAGAAGATCGCCGCATTCTTCGGCGAGGATGCCGCCTTCGATTTCGGTGTGGTGGTTCAGGCGGGTTTCGGCAAAGAGGTCGATGATGCTGCCGTGTGCGCCGGTTTTCATGTCGCGCGCGCCGTAGACGACGCGGGCGATACGCGCGTGCAGGATTGCGCCGGCGCACATCGCGCAGGGTTCGATCGTGACGAACAGGGTGCAGCCGGGGAGACGGTAGTTGCCCAGCGCGCGCGCGGCGTCGCGCAGCGCGGCGATTTCGGCGTGCGCGGTGGGATCGTTATCGCCGATGGGGGTATTGAAGCCGCGCCCGATGATTTTTCCTTCCTTGACCACGAGCGCGCCGACCGGGACCTCATTCAGGCATTCGGCGGCCTGCGCCAGCGAAATGGCCTCGCGCATGAAATATTCGTCATTGATCATTTTTGGCGCCCGCCGGGGAAGAGGGGGGGATCTTTCCATTCGATCGGCGCTGCGGTTTCCACGAGGATTTCCCTTGCGCTTCCGGAACCGCAAGCCGCGCGGCGCAGGCGATCCGTGACAGCGGCCCACTCAGGACCCGCTGGCGGCATGGTGACGAGGATCGAATCGGCGGCGGCGCGGTCGAGCTTCCTGAGCGCGGCATAAAGATGATGCGCATACGATGCCGCGTCGGCGGGCAGAAGATAGAAAGGGCGCGCTTCGAGCGCGATGCGCTCCGGCCTCGGGCCATGGTGCAGCACGGCGCAACGACGCCCGGCGCGTTGTTCGATCTCGAAGTATCTTTCGAGCGCGTCGGCGGGAATCAGGCGCAACGGCGTTTCCGGCGCGTAATGCGCCGCCAGCGCACCGGAAACGCGCGGAATCGCAAGGCCGGGGATTCCACTGCCCGCGTCCGTTTGCGGCGCTCCTTCGGGCAGGATGCCGCAGACCGCTTCGATTTCTTCCGCCGTGATATGTCCGGGACGCAGGATTCGCGGCCTTTGGCCGGAAAGATCGAGAATCGTCGATTCGATTCCCACCGGGCAGAACCCGCCATCGAGGATCATCGCCGGAGCTTCGCGCTCTTCTCCTTCTTTCAGCAGGCCCAGTTCCTCGCGCACCGCGTCGGCGCTGGTCGGGCTGATGCGTCCAAAACGGTTTGCCGAGGGCGCGGCGATGCCGCAGCGTCCGTTGCAGTTTTCATGCGTGGCGGCGAAGGCGCGCAAGAGCGCCAGCGCCAGCGGATGCCCCGGCACGCGCAGCCCTACCGTATCCTGCCCGCCGGTGATGAGATCCGGCACCGTCGGCTGCTTGCGCAGGATCAGCGTCAGCGGGCCGGGCCAGAAAGTTTCGGCCAGACTCCAGGCCAGATCGGGAATTTCACGCGCCCAATGCTCCAGATGCGCCGCGCCGGGCAGATGCACGATCAGCGGATGATCCGCCGGGCGGCCCTTGGCGGCGAAAATTCTTGCGAGGGCATTCGCGTTGCTGGCGTCCGCGCCGAGGCCGTAGACGGTTTCGGTAGGGAAGGCGACCAGATGCCCCTCGCGCAGCAGGGCGGCGGCGCGCGCGATCAGGGTTTGCTGTTCCTGCTTCTCTTCCTCGTGCATCGTCTTTCGCTCAGTCTTCGATTCCGATGGCCGCGCGCGCGGCCATTGCCTTGTCGCAAGCCCTTTGCGGATCGGCGTCGAGCACAGTGAAATGTCCCATCTTCCGGCCCGGACGGGCCTGGTGTTTGCCGTAGAGGTGCAGCGCCAGATTGGGGACTTGCAACAACTTCGACCAGTCCGGCTCGCGAGTGTTCCCGCCGTCGTACCACAGGTCGCCGAGCAGATTCACCATCGCGGAGGGAGTGTGCGCGCGCGGCGATCCGGGCGGCAATCCGCAGAGTGCCCGCACTTGTTGCTCAAACTGGTTCGTGACGCAGGCATCCAGCGTGAAATGCCCGCTGTTGTGCGGGCGCGGCGCGATTTCGTTGACCAGCAGCCGGCCTTCGGAAACGAAAAATTCCACCGCCATCGTGCCGACACAGGAAAGCGCCACGGCGATTTTTTCGGCCAGTGCTGCGGCTTCCCTGCAAATCGCGTCGTGCTTTCCAGCACGGCGGCGCGGCGGGGAGAGCGATACGTCGAGAATGCCGTTGCGGTGCGTATTCTCGCTGGCCGGGAAAGCGCAGACTTCTCCATTCGCCATGCGCGCGAGCACGACCGAGATTTCGTAATCGAGCTTGAGTCTCTTCTCCAGCACTGCCGGCGCATTCATTGCCGCCCAGGCCGCGCGCGCTTCGGCGCGGTTGGCGACGAAAGCCTGGCCCTTGCCGTCGTAGCCGAAGCGGGCGGCCTTGAGGATGCCGGGGAAGAGCGTCTCCGCTGCCGCGTCGAGGTCGGCGGCGCTGAGGATCGCCGCGAATTCGCCGCAGGGCAGGCCGTGCGCGCGCAGAAAATTCTTTTCGTCGATGCGGTTCTGGCAAATCGACACCGCCTGCGCCGACGGGTGTACGACGGTGGATTTTGCAAGCGTTTCCAGTGTGTTGGCGGGAACGTTCTCGAATTCGGTGGTCACTGCGGCGCAATGTTCCGCCAGCGTCTTCAGCGCGTCGCTGTCTTCGTAGGGCGCCTGCAAGTGACGGTCGGCGATTTTCCCGGCGGGACTGTGCGGGTCCGGGTCGAGCACCCAGACGGTGTATCCCAGTTCATGCGCGGCGGCGACAAAAAAGCGCCCCAGTTGGCCGCCGCCGAGCAAGCCGAGCGTGGCAGGGGGGAGGATGGGAGAAATCGTAGGCATGGAGGAGGAGATCAGTGCAGCGTGGGGCGAAGCGCCGGGGAATTCCGGAAGGAGGAGGTGAGGGCAGGTTCGCCTCCTCCCAAAACATCAATAGGTCTTGGGCACCGGCATCATCGTCTCCTGCATCAACGCGCAGGGATTTTCGTTGCCGGCCTCGTCGACATGCGTCACTTCGACAGAAGTGATGATCAGCCGCTTGCCGGGCTTCAGCACGCGACCGATCGCGCGCAGCGCGCCGTCCCGGAAGGCGCTCAGAAAGTTGATCTTGTATTCCACCGTGGTCACTTCCATGTCTTCGGGCACCGTGGTCATCGCGGCGTAACCGCCGGAAATGTCGGCCAGCGCGCCGATGGCGCCGCCGTGAAAGCCGCCCTGCTGCTGCGTCACCTTGTCCGAATAGGGTAGCCAGATTTCGACCAGGCCAGGCTCGACGCGCCGCAGTTCGGCGCCTAGGTGCTGCATCATGCCCTGGCGGACGAAACTGGCCTCGATGCGGGCGTGGAGGGGGGAAGTGGTCATGGAGGTCTCGGGTTATGCAAGGATGCTATGAATAAATATGTAGGATGGGTAGAGCGCAGCGAAACCCATCATTTACTACAAGTCAGATTTGCGGTGAGTCGACGATGGGTTTCGCTATCGCTCAACCCATCCTACATGCTGGATTATCTAATGTTCAACTGGACTCCGGCAGCGTGATCGCCAATACCTTTTCGGTCTGCGTGCGGCGGAATCCGGCGAGTTTTTCCGCCAGCGCCGCGTCGAAACGCGCCAGCATCGCCACCGCGAACAAGGCCGCGTTGGCGGCGCCGGCCTCGCCGATGGCGAAGGTGGCGACCGGAATTCCCTTCGGCATCTGCACGATGGAAAGCAGAGAATCCTGCCCGGAAAGCGCGCGGGATTGCACCGGCACGCCGAGCACCGGCACCGCCGTTTTCGCCGCCAGCATTCCGGGCAGGTGCGCCGCGCCACCCGCTCCGGCGATGATCGCCTTCAACCCGCGCGCGGCGGCTTCTTCGGCGTAGGAAAAGAGCAGGTCGGGCGTGCGGTGCGCGGAAACCACGCGGCATTCGTGCGCGACGCCGAATTCCTCCAGCAACGCGGCGGCGGCCCGCATCGTCGGCCAGTCGGAATCGGAACCCATGACGACGCCAACGAGCGGGGCGGAAGAAGCGGAGGGGGAAGGGGAAGATTTCATGTTCATTGCTCCGCTGCCCGCTCCGCCGCTTCGAGCGTGTTGGCGAGCAGCATGGTGATGGTCATCGGGCCGACGCCGCCGGGGACCGGCGTAATCGCGCCGGCGATTTCCCTTACCGCGTCGAAATCGACATCGCCGCACAGCTTGCCGTCCGGCAGCCGGTTCATCCCGACATCGATCACCGTCGCGCCGGGTTTCACCATATCGGCAGTGACAAAGCGCGCCTTGCCGATCGCCGCGACCAGGATGTCGGCGCGGCGCGTGTGCGCGGCAAGGTCGGGGGTGCGCGAATGGCAAACCGTCACGGTCGCGTTGGCGGCGGTCAACAGCAGCGCCATCGGCTTGCCGACGATGTTCGAGCGACCGATCACCACTGCTTCCTTGCCGTCCGGATCGACGCCGGCGCTCTCAAGGAATTTCATGATTCCGTAAGGCGTGCACGGGATGAAACGCGGCTGCCCCTGCACCAGGGCGCCGACGTTTTCGGCGTGAAAGCCGTCGACATCCTTTTCCGGCGCAATCGCTTCGAGCACCGCGCCGGAATCGAACTGCGGCGGCAGCGGCAATTGCACGAGGATGCCGTGAATCGCCGGATCGGCGTTCAGCGCGGCGATCCGCTCGAACACGACGCGCGGCGCAACGTCGGCGGGATAGAGAATCTTCTCCGAATGAAAACCGGCTTCCAGGCAGGCGTTGACCTTGTTGCGCACATAAACCTGCGAGGCCGGGTTTTCACCCACCAGCACCACCGCCAGCCCAGGCTTGACGCCCTGCGCGCTCAAAAGCGCCGCGCGGGATTTGTAATCGGCGCGCAGACTGCGGGCCAGCGCATTGCCGTCGAGAATTTTTGCGCTCATCGAGAGGAAGAAGTAAGGGAAGGGCGGGTTATCGGGAAAGCGGATTTTACCGTAAATGGGGAGCGGGCCTTTCCGGAATTTCTGCTGTAATGAAAGCTTGGCCAGCAATCAAGAACGCTGCATCGTGGCGTTTTGATGGGGCTGAATTTTCTAAATTACTGTAATAATTCTTTGATGATAATCACTACAGTAGCGAAACATTATTTAAGTAAATTTAGAAAATAATACGAAATTCAGGGCGAGAGATGAAAGCCTGCGCTTATCGGTTGCGCCGCAGGAACACAGCAGATCAGGCGACCGCCTTCTCAAGCGTTTTGGCCACCCATTTATTGAGGCTCACGCCTTCATGCGCGGCTCGCACGGCAAGGCGCTGATGGATTTCAGGGTTCAGGCGGACGTTGAATGTTCCGGAAAAAGGCTTTTGCGGCGCTTTTCCCTTTCTGGCGCAATACTCAAGATAAACCTCGATGGATTCCGCCAACGCGGCCTTGAGTTCATCAATGGAACGGCCCTGAAAGCTAATGACATCGCTAAGATGCAAGACATCGCCGTGAAAAATATCTGCATCGGGGTCGTATTCAAAACGACCTTGATAGCCTTTATAGGCAAGTATGCTTATGGTGTTATCCCTGTATTTTCAAGATTAAAGCCCCCGGCTTTGCCAAGGGATATTTACTCGTTCTTACACCAGGCTGGTCAATTCGCTGTAGCGCCGGAACAGGAAGGCCACGCGCTCGGCGTCGTTGGCGTAGGTGCGCGCGCCGC
The DNA here is from genome assembly GCA_009780885.1 of Betaproteobacteria bacterium. GTDB lineage: Bacteria > Pseudomonadota > Gammaproteobacteria > Burkholderiales > Rhodocyclaceae > WQZF01. Next base: position 35,799 of record WQZF01000015.1, on the reverse strand, counting down.
CATCGGCGACGTAGGCCGCATCGACGGCGCGATCCAGCGCGGCGTGCGCCTTGCTGAGGTCGGGCGGCATCGTGTTCGGGCCGTAGAGTTGCGCCAGCGTTGCGCCCGGATGTGCGGCGCGCGCGTCGAGCACGCCTTGCGCGGTCGTTTCAATGGCGGCGCGACGCTTGTCGTCGAGCTTTTGCGGCCACGGGAAATTGTTGTAGACGATCTGGGCGGAATAGCGGAAATCGCTTTTCAGTCGTCCGCAGACGTAACGCACCCAGGCCATGTGCATGGTGGAAGTCATTACGCCAAAATGATGCAGTGTTGCTTTGGGGACAACCAAGGTGAGATTGCTGGCGATGGTCGTCGGCAACATGAATCCGAGCGGGATGAAATTGCGTCTCTCGGATGAAACCGACGGAACCAGCAAGTAGTCGGAATCGGGCTGCCGAACTTCGCCAAAGAGCGTCGGCGTCGCCGCGAGCGCCCTGGTCGCGGCGCGCTTGCTGTTGGCGCGATGCTGGCGCACGGCTTCAACGCGCGCCAGCACTCGCGGCAGTTTCTTCAATGCCTGGGGCGCAATGCCGTCGAGCCACAGGCACCAGCGCGCAAGGCCGTTGATGAATTCGTCCGCGCCAAGAAAGGGGCGAATCCACGGCTCGGCCTGGGGTTCCGTCGCCAACAGTTCGGTGCGCTCGTCATCGCTGAGCAGCAGGTGGCCGCCATCGTTGGGCATGTTGCCGAATACCATCGGCGGCACCGGGCACAACGGTTCGCGCCGGTTGGGCAGCACGATGTCCGGCGCGTCGGCCAGATACGGGTTGATGTTGCGCGCGGCATGTTCGTGCGCCGGGCCATCGACCTGGGCGTAATCGAAGAGTTGTTTGCGCGACGGGTTCTCGCGCCCGAAACCGACGATGACGCAATGCACGGCGGCCTTGCCCGGGGCTTCGTTGCTCCATTTGAAGGTGCGGTGCGCGAAGCGGATCTTGATGCCGTGACGGTACAACTCGCTCCACAACACCCCGACCTGTTCGCCCTGTGTGATGGAATTGGTCGAGACGAAGGCGCAGCGGACGCGCGCGCGCGCGGCCTCGTCCTTGCGTTCCAGCGTGACGAAGATGTCGTCGATCGGCGGCGAATTCTTGCCGAAGCGCACGTCGGCAAAGTGCCGCTTGTCGCGGCTGGCAAAGCCTTCCTGACTCCCCGAGAGGTATTGCGCGGCTTTCAGGTACCAGCCAGCCACATAGTCGAGCACGCCCGCGCCTTTGAAGTTTCGGGCGACGAATTCCATATCCTCTTTTTGCTCGCCGGTCTGGTGCTGTTTGCCGACGAACGGTGGATTGCCCAGGATGTATTGCAGGCGCTGCGGCGGCACGAAGTCTTCCCAGTCCAGGCGCAGCGCGTTGCCGTGGCGGATGTTGGCGGATTTCTCCAGCGGCAGGCGGTTGAAGTACTCGAATTCGCGGCCTGCTTCGAGGTTCATCTGGTGGTCGGTCAGCCACATGGCGACCTGCGCGACCTGTGTCGGGAATTCCTCGATCTCGATACCGTGGAATTGATCGACGTCGACCTGCACGGCGCTCTTGAACGCACCGGCAACGATATGGCCGAATTTTTTGGCGGCCAGAAGCACATCGAGCTCCAGCCGGCGCAGCTCGCGGTAGGTGATGACGAGAAAATTGCCGCAGCCGCAGGCGGGATCAAGAAAGTTGAGGGTGCGTAATTTCTTTTGAAAGGCGAACAGGGCGTTTTTGTCGTTGCGCACCTTCTCGAATTCAGCCCGCAATTCGTCGAGGAACAATGGTCCGATCAGCTTGAGGATGTTGGCCTCGCTGGTATAGTGCGCGCCGAGCTGGCGGCGGCGTTCTTTTGCGTCGAGTTCGATGATTTTCTGGAACATCGCGCCGAAGATCGCCGGTGAAATGGCGGCCCATTGCAGGCGGCAGCAGTCGAGCAGCAGGGCGCGCATTGCGGCGTCAAATTCGGGAATGGGCAGCGATTCCTCAAACAAGCGGCCATTGACGTAGGGGAATGCGGAAAATATTTCCGCGATGGCATGCTGGCGCGCTTGCGGCCTTGTGTTCAAGGTCTGGAACAGGCGCGAGAGCGTGCTGCCGGTGTCGCTGCCGTCTTCGCGCGTGTTTTCGATCAGGTCGAGAAAGCTGTCCTTGGGCGTGAACAGGCCAGTGTCGTCGGCGAACAGGCAGAACAGCACGCGCACCAGAAACACTTGCAGCGGGTGGCCAGCATGGCCGCTGGCATCCAGGCCGTAGCCGTCGCGCTTGAGCGCATCGTGTAGCGCGCCGAGTTTTTCGACGGCTTCGATGTTGGCTTGTGGCTCGTCGCGCAACTTGACGTGGGTGTAGCCAGCGATGAAGCCGAACACGGCAATGCGGGCGGGCAATTCGTCGAGCGCGAATTGCGCGTCGGTGTTCTCGTCCAGGTCGTAAACGCGAAAACTCTGGAAGTCGGATACGACCACGTAGCGGGGACGCTCCGCTTCGGACAGGGCGAGAAAATAATCGAGCGCCTGGGTGTGTGCGGCGTCCAGGTTCTCCCCTGCGCTTTTGTGCTCGGCCAGCAGCGTACCGGGCCAGAACAGGTCGATGCGGCCCTGCTTGGTTTTGCCTTGGTCGGGTAGCTTTTGGACCTTTTGCTCGTACACGGCGACGCTGCGCCGCCTGACGCCAAAAATATCGAAAAATTCGTTCCAGAATGTTTGCGCTTCGGCGCGCTCGCTGGTTGCATTGCGCCAGTCGCGCGCGAATTGCGTGGCACGGTTGCGGATTTCAGGCCAGCTCAGATTGGGCATCGGGGTAAGTCCTCGGGACAGGGGCAAGTATGAGTGAAGTGTAACCATACCCGTCAGTAAATCGTTGAGATTTTTCTGCTGCCGTCGTCAACGCGACATGATTTCAAACTGGAGCATTACCCAACTGTTCCACGGAATACGCTCTTTCAGAACTATTCCAGTCTACGCTTGCCGTGGAATAATAAGCCCCCATGAATCTTCTCAAAACGCTTGCCGCCGTCAGCAGTTTGACCCTGCTCTCGCGCGTTCTCGGCTTTGTGCGCGATGCCGTGATTGCGCATTCCTTCCGCACCGGGGTGCTGACGGATGCTTTTTTTGTCGCGTTCAAATTGCCGAACCTGTTGCGCCGCCTGTTTGCCGAAGGCGCGTTTTCGCAAGCCTTTGTGCCGGTGCTGGGGGAATACCGGAATCAGAAGGGCGTGGGGGAAACCAAGCGTCTGGTCGATCATGTCGCGACGCTGCTTTTTTTCGCGCTGCTCCTGATCAGCATCCTGGGCGTGCTGTGCGCTCCGGTGCTGGTGATTGTCTCTGCCCCTGGATTCGCGGCAACAGGCGAGAAATTTGAATTGACGGTGGCGCTGACGCGGATCACCTTTCCCTATATCTTTTTCATGTCCCTGACCGCGCTCGCGGCGGGGTTGCTCAATACCTGGGGGCGTTTCGGAGTGCCGGCCTTCACGCCGGTGCTGCTCAATCTTTCGTTCATTTTCATGGCGCTGTTCGCCGCGCCGTGGTTCGATCCGCCGGTGATGGCGCTGGCGTGGGCGGTGTTCATCGGCGGCATCCTGCAACTGGCGCTGCAATTGCCGGCACTGAAGCGCATCGGGATGCTGCCGCGCATTTCGTTCTGCCGCCGCGCCTTGCTCGATGCCTGGCGCGACCCCGGCGTGCGCCGCATCCTGACCCTGATGGCTCCGGCGATGCTCGGCGTTTCCGTGTCGCAGATCAGCCTCTTGATCAACACGGCCTTCGCTTCCTTTTTGAGGGATGGCAGCGTCTCCTGGCTGTATTACGCCGACCGGCTGATGGAGTTTCCTTCCGGCGTGCTCGGCGCCGCGCTCGGGACGATTCTCTTGCCCGTGCTTTCGGCTTGCCATGCCGGCGCGCGTCACGAGGAATACGGGCAGGTGCTCGACTGGGGGCTGCGCCTGGTCTTTCTGCTGGCCGCGCCCGCCGCGCTGGGCCTGGCGCTGCTCGGCGTGCCGCTGATTGCGACTCTCTTTTTCCACGGCGCGTTTACGGTAGTCGACGTGGGAGAAACGCGCGCGGCGCTGATCGCGTACAGCGTCGGGCTGCTCGGGCTGATCCTGGTCAAGGTGCTGGCGCCTGCGTTCTACGCGAAACAAAATATCCGCACGCCGGTCAAAATCGCGTTGATTTCGCTTTTCGCCACGCAGGCGATGAATCTCGCCTTTATCTGGACATTGCGGCATGCCGGTCTGGCGCTGTCGATCGGGCTTGCCGCCTGCCTCAACGCGGCGCTCTTGTATCGCGGCCTGCGGCGGCAGGGCATCTATGCGCCGCAGCCGGGATGGGCGGCCTTTTACGGCAAGCTCGCCGCCGCGCTGCTGGCGATGGGCGCATTCCTGTGGTTCGGCATCGGCAGCGAGGCCGACTGGCTGCGCTTCGGGCTGATGGAAAAAGTGATTCGCCTCTCCCTGCTGGTCGTCTTCGGGGCTGCCGTTTATTTCGCTACACTATGGGCACTGGGTTTCCGCTTGCGCGATTTCAGGCGTCAGGTCAGACTTTCCCACGTGGAATGAGGCGCGGCGGAAGATTCGCATCAAAGGACATAAGCACCGACGAAAGGAGCGTTCATGAAACTCGCCAGCAACAGCTTTAGCGATGGGCAGAAAATTCCGGCGGAGTTTGTTTTCGGGATTCCCGATCCGGACCAGCATGTCGCCCTGGGCAAAAACCGCAATCCCCATTTGGCCTGGGGAGATGTTCCCGAAGGCACCCGCTCGTTTGTCCTCCTCTGCGTCGATCTCGACGTTCCGAGCAAGGGCGACGACGTCAACCGCGAAGGGCGCACCGTTCCCGCCGATTTGCCGCGCGTCGATTTTTTCCACTGGGTATTGATCGACTTGCCCCCGCAGATCACTTCGATTGCCGAAGGCGCCTTTTCCGATCAGGTGGTTCCGCGCGGCAAGCCCGGCCCCGCTGCGGCGCACGGCGCGCGCCAGGGGATCAACAACTACACCCAGTGGTTCGACGGCGATCAGGATATGCGCGGGGATTACTTCGGCTACGACGGCCCTTGTCCGCCGTGGAACGACTCGATCCCGCATCGCTATCTCTTCAGCGTTTATGCGCTCGACATCGAGCGTCTGCCGGTCGAAGGCCGTTTCAGCGGCAAGGAAGTTCGTGAGGCGATGGAAGGGCACATTCTCGCGCAGGCGAACCTCTCCGTGCGCTATTCGCTCAATCCGGAGGTCGTGCTCTGAATTCCCGTTATTTACCCGGTCTGAAAAACAAGGGAGCGTGTAGGATGGGTAGAGCGCAAGCGAAACCCATCGGAATTCCAGATTGAGAAACGATGGGTTTCGCTTCGCTCTACCCATCCTACTAATCTGCGCCTCTTGCCTGAAACCGGGCGGGAGGCGTTTTTATTGTCAGGAGGATCGCACCAGTCTGCGCGCGCCGTTGTAGCGTTGCAGCCAGTAGCTTTTCTGCATGTCCTCGACGCGGACTTCGCTGCCTGCGCGCGGGGAGTGGAGGAAACGGCCTTCGCCGAGATAGATTCCGACGTGGGAAAAGGCGCGGCGCATCGTATTGAAAAAGACCAAGTCGCCGGGACGCAGTTCCTGATCGCGCGCCACGATTTCGCCGATCTGGCTCATTTCGCGCGAGGTGCGCGGCAGGATCACATTGAGCGCGTCACGAAAAACAAGCTGGACGAAACCGCTGCAATCGAGTCCCGCGTCAGGATCGGTGCCGCCACGGCGGTATTTGACGCCGACCATCTGCAAGCCCTTGAGCAGCAAATCATGCGCATTGTTGGTATAGCGTTCGAGCAGGGAAGGACGCTCTTCTGCGGCGGGGGGCGGTGTCTGCTGCGGATCCTGTTGCACTGCCGCTTCTTCCGGTGCGACTCCTTCCTCGCTCGCGTACAGGTTCCCGGCAAAGGACAGGGAAGCGGCGGCAAGCAGGAGGGCGATAAAACGGAGAGCTTTGTTCTGCATGGAGCGGAAGGGCCGCAAAGGCCGGGGGTCGGATAAATGGCAAGATTATATCCAAAAAAGCCGAGCGGAAAAACCGGGGGAAAATATACAGAAAACTAATCCGAAAGGGCTGCCATGCGTGAACTCCCGTCTTTCTCACCGTTTTCCCCGGAACAGGCGTCTCTCGAATCCTGTTACCGGGCGGCGCTTTATCGTGTTTTTCCCAATACGGGAGCTTCGCTCGATCTCCGGATCGGTCAATCTTGCGCGGCGCTGGAAACCTTGTTTTCGGGAACCCCTTCTGATTTTTCATGGGCGATCCTCACCGCCTGCAACCCTGCCTCGCGCTTGCTGCCGGAAGAAGAAAACGCCTCCCGCCAGCGGCAGCTTGGGCAGAGATTGTCGGAATGGGGCTATTCCACGCTGCCTGCGGAGAACCTTGCCGATGCGGGGGAGAACAAGGACTGGCCGCCGGAACCGGCTTTTTTCGTTATTTCCCTGCCTCTGCCCAGGGCGCTGGAGCTGGCGGCGGATTTCGGCCAGAACGCTTTTGTCTGCGGCGGCGGAGAAGGGGAAAACGGCAAGCCGGACTGGAGAGTGCCGCGTTTGTGCTGGGTGGCGCGCTATTGATCCAGCCCATAAATGGTATGTAGGATGGGTAGAGCGCAGCGAAACCCATCGAAGTTCCAAGAGGAGAAATGATGGGTTTCGCTGCGCTCTACCCATCCTACATAATGGGAGTATTTAAGGGCCGGAGGGAGTTTTTCCGTCCCTGCAGGACGAGTGTCATGCCTCCTTGCAAAACGCGCCCGGACGAATCTCCAGCTCGATGCCGACGCGTTGCCAACTGCTTCTTTCGTCTTCCAGTTCCACCGCCGAAAGCGGGTGTTCCTCAAGCCAGCCGGGGGAGAGTTCGAGGATGAATTTCTCGCCCTCCTCCCTGTGTTCGTGGCGGACGCGGCAGAAACCCGAGGGGGACATCTGCGGGTTGCGGCCGCGATGGAGCAGGACGGCGAGGCGAAGGGAAAAAACCATCAGTTGTTCTTCCCGTTTGTGCTCGCTGATTTTGTGCGCGCCCATCATCGGGAAAAGCTGCGTCAGTTTGTCCAGCTTGCCGCGATGGTAGAGCACCAGCCAGGCGATCCGGTGCTGTTCCCTGGCGGAAAAACCCGGCAGGTCGGCAAAGGAGAGGATATAGGCGCCGTGCTTGTGATAGGCGCCGTGACTGACCGAGATGCCGATTTCGTGAAGGCGTGCCGCCCAGGCGAGGAAAAGCGACTCTTCGGCGCGCGTGCCGGTTTTTTTCGGTTTTTTCTTCTCCTCGCCGTGCAGTTGCGCCAGGAAATGGCAGGCGCTCCTTTCGACCCGCTCGGCCTGGCGCATATCGACCTGATAGCGATCCATCAACTGCGCGACGGTGGTGTCCCGCATGTCGTCATGGTGGGTGCGGCCCAGCAGATCGTAGAGCACGCCGAGCCGCAGCGCGCCGTCGGCGTAGCGCATATGTTCGATGTCGAGGGTCTCAAAAACCGCGTTCATGATCGCCAGGCCGCCCGCCAGCACCGGCACGCGCTCGCTGCGCAAGCCTTCCAGCTTGAGACGCGCCGTATTACCCGCCTGCAACAGCAGGGCGCGCAAGCGCTGCAAGCCCTCGCGGGTGATGCCGGTTTCCGAGTTCGGATTCAGGCCGTTCTGTTCCAGCAGATCGGAGAGCGCGTGCGCCGAGCCGGAAGAACCGATCGCTTCGCGCCAGCCGCAGTGGAGGTAAGCCTGCGCGATGCCCGAAAGGGTCGCCGCTGCCGAAAGCTCCGCTGTGCGCATCGACTTCTTGTTGACTTCGCCCTCCGGAAAGAATCGCAGCGAATAATTGACGCAACCCATATGCAGCGATTCCAGCAATCGCGGGGAATGGCCGCTGCCGATGATCGCTTCGGTCGACCCGCCGCCGATATCGACGACCAGGCGCCTGTGCCGCGCAGGAGGCAGCGCGTGAGTGACCCCAACATAAATCAGGCGCGCTTCCTCATGGCCGGAAATGATCTCGATCGGAAAACCGAGCGTCGCCTCGGCCTCGGCCAGGAATCCCGCCGTATTTTTTGCCACGCGCAAGGTGTTGGTCGCCACCGCGCGCACCGTTTCCGGCGAAAACCTGCGCAAACGCTCGCCGAAGCGCGCCAGGGTCTGTAGCGCGCGCATCCGGGAATCCTCGTCGAGCTCGTTCGTTTTCGTCAGCCCGGAAGCCAGGCGCACCGGCTCCTTGAGCCCGTCGAGAGGATAAATCTGGTTCTCGACCACCCGCCCCACTTGCAGGCGGAAACTGTTGGAACCCAGGTCGACGGCGGCGATCAGTTCATAAGCCATAGAGAATCTTTCAAAGGATGCCCCGCGCGCGGCGTGGCGGTTTGTGCAGGATATTTCTGAACCGGAGTTTCATTTTGAGGTTTCTCCATGTTTTTCCTCGAACTCCTCGACCCACTCCGCCAGCTTATGTTGCAACAAGGTTTTGTCCGGCAAGTACAGGCTATATTCGGAAGCGTAGATATTCTCGCCTTTGGGAAGCGTTAATTCGACAATCGCGTCATTCTTTTCCTGGCAAAGCAAAATGCCCACGGTCGGATGTTCGTCATTCGTCTTGACGAAGCGATCGAAATAATGGACGTACATCTGCATCTGGCCGAGGTCCTGATGCTTCAGTTCCGCAAGCTTGAGGTCAATCAGGACATAGCATTTGAGCAGCCGGTTATAGAACACGAGGTCGACATAAAACGATTTTTCTTCAAACGAAAACCGCTTTTGCCGTGCCTCAAACAAAAAGCCTTTGCCAAGCTCAAGCAGGAATTTTTGCAAGTTGTCGATCAGAGCCTGTTCCAATTCGGTTTCGCTGTACTCCGGCCGCTCCCCAAGCCCGGTGAATTCCAGCACATAAGGAAATTTGAATATATCGCGAGGGCCTTCCACGGTCTGGCCTTCGATTGCCAGTGACATAATTTTATCCTTGTCGCGCGAGAGCGCCAAGCGTTCATAGAGCGAACTTCCAAGCTGGCGCTGCAACTGCCTGACCGACCATTGCTGACTGGCTGTTTCGATTTCGTAAAAACGGCGGGCGGCGTCGTTTTCGATTCGCATCAAAATCTGGTAATGCGACCAACCCAATTTGAATTGGGCAGGCAGAGCCTCCCCTTTTTGCGGACTTTCGTCCAAAACGCTAGACAGCGTATAGCGTTTTTCCGGCAATCCGGCGGGCGGTCTTTCAAGCGCTGGGGAATACACGAGATAAAATTGCCTGATATTCCTTAAATTCGGGACGGAAAACCCTTTGCCATATTGATTTGTCAAATACTCCGACAAGCCTTTTATCAGCTTCGCGCCATACTGCGCCCGTTTTTGTCCCTGCTGCTCACGCTCGACAATCCTCCGTCCGATTTCGTAATAGCTCACAACGATGGTGTTATCCAACTGCCGTTTTGCGTATTGGCGGGCCGCAGCCAGCAAATCCGCAACCTGTTTGTAAAAATCCGAATCATCTCCGCCCGGCGTCAGTGAAGGTTTATCTGTCATATCACCCTCACATTCGTATTCGGCGCGATGGGCTCGCGTTTGCACAGCCCGGAAGCCAGGCGCACCGGCTCCTTGAGCCCGCCGAGAGGATAAATCCGGTTCTCGACCACCCGCCCCACTTGCAGGCGGAAACTGTTGGAACCCAGGTCGACGGCGGCGATCAGTTCATAAGCCATAGAGAATCTTTCGGCGATGCGCGAAGGGAGAAGCGCGAATCCTGGAATTTTAGTGCGGTTTTCCGCTCTGTCGCCTTAAGGAATTTTTTAGTGGTGCTGGAAATGGATCGCGGTCGGAGGAGGAGTGTTTTATTTTCTAAATTAGATTAAATAATGTTTGGTTACAGTAAATAGTTTCTATTAAAAATTATTATAGTAATTTAGAAAATCTGCTGCCGAATATATATATAGCGCCGGCTTGTAGGGGCGGATGGCAATCCGCCCGTCCTCATCGTGCGGCGCGAAGCGCCGGAAATTCCTGCGACTCCGCTTTGCTACGCGCAGGATGACGAGTCAGGGCCACCGGTACGCACAACACTCCGTCATCCTGCGCGAAGTCGCAGGATCCAGTGCATCGCCTGGGTTGAGCGCAGGGGAACCGATCATTTGATTGTTCTGTAGGGGAGACCGGGGACGGTCGCCCCTACGAAAACCCGCCATCGCGAGCGGCGCGAATCAATCCGGGATGCAGGATGGGTAGCGCTTCATCGGCCCGCCGCCGCAAATCGCGCCGAAGAAACCCGGGGGCAGGGATTGGCATCCTCCTCTGGATCCTGCGATTCTGCTTCGCTACGCGCAGGATGACGAGTCAGGGCCGCCGGTACGCACGCTCCGTCATCCTGCGCGAAGTCGCAGGATCCAGTGTGCAGGAGGGGGTGTTTCTTGAGAGAGCGAAGCGAAATCCATCGGAATTCCAGAGGGAAAAATGTTGGGCTTCGCTGCGCTCACACAAATCTATATGCTACATGCAAATTTTCTAAATTTGTTTAAATAATATTTCGCTACCGTAAAAAGTTTCATCAAATAATTATTTAAACAGATTTAGAAAATCCATCCAAAAAAAGGGACGGCGGATTGCCGTCCCTCGGGTTCAATACAAGTTTCAGGCGACCAGCGGAACGATCATCAGGGCGACGATGTTGATGATCTTGATCAGCGGGTTGACGGCGGGGCCGGCGGTGTCCTTGTAGGGGTCGCCTACGGTGTCGCCGGTGACGGCGGCTTTGTGGGCTTCGGAGCCCTTGCCGCCGAAGTTGCCGTCTTCGATGTATTTCTTCGCGTTGTCCCACGCGCCGCCGCCGGTCGTCATCGAGATGGCGACGAAGAGGCCGGTGATGATGGTGCCCATCAGGAGTCCGCCCAGGGCCTTCGGTCCGAGGATCAGGCCGACGATGACTGGAACGAGGACCGGCAGGAGCGAGGGGATGACCATTTCCTTGATCGCGGCGGAGGTCAGCATGCCGACGGCGCGCGAGTAGTCGGGCTTGGCGGTGCCTTCCATGATGCCGGCGATTTCCTTGAACTGGCGGCGCACTTCGAGCACGACGGAACCAGCGGCGCGGCCGACCGCTTCCATCGCCATCGCGCCGAAGAGGTAGGGAATCAGGCCGCCGATGAAGAGGCCGATGATGACGTTATGGTCGGACAGGTCGAAACGCGGAACAGCGCCCGTTGCGGCTTCGAGGGCGTGGGTGTAGTCGGCGAAGAGGACGAGCGCGGCCAGGCCGGCGGAGCCGATGGCGTAGCCCTTCGTGACGGCCTTCGTGGTGTTGCCGACGGCATCGAGCGGGTCGGTGACGGCGCGGACGGAAGGGGGAAGTTCGGACATTTCGGCAATCCCGCCAGCGTTGTCGGTGATCGGGCCGTAGGCGTCGAGCGCGACGATGATGCCGGTCATCGAGAGCATCGAGGTCGCGGCGATGGCGATGCCGTACAGGCCGGCCAGGTGGTACGCGCCCCAGATCGAGGCGCAGACGCAGAGCACCGGCAGCGCGCAGGCTTTCATCGAGACGCCGAGGCCGGCGATGATGTTGGTCGCGTGGCCGGTCTGGCAGGAGGAGGCGACATGCTTGACCGGGGCAAATTCGGTGCCGGTGTAGTACTCGGTGATCCAGACCAGGAGGCCGGTGAGCACGAGGCCGATGACGGCGGCGCCGAAGATGGACATGGAGCTGATGACTTCGCCGCCAGGCAGGGAGATGCCTTCGCCGAGCATCCAGGTCGTGGCCGGATAGAAGCCGATCAGGGCGAGCACGCCGGCAACCGCCAGGCCGCGATAAAGCGCGGACATGATCTTGCCGCCTTCGGAGGTCTTGACGAAGAAGGTGCCGATGATCGAGGCGACGATCGAGATCGCGCCCAGCACCAGCGGGTAGACGACGAGGTTGTCGCTGGCATTGGGCACGCCCTTGAGCATCAGCGCGCCAAGGACCATCGTCGCGACGACCGTGACCGCGTAGGTTTCAAAGAGGTCGGCCGCCATGCCGGCGCAGTCGCCGACGTTGTCGCCAACGTTGTCGGCAATGACCGCCGGGTTGCGCGGGTCGTCTTCGGGGATTCCGGCTTCGACCTTGCCGACGAGATCGGCACCGACGTCCGCACCCTTGGTGAAGATGCCGCCGCCAAGACGCGCGAAGATCGAAATCAGCGAACCGCCAAAGGCCAGGCCGACGAGCGGCTGGACGATGTGGTGCAGGTCGCCGCCCATCGCCTTGAGGATGCCGTAGTAACCGGCGACGCCGAGCAGCCCCAGGCCGACGACGAGCATTCCGGTGATCGCGCCGCCCTTGAAGGCGACATCGAGCGCCGGGGCGATGCCGTTGCGCGCGGCTTCGGCGGTGCGCACGTTGGCGCGTACCGAGACGTTCATGCCGATGAAGCCGGTGGCCCCGGAGAGCAGCGCCCCGATCAGGAAACCGATGGCCATCGGCCAGGAAAGCAGGAAACCGATGACGACGAAGAGAACGACGCCAACGATGCCGATCGTTGTGTATTGCTTGCTCAGGTAGGCCGAAGCCCCTTCCTGGATCGCCTTGGCGATTTGCTGCATCCGCTCGTTGCCTGCCGGTAACGCGAGAATTTTGCTGCTCATTCCCGCGCCGTAAGCCACGGCGAAGAGTGCGCCAACCAGCGCCAGAATCAATGCTGCCGACATATACTGCTCCTCCTTGAAAAGATGGGTGGGTACTTGAGATGAAACGATTTCAGCTGATGTGGAAAATACATTTTTCGCGCTTTCGCCTTTCGCAGCGCCCAGCCATTTTAAATTTTCAACGCAAAGGCCGGCAAGCGTTTCGGTACGCGGGTATTCATGAATCTTGCATAGTCGGGCAGGCCGTCACGGTACGGCGGATACGCTTCTCCGGCGATCAGCGGCGCAAGCCAGACGCGGCAGGCGTCGCTGATGTGGAAGCCGTCGTCGCGGATGAATTCGCGCGGCAGCTTGCGTTCGACGTTGGCGACTTCTTCGAGCGGCGCCGAACCGATTTTCCATCGGTAAGGTTTGTCCGAGAGGCGCACGACCGTCGGCATTATCGCATTTTCGCCGGCAAGCGCGAATTCCACCGCCGCCTTGCCAAGAGCATACGATTGTTCGAGATCAGTCTGCGAGGCCAGGTGACGGGCCGAGCGTTGCAGGTAATCCGGCAGCGCCCAATGGTATTTCAGGCCGAGCGCTTCCTTGATCCGCTGGGCGACCACTTGCCCTGCGCCGCCAAGCTGGGCGTGACCAAAGGCATCGCGCACGCCTTGTTCGGAAAGGAATTTCCCGCTGGTGTCGCGCGCGCCTTCCGAAACGGCAATGCAGCAGAAGCCATAGCGCGTCACGCAATGCTCGACGCGCGGCAGGAAGATTTTTTCGTCGAACGGGATTTCCGGAAAGAGAAGGAGGTGCGGCGGGGTCTCGTCCCCCTCGCTGCCTTCGCTTGCCAGGCCACAGGCGGCGGTGAGCCAGCCGGCGTGGCGTCCCATGACTTCCATCACGAAGATTTTTGTCGAGGTTCGCGCCATCGAGGCGACATCGAGTCCGGCTTCGCGCATCGAGGTGGCGACGTATTTTGCGGCGGAAGCGAAGCCGGGGCAGGTGTCGGTCTGCGTCAGGTCGTTGTCGACCGTTTTCGGAATTCCGATCACGGTGAGCGGAACCCCGGCTTCGGACGCGAAACGCGCGACCTTGGCTGCCGTGTCCATCGAATCGCCGCCGCCGTTGTAGAAGAAATAACCGATCCCGTGCGCCTGGAAGACGCTGAGCAGGCGCTCGAACAAGGCCCGTTCTTCCCTGGGGTCCTTGAGCTTGAAACGGCAGGAGCCGAAAGCGCCGCCCGGCGTGTGCCGCAGGCGCGCAATCGCGGCGTCGGGTTCCAGGCTGGTGTCGATCAGATCCTCGAACAGGGCGCCGAGGATGCCGTCGGCGCCTGCGAAGACCTTGCCGATTCGCGGATTCCCTTCTTCCACACAGCGCCGCGCGGTTTCGATGACGCCGCAGGCGGTGGCGTTGATCACCGCCGTGACGCCGCCCGACTGGGCGTAAAAGGCGTGAATCGGAGCCGTCATGGAATGGCGTGCCTTATTTCAAGGCGTCGAAAACGCGCCGCGTGATTTCGTCGACGCTGCCGGTGCCGGAAATCCTGCGGCAGCGCGGCGCCTTCGCGTCGCCCGAAGCCGCCCACGAAGAGTAGTAATCGACCAGCGGCTTGGTTTGGGCGTGATAGACGTCGAGGCGTTTCCTGACGGTTTCTTCCTTGTCGTCGTCGCGCTGGATCAGGGCTTCGCCGGTGAGGTCGTCCTTTCCGGCGGTTTTCGGCGGGTTGAAACGGACGTGGTAGGTGCGCCCGGAAGCGACATGGACGCGGCGTCCGCTCATGCGTTCGATGATGTCGCTGTCGGGAACGTCGATTTCGAGCACGAAGTCGAGCGCGACGTTTGCGGCCTTCATCGCGTCGGCTTGCGGGATCGTGCGCGGAAAGCCGTCGAAGAGATAGCCTTTCTTGCAGTCGTCGCGGGTGAGGCGATCCTTGACCAGGCCGATGATGATGTCGTCGGAAACGAGGCCGCCCGCATCCATGATTTTCTTCGCTTCGATGCCCAGCGGGGTTCCCGCCTTGACCGCCGCGCGCAGCATGTCGCCCGTGGAAATCTGGGGAATTCCGAATTTTTCGCAGATATATTGCGCCTGCGTGCCCTTGCCGGCGCCGGGAGCGCCCAACAGAATCAATCTCATGGTGTTGTCTCCTTGGATATGAATGGAAAGAGGGAAATTACCTGCAATTGGCCTCACGGTCAAACCATTTTCGCATTCGTTCGGCATCCTCCGGGGTATCGACGCCCGGCGCGGGAGGATGCGCGCTGATGGCGACGCTGATCCGGTAGCCGTGCCAGAGCGCGCGCAATTGTTCCAGCGCCTCGAAGGACTCGATTGGCGCGGGGGAAAGGCCGGCATAGTCGTGCAGGAAGGAGACCCGGTAAGCGTAAAGGCCGATATGCCGGAAGGCGGGAAATTGCGGCGGCAGGCTCGCGGCGGGGGCTTCGGTCGAAAAATGCTCGCGCGCGTAGGGAATCGGGGCGCGGGAAAAATAGAGCGCGTCGCCGTTGTCGCGGCAGACGAGCTTGACGATCGAAGGATTGAAAAATTCGGCGGCGTCCACAAGGGGATGCGCCGCAGTCGCAATCGCCGCGCCGCTGTTGGACAGTTGCTGCGCCAGTTGCCCGATCAGTTCGGGAGCGATGCGAGGCTCGTCGCCCTGCACATTGACGACGATTTCCTCGTCGCCCCAGCCGCGCAAGCGCGCGACTTCGGCCAGCCGGTCGGTTCCGGTGGGATGTCCGGGGGCGGTGAGCAGGGCGTTGAAACCGTGCGCTTCCACGGCCTTGAGGATGTCGGCGTGATCCGTCGCGACCCAGATTTCTTCCGCGCCGGAAGAGGCAGCGCGTTCGGCGACGCGCACGACCATCGGCTTGCCGCCGAGATCGAGCAGGGCCTTGGCCGGCAGCCGCGTCGATGCGTAACGCGCGGGGATGACGACCTTGAAGCGGAGTGCATCGGCTGGCGCCGGGGAAGGCGCTGTCCCTGGGGGCTCGTCGCGCTTTTTCATTCGGGCTTTCAGGCGGGATCTTCGATCCGCCGCGCTTCGTCTTCGAGCATGATCGGGATGTCGTCGCGAACCGGAAAGGCGAGCCGGCAGGGTTTGCAGATCAATTCGGGGACGGAATTCTTTTCGTCCGCCTTGCCGTATTCGAGGTTGCTCTTGCACAGGGGGCAGACCAGGATGTCAAGCAGCCTTGCGTCCATTGATTTTCTCCAGGATTTTTTGAGTGAAGGTTGGGGATTCCTCGACACAATGTGGGGCGCCTTTGGCGCCTGTTACGCTATGTCTTGCTGATCCCGCCATGAATGGCGGGGATTGCGCTCGACAGGTGTTCAAGCAAATCGGGGTCGGGTTCGGCGCGCACCGGCAATACCCAAGCCTGGCCGGGGAACAGTCCGGCGCATTTTACCGCATCCTTTTCGGTCAGCAGGAGAATGCCGTCGCGCGCGAATTCGAGATCGGCGGCGCAATAGGGATGGTGATCGGGAAAGGCGCGCGGTGTGAACTCCAGGCCGAGCGCCGCAAGCTGCGCGAAGAAGCGTTCCGGGTTGCCGATGCCGGCCAGCGCATGGAGTTTTTTTCCGGCCAGGTCGGCGGCGGCGCAGGAACGCGCCGGGTCGTCGAGCGCGACGAAGGGCTGCGCGACAAGCTGCATTTGGTAGCTCCGGGGGGCTGGCTTCAGGCGCTGGGCAATGTGGATGACGAGCATGACCGGCGGCAAGCCGTTCCAGACCACCGCGTCAGCCGTGGAAAGACGCGAGAGCGGTTCGCGCAGCGGACCGGCGGGGAGCAAATGGCCATTCCCGGCGCCGCGCACATCGAAGAGCGCGATTTCAAAATCGCGGCACAGGCGGTAATGCTGCAAGCCGTCATCGCTGATCAGCAGGTCGCACTGCGGATGCGCTTCCAGCAGCGCCCTGCCGGCGGCGGCGCGGTCGGCCCCGATGTAGACGGGAACGCCGCTGTTGCGCGCGAGCAGGAGAGCCTCGTCGCCGACCTCCTGCGGATCGTCGTCCCTGTGTACCGGGCGTTGCGCTTTCCCTGCGTTTTTTCGTCCGTGGCCACGGCTGATGATGCCGGGATGCCAGCCGCGCGCGGAGAGCGCCTCGACCAGCGCGAGCGTGAGCGGCGTTTTGCCGCTGCCGCCGACGGTGATATTGCCGACGACGATGACCGGAACCGGCAGGCGCGCGCCTTTCAGCAGGCCGCTGCGATAAAGGCGGCGGCGCAGGGCAGAGAGCGCGGCAAAGAGCCAGGAGAGGGGAAGAAGCGGAAGGAGCGAGGCTGCCAGCGCCGATTGGTACCACATCCGGGGCAGGCATTCGCGCAGGGACTTCATCGGTCAGCGCGAGTGCGGGGAGGGGGCGGCGGGAGCAGAAGCAGAAGCGGGAGGACGGGATTGCGTGGCGAAGGTCAGGCGCGGATAACCCGCATTCTGCGCCGCCTGCATGACGTCGATGACGCGCTGGTGTATGGCCTTGGCATCGGCGTTGATGACGATGACCGGATCCTTGATCTCGGTGGCGGCATGGGAGAGGGCGCCGGCAATCGTGCTGACTTCGGAATCCGGCAGGGGCGAGCGGTTGACCAGGATCTGGCCCAGGGCGGTGATTTCGACGCTGATTTCGGAAGAGCGTTCTTCCTTTTGCTCGACATCTGCGGTCGGCAGGTTGATTTCCAGTCCGCTGAAACGGGAATAGGTCGTCGTCAGCATCAGGAAGATGATGATCACGAGCAAGACGTCGATCATCGGAATCAGGTTGATTTCCGGTTCTTCCCGGGAAGCGCCTCGGCGGAAATTCATCTTCGTATTTCGCCTACGCCCTGTTGCCGTGGATGACTTCGACCAAACGGATGGCCTGCTGCTCCATGTCGATGACCAAGCTGTCGACCAGCGCCCGGAAATGACGCCAGAAAATCATGCTCGGAATCGCGATGACCAGGCCGAGGCCGGTATTGTAGAGCGCGATGGCAATGCCGCTGGCAAGCTGCGCCGGGTTGCTTCCGGTCGGCGACTGGGAACTGAAAATCTCGATCATGCCGACGACGGTGCCGAAAAGCCCCATCAGCGGGGCGATCGAAGCGATGGTGCCGAGCGTGGTCAGGTAGGTTTCCAGTTCGTGCGTCACGGCACGCCCGGTCTCTTCGATCGCTTCCTTCGTCGCTTCGCGCGAGGCGTTTGCATTGCGCAGGCCGGCGGCGAGCACGCGGCCGAGCGGCGAATGTTTTTCAAACTCCATCGCCAGCGCGTCGCTGGCGCCGCGTTGGCGGTATTCGGACAGCGCCCGTTGCAGCAGCCCCGCCGGTACGACCCTGGTGCGGCGCAAGGCGATGAGACGTTCGATGATCAGCGCAACTGCGATGATCGATGCCAACAGCAAAGGCCAGATGGGCCATCCAGCCGCTCGGATGATTTCAAACACGCTAACTCCAGGCGAAAACTTGTAAGGCGGCAACTTTAACGCGGGCCGGGGTCGATGGCAAGCGCCTTATGCTTTCTGGTTGTTCCGAGCATCCTGAAGGTTATCCACAAAAACTGTGGATAACTCTGTTAACAGCCTGTTACAAAAAACGCTAAGTCTGGTCTCCGTAAGGCTTTTCCTTACCTTGACCAGAAACTGGGCAAATCATTGAAAATTATTTAAAATCATATGGTTATAAAAAGTCTTAGCCTTCTTTCCGGGGTAATGCGGCGCTTGGGCGCATGGTTACAGGAGTATTACATTCATGTATCCGCAGGATACGCTGTGAAGAGCCGGTGGGGGACGCCTTGGGGCGCTTCGCCAGACTTTTCGCTACCCGGAAACTCGCATAAGGCATCCTATACAATGCCCTGATGTCGATTCCTTCCCCTTTTTCCGATTCGCCCGAATCCGTCTCCGGCGCTTCGCTTCCAGGCGTGACGCAGGAAAATTCCGCGCCCTTGTCGGTCAGCCAGCTCAACCGCGCGGCGCGGCGTTTGCTGGAAACGGAATTTCCATTGTGCCGGGTTGCCGGCGAAATCTCCAGTTTGACCCACGCCGCTTCCGGGCATATTTATTTTTCGCTGAAGGACGCGGCGGCGCAGGTGCGTTGCACCTTTTTCCGCAGCCGTGCGCAGTTGCTCGGCTGGCGGCTGGAAAACGGCCAGAATGTCGTCGTGCAGGCGCGGCTGACGCTGTACGAAGCGCGCGGCGATTTCCAGTTGAATATCGAAAATGTGCGTCGCGCCGGACAGGGCGATTTGTATGAGCGCTTCCTGCGGCTGAAACAGAAACTGGAACAGGAAGGGCTGTTCGATCCCATACACAAGCGGAGCCTGCCGCCTTTTCCGCGCTCAATCGGCATCGTTACCTCGCCGCAGGCGGCGGCGCTCTCCGACGTGCTGAGGACGCTTTCCCGCCGTGCTCCGCAGACGCGGATTGTCCTCTACCCCACGCCGGTGCAGGGCGAGGGCGCCGGCGCTTCCATCGCGGCGGCGATCCTGCGCGCCAGCGCGCGTGCCGAAAGCGATGGCTGCGAAGTGCTGATCGTCTGTCGTGGCGGCGGCAGCATCGAAGACCTCTGGAGCTTCAACGACGAAGCCGTGGCGCGCGCCATTCGCGCATCTTCCATTCCCGTCATCAGCGGCGTCGGCCATGAAACCGATGTCACGCTGGCCGACTTTGCCGCAGATTGCCGCGCCTCGACTCCGACCGCCGCCGCCGAAATCGCGGCCCCGGAATGCGCTGCCGTGTTGCAGCGCCTGGAATCGCTGGAACGGATTCTCCGCGAGCGTTTTTCGCGCCAATGCTCCGACCGTGCGCAGCGCCTCGACCATCTGCACGCCCGCCTCAAGCATCCCGCCGCGCGGATCGGGGAAAACCAGCGCGCCGCCGTCGCGCTGGGGCGGCGTCTCGCGCTGGCCTGGCGGCAACGCCTCGGAGGCCTTGCCCTGCGTTTGCAGGATCAATGTTTGCGCTTGCGCCACGCGCGGCCCGACAGCAAGCGTCGCGCGGAACGCCTGGAAGCCTTCGCGCTGCGCCTTTCCGCCGCGCTCGATCGCGAGTTGCAACAACGCGAAGCCATTCTCGACCGCCTCGGCGCCGGACTGGAACATCTCAATCCGGAAGCCGTGTTGAAACGCGGTTTCGCCGTCGTCCGCGACAGCGAAGGCAGGATCGTGCGCGAGGCCGCGACATTGACGCCGGGCGATGCGATCACCCTGCGCCTGGCGCGGGGCGGCGCCGACGCGCGCGTCGTCGCCGCCCGGAGCGAGGGAGAAGAGAAAAATCGTAGTTGATTTTCTAAATTACTGGAATAATTCTTGTTTGAAATTCACTACTGTAGCGAAACATTCTTTAAGTAAATTTAGAAAATTCAGCCCAAGTGCGCAGGATGGATAGAGCGCCAGCGAAACCTATCGGAGTTCCAGAGGGAGAAATGATGGGTTTCGCTTCGCTCTCTCAAGAAACCCCCCATCCTGCACACTGGATCCTGCGACTTCGCACAGGATGACGGAGTATGGCCCCTGACCCGTCATCCTGCGCGTAGCGAAGCGGAGTCGCAGGATCCAGGGGAAGATGCCGATCCCTGCTCCCGGGTTTCTTTGGCGCGATTTGCGGCGGCTGGCCGATTGCCGCGCTACCCATCCCGCATACCTTGAAAATCAACCCTTGATTGCGGGGCGAACAGGAACAAATCGGGCGGCAAGTGCAGGCAAGCCTATTTCCCCGTCCACACCGGCGAGCGTTTCTGCATGAAGGCGTCGATGCCCTCGGCAGCGTCGTCGGCGATTGTGTTGCAGGCCATGACTTCGGCGGCGAACTGGTAGGCGGCTTCGGCGCCCATTTCCAGTTGGCGGTAGAACATCCCTTTTCCGGTGGCGATGGCGAGCGGGCTTTTGTCGATGATGGATTTTGCCAGGCGCTCGATTTCGGCATCGAGCGCGTCTGCCGGGACGACGCGGTTGATGAGCCCGCGCGCCTTGGCTTCCATGGCGTCGATGAAATCCCCGGTCAGCAGCATTTCCAGCGCCGCCTTGCGTCCGAGGTTGCGCGAGAGCGCGACGGCGGGCGTGGAGCAGAAGAGTCCCACATTGATGCCGGAAACGGCGAAGCGGGCGACATCGGCGGCGACTGCCAGGTCGCAGGTGGCGACGAGTTGGCAACCGGCGGCGGTGGCAATGTGATGGACGCGGGCGATCACCGGCTGCGGGATCCGCTGGATCGTCATCATGAGTTTGGCGCATTGGGAAAAAAGCGCCTGCATTGCGGCCTTGTTGAGATTGGCGCGCATTTCCTTCAGGTCGTGCCCGGTGCAAAAGACCTTGCCCGCGCCCGCCAATACGACGACGCGCACTTTTGAGTCGGCGCCGATGGCTTCCAGTGCCTGCTGCAATTCGGCGATCAGGTTTTGCGAAAGACTGTTGAATTGGGCCGGACGATTCAAAGTCAGGGTCGTCAGGCCGTCGGCGCGGTCTTCGCGAAGCAGGATGGCAGTGTTTTCCGGTGCGTTCATCGTGTATTTCCTTTCTAAATTGAAAATGCAATGAGGACTTCAGAATCGTTGCGGCGCTTATGGCAGGCAGGCATTCATGAGGGCTTTCGCTTTCAGCTCGTCGCGCCAGCCGAGGGTTTTTTCTGCCAGGTCGGCGGCGGCCTCGCCGAGGGCGGCAACTCCGCCTTGCGCGTCGGGGGAGGCGGCAGGGTATTCGCCATGGTAGTGCGTCCGGGCCAGGGGCTGGCGCTTTTTGTCGAAAAGAACAATACGCGCGTCGATGAGCCCGACGCTCGTCGCGGGCTCATGAAAAAACTGGGCAAATTCGTCGACCTCGATGCGCAGCAGGCAGGACGACGAAGAGGCAGGCGGAATTTCGCCCAGGCGCGTTTGCAGGGCTTGCGTCAATAATTGCGAAGGCGGCGCCGCCCAGCGGCTGAAGGCGTATTCGTGCATCCGGCGCGGATTTTCGTAGAGCAGGCGGTAGTTCATCGCGGTCGAATCGAGCCACGAAGGCAGGCGTACCTCGATCGCGAGTGGAATATTTTTTTCGCTGGCTGCTGTGGCCGACGGGGGCGGCCCGAGGTCGAAACGCGCCAGCGGCACCTGTTCGAGGCGCGAGCTCAGGCTGCATGCGGATAGCAGGAAGCAGGCGAGCAGCGGGAATGGAAATGGGCGGCGCGGGAGAAAGTTGATTGTCATGGAAGGCTCGGAAAGCGCGGGTTGGATATTTTCAGGGCTTGGCTGCCTTGAAGCCGGGTTCGCCCGGCCCCGGCGGCTGCGCCGGAGCGCCGAGGATGAGGCTCTGCGGCGCGGCTTCGAGTTGATCGAGAAAACGATGCAGTTGGCGTGAAGCCGCGCCGACATCGCGCGCGGTTTCGTTGAGTTGCGAAGCGGTTTCGGCAAGGCCGCTATCGCCAACGGATTCGACGGCGCGGCTGGTTTTTTCGAGCAGCGCCCCAAGGCGCGGAGTCAGCGCGCGTATTTCCTCCAGCAGGGATTGGGCCTGTTTCGTCGCGCCTTCAATATTGGCGATCGAGGGGCCGATCCGTTTCATGTTTTCGTCCTGGAGAAGCCTCTCGGTTGCGGCGAGCGAGGCGTTCAGATGTTCGCTCGCGGCGCTGGTGTTGGCGAGGATTCTTTCGATCTGGCGCCGGTTTTCCGGGGTCAGCAGGGTATTGAGGTTGGCGAGCAGTTTCCGTACCTCGTTCAGGGTTTCCGTAGTGTCTTCGGAGAGTTCCTCAAGAAGGGAGGGACGCATCGGGATTCGCGGCAAATCATCGTTCTGTGCAGCGAATGGACTGGGATCGTTCCCATCGTCATCGAGCTGGACATGAGCGATTCCGGTCAATCCCTGATAGCCGAGCTTGGCGTAGGTGCCTTTGGTGACCGGAGTGCTGCTGGCGATGCTGATGCGGACAAGGATGTCCTTCCGGCTGACCGGATCCAGCGCGATGCTTTCGACGCGCCCGATCCGGATGCCGCGATAGCGCACATGCCCTTCCACTCCGAGGCCGGTGACGCTCTGGTGCGACACGACGAGGAAGTCGCGCGTTTCCTCGTGCTTTCCGCCGAACCACCAGAAAACCAGCACGGCGGCGATGATGAACGCAATCGCGAATATTCCGGCGATCAGGGCATGGGCGCGGTCTTCCATGGATCAGGATTCCTTGGGTTGGACTTTCAAGAGGCGCTGCGGAAAAATTCCCGGATGAAGGGGTGGTCGAATGCGCGTACTTCTGCAAGCGGGCCATCGGCGATGAGGCGTTTGTCGGCGAGGACAGCGCAGCGCCCGGCAAGATCGGAAAGCGTATCGAGGTCGTGCGTGACCATGACAATCGTGAATCCCAACTCTGCCTTGAGCGTGCGGATCAATTGTACGAAACTGCGGGCGCGTCCGGGGTCGAGTCCGGAAGTCGGCTCGTCGAGTACCAGCAGTTCCGGCTCCAGCGCCAGCGCGCGCGCCAGCGCCACCCGCTTGACCATGCCGCCGGAAAGCTCGGCGGGCATCAGCGCGGCGTGTTCGGGGCCGAGTTCGACCAATGCGAGTTTCATCAATACCAGCGCGCGGATCGTGGCCTCGTCCAGCACCTTCAATTCGCGCAGCGGAAACGCGATGTTGTCGAAAACCGGGAGCGCCGAAAACAGCGCGCCCTGCTGGAACAACATTCCGAAACGGCGGCGGATCGCGGTATAGGCCCGCCCGCCGGCGCCGCGCACCGGTTGGCCGAAAAGCCGCACTGTCCCGGCGGCAGGCGCGAGCAATCCGACGAGGGCGCGCAGGAGGGTGGTTTTTCCGCTGCCGGAACCGCCGACCAGTCCGAGCACTTCACCGGCTTCGAGGCTGAACGAGATGTCGCGGTGCACTTCGGTGGCCCCGAAGCGTGTAAACAGCCCCTGGACTTCGAGCACCGGCGGCGGGGATTTGCCGTTTGTGGAGGCCGTCATGATCTGCCTTCAGAGCTTTATCAACCCAATGTTGCGCGTCGCGATGGCGAACACCGCATCGGCCAGGATGACCGTCGTAATCGCGGCGACGACCGAGCTCGTTGTGCATGCCGAGAGGCTTTCGGTGTTGGGCTTGACGCGCAGGCCGAAATGACAGGCAATCAGCGCCACCAGGGTGCCGAAGACGAATCCCTTGCCCAGGCCGATCCAGAGATTGGCAACCGGCACTGCGCGCGGAAGTTCGTGGAGAAAGTAATCGAAGGAAAATCCGAGCTGGAAATACGCCGCAAGCATGCCGCCGAAAAGCGCTGCCGACGAACACCAGAGAGTCAGGAAGGGCATCGTCAATGCAAGGGCAGCCACTTTCGGCAATACCAGGCGCTGCGAGCGCGAAATGCCCATGGTTGCCAGCGCGTCGATTTCCTCGGTGACGCGCATGACGCCGATTTGAGCCGTCATTGCGGATCCGGAGCGTCCGGCGACGAGGACTGCCACGAGTACCGGCCCAAGCTCGCGGATGACGCTGATCCCGAGGATATTGACGATGAAGGAATCCGCGCCAAAAATCCGCAATTGCAGGGAAGAAAGGTAGGAAATGACGACGCCGATCAGGCAGCCGACCAGCGCCGTGACCGGCAGCGCCAGCGCGCCGCTCTTATAGACGGTCGCCGAGAACTCCTTGAGCGGCCACTGGCGCGGATGTGCGGCAAGCCACAGGCAGTCGAGCAGAAGTTGTCCGATCAGCGCGACGAAATCGCGCAGGTGGCGCAGCACGTCCAGGCAGAGGTAACCCACGAACGCCACCGCCGCCAGCGGGTCGCGCGGCGGCTTCGGCAGCGGCGCGGCTTGCGCCGCAAGCGATTCGACGCGCTCGAAAATATGCCGCTGCGCCTCCGAAACGCCCAGGGCGCCGGGCAGGCGCCGCCCCCAGACCCGCCAGAGCAGCAGCGCCCCGGCGCTGTCGAGGTGCTGCACCGCGCTCAAATCCCATTCCTTTGCGTCTTTCGCGCGGCGCCGCAATTCGGCTTCGAGCGCGCGCAATTCCCGCGCCCGGGCCGGCAGGCCGGCCAGCGTCCAGGCGCCGGAAAGGCGCACGACGAAAGGAGCGTTTTTTTCAAGCGGCCCGATATGGGCAGAACCGCCGGGAGAAAGGGCGGAAAAGGCGGTGGGGGAATCGTTCATCGCGGCAGATTTCTGTTGGCCTCAAGGGCTACTCGCTGCGTGCGCGTTCCTCTTTCTGCCACTCGATTTCCTCGAGCAGCATCGGTTCGGATTTTTTGGCCCACCCAATGGCTTCCTCGGGGCCAAAAAAGGGCGTCTCGCCTCCGGGCGCCAGAAGGCCATCGCTCAGTTCGCACAACACGGCAGCGGCAATTCCCGCCGCAACATAGCTTCTGCTTTCAGGGTCGGAAACCAGCGTGACGAGGTAATCGCGATCCCCGATGCGTTCGCGTTCCTCACCGGTAATGGCTTCTTCGGCAAGCAGTTCTTCCAGGTCGGATTCTTCGGAATAAAACTCGAAACCCGTCTCCTGGTCATGGTATTTGCACGAAATGAAACCTTCATAGAGATCGGGATCGAAACCGGTTTCCATCTCCAGCCCGAAGCCGTGTTGCACGATGGCCGAACGCCATTCTTCCGGGGCAGGCATTTTCGTGCGCGATAAAAAAACGTTATGTTCGGTGGTCATGATGATCTCTCCTTGGAATGCCCTGAATAAGTCGAGCCTGCTGGAAAAACCGCAGCAGCAGAATGCTATCATCGCATGTCTTTCTTTCCCGGTCTTTGATCCTGCCATGCCCCTCAAATGTGTCGTCGTTCCTGTGACTTCCTTCGAGCAGAACGCTACCGTCCTCTGGTGCGATGAAACGCGCTGCGCCGCCGTTACCGATCCCGGCGGCGACCTCGAACGGATCCTTGGCGTCGTGGAAAGGGAAGGCTTGAAGCTGGAAAAGATCCTCGTCACGCATGGACATATCGACCATGTCGGCGGGGTAGCGGAATTGGCCGAACGGTGCGGGCTGACGATAGAAGGGCCGCACCGGGACGATGCCTTCTGGATCGAAAGGATGTCGCAGCAGGGCCAGATGTTCGGTTTTTCCAACGCGCGCCCCTTTACGCCCGCGCGCTGGCTCGAACACGGCGATACCGTGACGCTGGGCAATCTCAGCCTGGAAGTGCTGCATTGCCCCGGCCACACGCCCGGACACATTTGTTTTTTCCACGCGCCAAGCCGTGTGGCGATCGTCGGCGACGTGCTTTTCCAGGGCTCGATCGGGCGCACCGATTTCCCGAAAAGCGACCATCAGGCCCTGCTCGCCGCAATCCGCGAACGCCTGTTCCCGCTCGGCGACGACATCACTTTCATCCCCGGCCACGGCCCCCTCTCTACCTTCGGCGAGGAGCGCGCCCACAACCCCTTCGTCGGCGACAACGCACGCTGGTAGATGCGGCTTCGCAGCCATGTTCCCAGCGAAAATCAGCTTTTTTGCTTTCTAGATTAGAATCAAGAATTCTATCTTAAATATCACTACAGTAGCGGAATATTATTTCACTAATTTAGAAAATGAATGTCTTTTTAAAAACGAAATGATGTCCTTGCCCTATCATCAGGCCAGATTGATTCCGGGAGAGAAGCTGTGAAGCCCTCTATCGCTCTTGACTCGAACCGCGTCGCGATTCGCCGTGTCGTCGAGGCGCATCATGCACGCAACGCACGAGTGTTCGGCTCGGTTCTGCGCGGTGCGGACACGGACAGCAGCGATCTGGACATCATCATCGATCCGACGCACGAAACGACCCTCTTCGACATCGGCGCCATTCGTTACGAACTGGGCAAGCTGCTTGGCGTTCCGGTGGATGTGTTGACGCCCAACGCCCTGCCGGACAAATTCCGGGAGACCGTGCTTGCGGAGGCTCGCCTCATATGAACCGGGATCAACAACGGATCGTCGATTATCTGGCGCACATCCTCGAATCCATTGAGCGCATCGACCGTTACACTGGAGACATGGACGAACTGGCGTTCCTGGATAACCCCCTGATTCAGGACGCCGTGATCCGTAATTTCGAGATCATCGGCGAAGCCAGCAACAACATCGAGAAAAACTTCCCCGAATTCGCAGCGGCACATCCTGAACTTCCTTTGGCGGTGGCTTACCAGATGCGCAATGTCGTCGCTCATGGTTATTTCAAGGTGGACTTTGAAATCGTCTGGAAGACGATCCACCGCGACCTTCCTGTCCTTTACGCTCAAATCCAGGAAGTGCAGGCCAGTATTTCCTCAAAATAAAAGCTGCCGGTATAGCGGCACTGTTTATGCCGTTATTCGTCGAATCAGCTTGCGTTTATCCGGCGCGGGCAGGGACTCGGCGATGAAAACAGTTCGGAGTGCGTGCCGCTACGGACGAAGACCACCGATCCGGGTCAATAAACCTGATTCTCGTCGGAAAACAACGCAGGCAAATTGCGCGCCGCATGTAATATGCGCTCGATGCGAACCAGGCCATCCAGCACGCGGAAAAACACGATGTAATTACCAAAGGGCGCCATGCGCAAGGCCGGAGCCAGATCTTCCCGGCTGGCATAGCTCAGTGGCGCGCGGCCTATATGCCGGCATTGCTCATGCAGTTTGGCAACGAAACGCCGCGCATTGGCGCGGTTGTCCTCCGCGATGTAGTCGCCAATATCCATCAGGTCTTGCCTCGACAGGGGCGAGAAACCAACAGATGCCCGGGAGCGCATCAGGCTTTGCGTTTGCCGGAGGGTTTTGTGAGGGGAGCTGGTTCCGTGTAACGGGCGTCCAGCTCTGCGAATACATCATCGGACGGAATGGCGGGGCCGCTGTTGATGCCCGCATGAATGGCTTCCCGTAGATCAATGTTCAATCGTTGCAGCATGGCCTCGTATACCGCCGGAGAAAGCAGATACGCCGCCGGTCGATTGTGGTTGAGCACGGCAACAGGCTCGGAACCTGCCTGTTCCAGCACGGTACTGGGGCTGCGCTTCAGTTCGGTGATACTGACCGAGCGGGCGGCAAGGACTTGTTCCATGTGTCACCTTTTTGGGTATCAAAAAAATACTTTATTCTGTTCTTTTTTTGGCTCGAAGTCTATCCTGGGCCCGTCGGCCGGATAAGCGAAGCGCAATCCAGCGCATGGAATTCGCATGAATGAAACAAGCACGTTTTTTTATTGATTCGGCCCATAAATACTCTCGTTATGTAGGATGGGTAGCGCAGTAATCGGTTCGCCGCCGCAAATCGCGCCGAAGAAACTCGGAAGCAGGGATGGGCATCTTCCTCTGGATCCTGCGACTCCGCTTCGCTGCGCGCAGGATGACGGGGCAGGGGCCACACTCCGTCATCCTGCGCGAAGTCGCAGGATCCAGTGTGCAGGATGGGGGGTTTCTTGAGAGAGCGAAGCGAAACCCATCATTTCTCCCTCTGGAACTCCGATGGGTTTCGCTGCGCTCTACCCATCCTACGCGATTTGGAAAAAATTTTCTAAATTACTGTAATAATTATTAATTAAAATTCACTATAGTAGCGAGACATTATTTAAGTAAATTTAGAAAATTAATGCCTTAAAAACCCCGCCACGAACGGCGGGGTTTTTCGTTTCTTCCGCGTCTACAAGGCTTCGCTTGCGTGATCTGCCAGGCGCGAGCGTTCGCCGCGTTGGAGGGTGACGTGGCCGGAGTGCGGCCAGTCCTTGAAGCGGTCGACGACGTAGGTGAGGCCGGAACTGCCTTCGGTCAGGTACGGGGTGTCGATCTGGGCGATGTTGCCGAGGCAGACGACCTTGGTGCCGGGGCCGGCGCGGGTGATCAGGGTTTTCATCTGTTTCGGCGTCAGGTTCTGCGCTTCGTCGATGATGAGGTATTTGTTGAGGAAGGTGCGGCCGCGCATGAAGTTGAGCGATTTGACCTTGATCCGGGCGCGGATCAGGTCGAGCGTTGCTGCGCGCCCCCATTCGCCGCCGTAGTGCCCCTCTTCGACCGCGCCTTCGCCGGGGTGGTTCAGGACGTCGAGATTGTCTTCGAGCGCCCCCATCCACGGCGCCATTTTTTCTTCCTCGCTGCCCGGCAGGAAACCGATGTCTTCACCGACCGAAACGGTGACGCGGGTCATGATGATTTCGGAATAGCGTTTGTTTTCCAGCACCTGGGTCAGGCCCGCCGCCAGCGTCAGCAGGGTTTTTCCGGTGCCGGCCTGGCCGATCAGGGTCACGAAGTCGATGTTGGGGTCGAGCAGCAGGTTGAGCGCGAAATTCTGTTCGCGGTTGCGCGCGGTGATGCCCCAGACGCTGTTTTTGTGGTGGGTGTAGTCGACGATGGTTTCCAGAAGCGCGGTTTTCCCGGAAAGCTCGCGCACGACGGCCTGAAAGGGCGGGGTGTCGTCGAGGTACAGGAATTCGTTGGCCAGGAAATGCGGGCAGAGCGGACCCTTGACTCGATAGAAGGCGCGTCCTTCTTCCTTCCACGATTCCATGCCCTTGCCGTGCCTGTCCCAGAAATCGGCGGGCAGCGCGCGGGTGCCGGTGTAGAGGAGGTCGGTGTCTTCGAGAACCTTGTCGTTGAAGTAATCCTGCGCGGCCAGGCCAAGGGTGCGCGCCTTGATCCGCATGTTGATGTCCTTGGAGACGAGGATGACCGGGCGGCGCGGGTGCTTTTTGCGCAGGTGGATCAGGACGCCGAGAATCTGGTTGTCGTATTTCGCGGTCGGCAGGGCTTGCGGCAGATCGGCGACGATGGCCTCGGTTTGCAGGAAGAGATTGCCGCTGGCCATTTTCTGCGAGGGGCCGAAAAGCGGGATTCCCTGTTCGATGCTGTCTTCGGAGGCGCTGACGATCTCGTCGAGGGTGCGGCTGGCCTGGCGCGCGTTGCGCGAGATTTCGGAGATTCCCTTCTTGTTGTTGTCCAGTTCTTCGAGGACCATCATCGGCACGTAGACGTCGTGCTCTTCAAAGCGGAAAAGGCTGGAGGGATCGTGCATCAGCACGTTGGTGTCGAGGACGAAAACCTTTGTGACGCCTGCGTTGCGGGCGGGTTTCGGGGCGGCGGAACGTGGTGTGCGGGCCATGGGCAGCGGTTCTCCTGAGAAACTCCTGATCCGGGAGGGTTTGACGGAAAGTGGAATCGAAAGGGGCTTACAGAACGTAGCGCGACAAATCCTCATTTTGCGCCAATGCTTCGAGGCGGGTGTCGACATAGGCGGCGTCGATTCCCAGCGTCATGCTGCCGCCCTTGCCGGCGGAAAACGAAATTTCTTCGAGCAGGCGCTCCATGACCGTGTAGAGCCGGCGGGCGCCGATGTTTTCGGTTCTTTCATTGACCGACCAGGCGATTTCCGCAATCCGGCGGATGCCTTCGGGGGAGAAGGAGAGCGTGACCCCGTCGGTGGCCAGCAACGCCGTGTACTGCTGCGTGAGGCAGGCGTCGGTCTGCGTCAGGATGCGCTCGAAATCGCCAACCGACAGGGATTCCAGTTCGACGCGGATCGGAAAGCGTCCCTGGAGTTCGGGAATCAGGTCGGAAGGTTTGGCGAGATGAAAGGCGCCGCTGGCGATGAAGAGGATGTGATCGGTCTTGATCATGCCGTACTTGGTCGATACCGTCGTGCCCTCGACCAGCGGCAGCAGGTCGCGCTGCACGCCCTGGCGCGAGACATCGGCGCCTTGCAGTTCGGAACGGCTGGCGATCTTGTCGAGTTCGTCGAGAAAGACGATTCCGTTCTGCTCGACGTTTTGCACCGCAGCCTGCTTGATGTCTTCGTCGTTGACGAGGCGCGCGGCTTCCTCATCGAGCAGCAGCTTCCAGGCTTCCCTGATCTTGACCCGGCGCGCGCGGCGTTTTCCGCCGCCGATGTTCTGGAACATGCCCTGGATCTGGGTTGTCAGTTCTTCCATTCCCGGCGGCGCAAAAATTTCGGCGCTAACGGTGGGCGCAGCCAGATCGACTTCGATTTCCTTATCGTCGAGAGCCCCTTCGCGCAGTTGCTTGCGGAATTTCTGGCGCCCCGCGCTGTCTTCGGCAGGCGGCATGCTGTTTTCGTTTCCGAAAAAATGCGCGCCACGCGCTGGTGGCAGCAGGGCATCGAGAATGCGTTCCTCGGCAGCATCTTCGGCGCGCGCGCGCACATTGCGCATCGCCTGCTCGCGCTCGTTTTTCACCGCCATTTCGGCCAGGTCGCGGATGATGGTGTCGACATCGCGCCCGACATAGCCGACTTCGGTGAATTTCGTCGCTTCGATCTTGATGAAGGGCGCATTGGAAAGCCGCGCCAGCCGCCGCGCGATTTCGGTCTTGCCGACGCCGGTGGGGCCGATCATCAGGATGTTTTTCGGCGTGATTTCCTGCCGCAGCGGTTCGGCTACCTGCGCGCGGCGCCAGCGATTGCGCAGGGCGATGGACACCGCCTTTTTCGCCTGCGTCTGGCCGACGATGTATTTGTCGAGTTCGTGAACGATTTCCTGCGGCGTCATCGATGACATGGCAACAGCCTTTCAGAACGGAAATTGGGAGAGCAGAGGAAGAAAGCAGGCGCAATGCAGAATCCTGCTTCCCGCGCGGGGTGGCGTATGCCGCCGCGTGGGGTCAATCGAGCGCCTCGATCGTGAAATTGTGGTTGGTGTAAATACACAGATCGGCGGCAATGGACAGGGATTTGCGCACGATTTCAGCCGCAGGGAATTCGGTGTGTTCGAGCAGCGCGCGCGCAGCAGAGTGCGCATATGCGCCGCCGGAACCGATGGCGACGATGCCGTGCTCCGGTTCGAGCACGTCGCCGTTGCCTGTGATGATGAGAGAGTATTCGCGGTCGGCGACGGCGAGCATCGCTTCCAGGCGGCGCAGCATGCGGTCGGTGCGCCAGTCCTTCGCCAGTTCGACTGCAGAACGCAAAAGATTGCCCTGGTGTTTGTCCAGCTTGGCCTCGAAACGCTCGAACAGCGTAAAGGCGTCAGCGGTCGCGCCCGCGAATCCGGCGAGGATCTGATCCTTGTAAAGCCGCCGCACTTTTTTTGCGCCGGCCTTGATGACGATATTCCCCAGGGTGACTTGTCCGTCGCCGCCCAGGGCAACGCTGGAGCCGCGCCGCACCGAAAGGATGGTGGTGCCGTGATAGCTTTCTGTCATTTTCTAGCGTTGCGCCGGAAGGATGCTGGCGACAGAATCGATGCCGAGCACATGCAGCAGGGCTGCCACGAGCAGGTTCGGGTGGAAGATCATGATTTTGCGTCCGCCGCGCTTGGGTTTCGTGAGCAGGTTGACCAGCAGGCCCGCGCTGACGAAATCGATGCGCTTGACGGCGGAAAAATCAATGACGACCGGATTATGGGTTTCGGCGTATTCGGGAAGTTCTTCAAAGCGCGCTGCCTTCAACTCGCCTTCGAGACGGTAATAATCCGGGCGCGGGGATGGGGGCGGCGGGGGCGGATCTTCTTCGGGTTCCTGGAGGGTGACTCCCAGCCCGGAATCGGCGCCAAATTCCGTATTGAGCACACGGGAAGGTTCCCACGACGGAGGAGAAACTTCAAAGGTTACTGCGAAGTCGATGGCGCGATCCTCGAAGACTTCCATTTTTCCCTGCATCTGATACAGCTCCAGAAGCAGGCGCCACAAGGCGGTCTCGGTTCGCTGCTCGGACTGGAGCCTGGCTTCGAGCAGTTGCGCCAATCCGTCGTCGCCTTTCAACTCTATCCGGCCGTTTTGTTTTCTTGCTGCCGCCAGCAGGTTGAGCATCCGGATGCAGCCAGCGTCGTCTACCTGGTGCACCTCGGTGAGATCGGCGCGAATCCCGCCCGAGCGCTCCTGATTCGCCTCAAGCACTGCGAAACCTTCGTCATTGCTCCCCAGAAGGTTGCCCGAAAAGCGCGAGCTTCTCATGATCTTGTTGGGCTTGGGAGCAGGTTTCTGCTCCCCGCTTTCCAGCAGACTCCAGATGGGGGGAGATTTTTCGAAGGATTTTGCGTAATCCAGCGCCAGCACTTCAAAGGGTGTCTTTTGGGCGGTCAGGCGATAGAGTTCGAAAAGCATGAGCCACAGGCGTTCGCCCGGGCCGTAGCGATGTATGCGGATGGAATCTTCCAGCAGGGAACGCGCTGCGCTGTCCTGTGAGTTCGCGTACAGGACGGCTGCCTGCTCGATGTCGGTTTCGATCGGGTCGCTGTCTTCGAGGACTTCTATTTTTCCCGGCAATTCGCTGAAATCGGAAAACGGAACGATGGGGGCTTCGGCGGGTGCGCGGTCGGACAACTGGGGGCGCGGTTTATCCGCTGCCCTGTTCTGCGTGGCAGGATTGTTTGAAACGGACTCGCTCCTGATGGTGACAGGAGGTTCCGTTTTGGGAGTATCTTTTGGACGCCCGGAGACCGCTGGTTTAGCGGTCATTTTTTCCGTGGGTTTCTTGAAAAAGGAAAAAACCATTATTTGCGATCAACAGGCAAAACAAGTTATACCGACCGCCCTGGCGAGGCATGCAGATTTCTTTCTTCATCAAGCCAGGAACCCCATCCCATACTATAACCCCTGACAAATCCGAACCAAGGCTTCAGTCGGTCAGTTTACCGGATATTTCGGGTGTCTTCCAGATTTTCCGACAAATCTGAAGTTTCTGGACGCGGCCCTTGCGGGCATATAATCCGGGCGCCTGAGGATGCCTGAAAATACGATCAGGGATGCCCTGAACAAGCCGAACGGAACAGTGCATCCTGCGGATCTTCGATGGGATGCAAGGCGCGCTGTTCCGCTAAAATTGCCCTTTCACTGAACACGGAACCACCATGCGTACCCTGATGATCGCTTTCGGGCGGGCTTTTTCTTCGCTGCTCCGGCCCAAAATGTGGCTGCCGCTTCTTGCTCCGGCGCTGGTTTCGCTGGTGGTCTGGGTTTTTCTCAGCGTTTTCGCGCTGCATGCGCTGGCCGGGTGCTTGATCGACATGCCGCCGTTTTCCTGGGCCTCGACCTTTGTTGCGGTGTGGTTCGGGAAATTCCTTGCCTTGATCGGCGGATGGGCCTTGATCTTTGCAGCCGCCTACCTCACGGCATTGATTTTGACGGCGGTTTTCCTGTTGCCGGCGCTCTTGAGGCGCATCGCTGCGGACAGCTATGCCGATCTGGCGCTGATGGGCAAGGACAGTTTCACCGCTGGCGCGATGAACAGTCTCATTGCCATTCTCGGCTTCGCCGCTGGCTGGATATTGACGCTGCCCTTGTGGTTCGTTCCCGGTCTTGGCCTTCTCCTGCCGTTTTTCTGGCTTGCCTGGCTCAACCGCCGCACCTTTTCCTACGATGTGCTCTGCCTGCACGCAAGCGAGGAGGAATGGCAAATGCTGCGCAAAAGACACGCGCGTTCCCTGTTCCTGATCGGCCTCTCCTTCGCGGTGCTTGCGCATATTCCGATTCTCGGCATCCTGGCGCCGACGCTGGCGATGCTGACCTACATCCATTTCGGGCTCGAAGCGCTGCGGCAATTGCGCGGCGGGGCCATCCTGGCGGCGCATGCGCAAGTGATACGCGAAGCGCCTTCGCAAGACAATCCAGACTGAGTGAGAAAAAACATGGGCTTTGGCGCGTTCGTCATCGGCGACGAGATTCTTTCCGGCAAACGCGAAGACCGGCATTTCCGCTGGCTCGCAGAGGCGCTCGCGGCGCGCGGGCTGCGCCTGTCGTGGCTGACCTGTCTCGGCGATGACGAAGAGGCTCTGACCGCCGCGTTCCGCCGCAGTTTTGCCGGGGGCGACACCGTTTTTTCCTTCGGCGGCATCGGCAACACGCCGGACGACCGCACGCGCCAGGCCGCCGCCGCCGCGCTGGGCGTGCCGCTCGTCGTGCACCCGGAAGGCGAAGCCGAGTTGCATGCCCGTTTCTGCGTCGAGCTTGGCGTCGAGATCACGCCGGAGCGGCGCTTGCTGATCCACTTCCCGGAAGGCTGCGCGCTGATTCCGAACCCGGTGAACCGTATTCCCGGCTTTCATATCCGGCGTCATTATTTCGTCCCCGGTTTTCCGCAGATGGCGCACCCGATGATCGAATGGGCGCTCGATCATTTTCACCGCGACGAATTCGTCACCGCGCCGCGCGTCGAGCGCGCATTGTTGCTCACCGGCCCCGACGCGCACGAGAGCGGGCTGCTCGGCCTGATGGAGCGCATCGTCGCCGCCTACCCCGATCTGCGCCTTTTTTCGCTGCCTTCGCATCGGGGCACCGAGCGCGTCCACCTCGAACTCGGCGTCGAAGGAGCGCCGGAACGGGTCGAAAAGGCAATGACGGAAATCCTGCAAGAGATAGAGCGGCGCGGCATCGGCTGGCGTTGGCGGGAGTGAGGCCGCGTGCTGATGAGGCTTTCAAGCAAAATTTTCTAAATCTGTTTAAATAATAGTTAGCTACAGTAGTTATTTTCAATCAATAATTCTTTAAACAAATTTAGAAAATTTACGCACATTTTCAGCGCCTGCCCTTGAGCATTACGAAGTGGCAAAGACTACAATTGTGGTAAAACAAGCCATCGAGCGCGATGGTGCGAAAGGAAAATCATGGCAAGCATTTCAGTACGCATGGACGAAGCGCTGGTCAATGAGGCCCGCGCTGCCGCCAAAACCGAGTACCGCACCGTGCAGGGACAGATGGAGTTCTGGGCCAGGGTGGGCCGCGCCGCGTTGGACAATCCCGACTTGCCTGCCTCCTTTATTGCCGAAAGCCTGATGAGCCTGGCCGAGCCGCGCGAGGAAGCCACGCCTTTCGTCCCGCGCAGTGCCGCCCACAAACGCCGGGCATGAATTGGGAAATCCGCCAGACCCGGCGTTTTGCCCGCGTCTATAAAAAACTGCACGACACCCTGATTGCCGACGTGGATGCCGCCGTGGCCGCCGTGGCGCAAAACCCCGATGCGGGCGAAAAGAAAAAAGGCGATCTGTCGCAACTGTGGGTTTATAAATTCCGCTGCAAGGGCCAGCTTTATTTGCTTGGCTACACCCGTGATGATGTTGTGCGGCTGGTTTATCTGGAAGCCCTGGGATCGCATGAGAACTTCTATCGGGACTTGAAGCGGCAATAAATGCGTGCCGGGGTTTATTGATCCGGCCCGTAAATACTCCAATTATGCAGGATGAGTAGCGCGGCAATCGGCCCGCCGCCGCAAATCGCGCCGAAGAAACCCGGGCGCAGGGATGGGCATCTTCCCCTGGATCCTGCGACTCCGCTTCGCTACGCGCAGGATGACCGTCTGCGACTCCGCTTCGCTACGCGCAGGATGACCGTCTGCGACTCCGCTTCGCTACGCGCAGGATGACCGT
>WQZF01000014.1 GCA_009780885.1 Betaproteobacteria bacterium | reverse complement strand
TTCTTCTGCCATCAACGCGTCGCCTCTTTCGATTTGTCCGTCATCGGAATAGAATGAATGCATCATCCTCAACTGTTACCCATGTCTTGGCACACTTGTTACCTATGTGTCGAGTCTATACACACCTCCCTCGAAGAGGGAGGCTCGAACAGCGGCGCTCTTCGGAGCGCCGTTGGTTTTATCTCCGGCGCGAAAGCGCCGCACGGCAAAGCCTCCCTCCCAGAGGGAGGTGGCGCGAAAGCGCCGGTGGGAGAGTTGCCGCCCGATGTTTGCAAACGGGTGATTTCGGGCGACCACAGGTCGCCCCTACACCGGGGTTTTGTAGGGGCGACCTGTGGTCGCCCGTTCCCCGTATCTCCGGCGCAAAGCGCCGCACGATGGGGGCGGGCGGATTGCCATCCGCCCCTACGAAGCAAGGCATGTCGTCGCATAAATCAAAGCCGCTCCGATTTTCTAAATTTACTTAAATAATGTTTGGCTACTGTAGTTATTTTACGATCAAAATTATTACAGTAATTTAGAAAATTCGGCGCTTCGTGCGCAACCTTCCGGCGAAAGGAATTTTCTTCACGGAACCTGCGACATCGGCATTCGCAAGAGGATGATTGCGGTTTTGCGGGCGAGCGCCGGGGAGGCGCGGTTGCGGTCGTAGAAGCGGGGATTGGGAAGCATCGCGGCGAGACGGGCCGATGGCTGCGGGGACAGGGTTCCGGCGGGAACGCCGTAGTAATGCCAGGCAGCGGCTTCCGCGCCAAAAACGCCGTCGCCCCATTCGACGATGTTGAGGTAGACCTCGAAGATCCGTTGCTTGCTCCAGATTTGCTCGATCATCAGGGTGATGAGGGCTTCTTCTGCCTTGCGCCAGAAAGTCTTGCGCGGCGAGAGGAAGAGGTTTTTTGCCAATTGCTGCGAGATGGTCGAGGCCCCGGCGACGATTCGGCCTCTCTCGCGATTTTTTTCCATCGCCTTCTGGATGCTTTCCCAGTCGAATCCTTCGTGGTCGATGAATTTGGCGTCTTCGGAAGCGATGATGGCGCGTTTGAGATGCGGCGAGATTTTGTCGTAGTCGACCCATTGCCATTTCAGTTGCGCCTGGGGATTTTTCGCGCGCAATTCGGCAAGGCGCAGTTCCATGAAAGGGGTGCTGCCGGGGTTGGCTTGTTTCCAGTAGAGCACCCAGCCCAATAGCCAGAACTGGTAGGCGATGATGAGGAGCACCAGCGCAAACAGGAAACGGCGCAGCCATTTCCAGAGGCTCAACAGGGTGTTTTTTGCGCCTTGCCTCATGCGGGGAGGAGAAAGGGTCAAGGCGTCCGGCGGGAGGCGGCAGCGCGGCGGCGGCGCAAGAGGTCGATTTCTGTCTTGAGCAGGGCGAGCACCGGCGCAGTATCGGGGCGCACGCCGCGCCAGATCGTGAAGGCTTCTCCCGCTTGCTCGACGAGCATTCCAAGGCCGTCGCAGCATCGCGCCGCGCCCTGCGCGCGGGCCTGGACGAGGAAGGCGGTTTCTTCCGCGCCGTAGATCATGTCGTAGGCCAGGGATTCGGGGGCATAGATGCCTTCCGGCAATTCCAGGGCTTCGTCGTTGAGTTCGGCGGAGGTGGCGTTGATCACGATGTCGAAATTTCCGGTTTTCTGGCCGAGCCCGCGCAGCGGGCCAGCGGTCAGGGCGGCGGGTTCCGGGGCAAGCGCGGCAAATTCTTCGCGCAGGAAGAGCGCCTTGGGCGCAGTGCGGTTGGCGATATGAAGCCGCGCCGGTTTTTGCTGGAGCAAGGGCAGGATCGCGCCGCGCGCCGCGCCGCCAGCGCCGATGAGAAGAATCCGCAGTCCGGAAAGATCGCACTTCAGGTTTTGCGTCAGGTCGCGGACGAGTCCGATGCCGTCGGTATTGTCCCCGCGAATCGTGCCGGGCGGGATGAAGCTCAGGGTGTTGACCGCTCCGGCAGCGACGGCGGCTTCGCTCATTTCGGTGCACAAGGCGCGGGCGACTTCCTTGAACGGCACGGTTACGTTGGCGCCGCGCCCGCCGGAAGAGGAGAAGGCTGAAACGGAGTAGGCGAATCCGCCATGCGGCACCTTGATCGCCTCGTAGGAAATCTTTTCTCCCGTCTGAAGGGCAAAGGCCGCATGGATGCGCGGCGACAGGCTGTGCTCGACGGGATTTCCAAAGACGCAATAACGGTCGGTCATGAGATTCCTTTCGATTTCACGGGCTTATTTCGTGACGAGGTTGTCGCCGGGGGCGAAAGTCCATAATCGCGTGATGTCGATTTCGTCGGCTTCCTGGCGGATTTCCGGTGGAAAGGGCGCATAGGGCGCCGCCATCCTGACGATGCGCAGGGCGGCGTCGTCGAGTATTTTATGCCCGGAAGAGCGTTCGATCCTGACGTCTCCCACGCTTCCATCGCTCTTGATCGTGACGCTGAGCAGCAAGTCGCCATAAAGGCGTCCGCGCGCTTCCTGGGGATAGTTGAGCGTGCCGATGCGCTCGACTTTCTGCCGCCAGGCTTCGACGTACTGGGCGTCACGGTAACTTTCGGTGCGCGCGCCGATGAATTTTTTCCGGGGGCGTTTGTTGTACTCGTCCATTTCCTTGGCGATTTCGGCTTCCAGGCGGGCCATCGCCAGCGCCGAAGTGGCAAGGTCCTGCCCGGAAAGGGTCGGCGCCGGGGGAGACTGCTCCGCCGGTTTCCTTTCCTTCTGCTGTTGCGTCAGCGCGCGTTCCTGTGTTTTGGTCTGCACCAGGAGGCGCTGCTGCTCCGCTTCGGCCGTACGCAATTGCCGTTGCTTGCGTTCGAGTTCGGAACCGGCGCGGTCTTTCTGCGAAGGCGGCAGCGGGGTCTTGGCGCGACGATTGGCCTCGGTATTGCCGCCGCCATCGAGATTCGCCTGCGCCAGGGCCTGCGGGTCGACAGGCTTGCGTGCGGATTTGCTGTTGACGAGGATGATTTGCAGCGCCCGATCCTCCAGCTTGCGCGAAGCCTCGGGGAAGGTGAAATGAATCGAGAGGAGCAGCGCGTGCAGGGCGATCGAGACTCCCAGCGCAAATTGCAGGGGCACGGTCAGGAGCGGGCGGGGAGCGGCTCCATAGAAAACGAGTGCCGGGTCCCGGGTCGGAGGAGAAGCGGGGTTCATTGGACAGCCTCTTCCGCCAGCGCGTCTTCCGAAACGGTTTCGGAGAGGGTTTCGAGATAACGGCAATCGAGTTCGAGCGTGAGCTCATCCCACGATTCGAGCGCGAGCAGAACCCTTTGCCCCGGTTTGAGTTCCGGAAGCGAGGGCACGCGCAACAGAAGCGGCAGCGCGTCGAGTTTGACCAGGTTTTCGCGGTGGACGGTCGCGGGGATGCGGGACATGTTTTCCTGGCGCAGCCACCGCAGGCACCAGTAGCGCTCCATGCCGCGCTGGAATTCCGCGTAGGCGGCATAGGTCAGTTCAAAATCGCGCAGGGCCGAAAAGAGGAAATCCGACTTTGCTCCGAAATGCGGCGTCCTGTCCTGGAGCAGGGAAATCATCTGCCACTGGTTGAGGAGGTCGGTATAACGGCGCAGCGGGGAGGTGCTCCATGCGTATTGCGCGACTCCCAAACCTTCGTGCGGAAGCGGCGAGGTTGTCATCCGTACCTTGCCGCCCGTTTGCGCGCGATACAGCGCGGGCACGCGATGTTCGGCGAACAATCCGCCCCAGGTACTGTTGGCGACGATCATCAGTTCGGACACCACCATGTCGAGCGGGCTGCCGCGCGGCCGCGCTTCGATGGCGACACGGCATTCTTCCGGCAGCGCCAGGTCGCCTGCAATCTCGAAGCTGTAATCGCGCATTCCCTGGATCGCTGCGGGTTTGCCTCGCTGCCCTTCGCAATGCCGGGCAAGGCGCCAAAGGAGCGCCAGTTCGCGGCGAAAGGGAAATTCGGGAATGGCAAGCCCATCCGGCGCTTCCGATGCCCGCTCCGATGCCCGCTCCGATGCCATTTCCGCCGCCACGATGTCCTCTGCCGTGCGTTCATTGAACAGAGGCTCGATTTCATGATGCCGCAGGTTGGCAACGACCGGTACGATTTCGAGCTGCGATTCGCGCGCCGCAATTTCCATTCCCGGCGTCACTGTCAGATACAGCGAGAGCGCCGGGGCTTCGCGCCCTGCCGTCAGCGTGTATCGCTCGACGACGGCCTGCGGGAGCATCGTGATCTTGCTCCCCGGCATATACACCGTCGAAATCCGCTCGCGCGCGACCGCGCCAAGCGCCGAATCCGGCAGGATTCCCAATCCCGGCGCCGCAATGTGGATTCCGACGCGCCAGCCGCCTTCAGGCAAGTCCGTGACCGAAAACGCATCGTCGATTTCGGTCGTCGCCGCATCGTCGATCGAAAAGGCCAATACTTCGGCGCGCGGCAGCACTGTCTGCGGCTCTGGCGCAGCCGCTTCGACCTCGGGCTTGTGCTCCGCTCCGTGCGGGAAATATTCGA
Source organism: Betaproteobacteria bacterium (assembly GCA_009780885.1). Classification (GTDB taxonomy): domain Bacteria; phylum Pseudomonadota; class Gammaproteobacteria; order Burkholderiales; family Rhodocyclaceae; genus WQZF01. Next base: position 37,918 of record WQZF01000014.1, on the reverse strand, counting down.
CGAGAAAGCGTTGTACGTGGTATTCGTATGCCGATCCAAACGCGCCACAGGAAAGCAGCAACTGCGCCGCCGTTTTTCCGGTTGCGGCGGCAGCCGCTTCGAGCGCCTTGGTTTCGATACGATTACGATCCGGCTTGTAGAGCAGGCTCTTGATCAGCGGCGGGAATTCGGGCGGCAATTGCCCGTTTTTCAGGGCTTCGCACATGCGCTCGATGGCGAGCGCCTGCTGCTTCTTTTTTTCAAGGCCGGCCAGAGCGGCAGCCAGAATATCGGCAGGGGCCTTGCGGAAACGGCCCTTGCCCTTGCGATGGAAATAGATGGGGGCGGCCTGAAGTGCGAGCAACACCGCAGCGGCCTCGACCGGAGAGGCTTCATGTCCATAGTAGTCGCGGGCAAAATCAACAAAAGAAAATTCGCCGTCATTTACGCATTCCCACAAAAAATCGGCTTCGATCTCCCCCGCCAGCGGTTCGGCTACGGCCAAAAGCTGCGCCGCGCCAGGTTGCTGAAAGCGGAGCAGTATGTTCGCCGCCTTGACCTTGGTGCGCTTCCCGGAAACGGTCTCGATATGCAGGGAGGTTTCGCTCTCGGCCAGGATCGAGCCCGTTTTGCAACTATTATCTTCTTCAAACAATACAAACATCGCCCGAATTATAACTCCACAAATTCAACGATTTCCCCCGAAGCAGCCAAAGCCGCAGCATCCGCCCGGCAGCGCAGCGACTCTCCGCCGGAATACAGGTCGACGCCGGGCGTCCAGTTCATTGATCCAGCCCTTAAATACTCTCATTATGCAGGATGGGTAGAGCGAAGCGAAACCCATCATTTCTCCCTCTGGAACTCCGATGGGTTTCGCTGTGCTCAACCCATCCTACACACCGTTTATGGGCCGGATCAATAATCCGGGCCGCTTCTGCCTGGGTTTCAAATTCTTCCTTTGACGCCGCCCCCGCATGTTGCTAGAATTCGCCCTTCTGTTTTCGGCCAGATAGCTCAGTTGGTAGAGCAGCGGACTGAAAATCCGCGTGTCGGCAGTTCGATTCTGCCTCTGGCCACCAACACCCCCAAAAAATCCGCGTGAAGCGGATTTTTTATATTGCGCCGAAATTCCTCAAAAAAACACCCCCGGCGCTTCGGATCATTCCCTTGTATGCTTCCCTGCCGATTTTCTAAATTACTTTAATAATTTTACATTGAAATCCATTACGGTAGCGTAATATTATTTAAGTAAATTTAGAAAATTCTTGTTAAAAAAATCCGCAACTTGGAGTGTGTGCATGGCCGACTCTCCCTTCCCCCGACTCCCCCTTCCCTACTCCACTCGCGCCCTCAGTTGCCCAAGCGAACGGCGCACCTCGGTTTCCACCCGGTCGATCATCGACAAGCCTTCCGCGCCGTTCACCACCTCCCGCAGCGCATTCGCAGTTTCCGGCAAGGCTTCCGCAACCCGCTCGCAGACCTCCAGCCTGAGCTTTCCCAGCCACTGCGGCTTGACCTCGATTTCTCCGGCAAAGCGCTCCCAATGGCGTTCCATCAGCCAGACAGGGCGGTTCTCTCCACCGAGCTTGAATGCAAATTTCTTGTTCAGGCCCGGATATACCGTCGTACAAAGCATGTCGTAGAAAGGCGCCAGCCGCGTGCGCCCGCCGGTGACGAGCAGCGAAAGATTTTTCGCGTGACTATCCATGTTTCCGGCAGCCAGATTGAACACCACCCATTCAATCAACCGCTTCTTGTCAAGCGCGGGCTGGCTGCTGTGCTGCATCACTGCGGAGAAGCACGCCTTGAGCGAAGGTCCGCCCTCCGATTCGTATTTGTGCCTTGCCGGAACCCCCATGATTTGACAAAGATCGTTCTGATGCAGCCGCCGCCATTGTCCATCCGCCGCCATCTCGCGGTCGTAGCGGGCGATTACGATGGCGTCGAGTTCCGGAACGAATCGCAGCTCCGGCACATCGAATCCGGCGGCCTTCGCCAGACTCATCACCAGAGTTTCATTGACCGCTATTTGCGGGATATGCGCCTTGTATCCCATTGAGGGCTTGATGATATGGCTCGACGGCGCGGCGCCGAGAGGGATCGCCATCCCTCCTTCCCTGTCGATGAAGACCGATATTTTGTCCTGCGCCCCGGACAGCGACATTCGCGCCTGACCTCCCCTGATGTCCAGCGGAATGCCGCGAGAGGTGGCAAACCATTCCAGGATTGCGTCCATGGAAACAGGAAGATAACGCGGCTTCGCAGACGGGACTTCTCCCTGCGGCAACAGCGAGAGCGCGCCAGCGGTATCTCCCCCGAAGCGCTCAAGCAAACCGAACACATTGGCGGGCGAGAGATGTTCAAGCTGTGCGATAAAGTCGCGCACATCCCCCTCCGGCAACAGGTTGTCGAAATAAGCGAGAACTTTTTCACCGGAATGTTCCTGCTCTCCCAGGGCGAGTTCCGGGGCAAGCGGCCTCGCCTTGCCGCTCTTCAGCCATGCGCTGTCGTAGCGGAACGTCAGCAAGCCATCATCGCGCTCACGAAGATAAGCAACGAGCGCGTTGCCCATGAAAACATCGAGCTGCTTCATCCGCCCCGCTCCACGATGAGCACATCCAGCCCCAGCAGATTCAGAACATGCAGCACCTTGTCGCACTGCACAGTTCCCTTGCCCCGCTCAAGCTCGCCGATGAAGCGGCTGCCCGTCTGCCCCAGGCCCGCAAGCTCGGCCTGCGTCAAGCCTTGCGCCTTGCGCCGCCCGGCAACGAGCCTGCCCAGATCAGCCGTTGTGCGGATCAACCCGCCCGGTAATTTTTCTGGTGTCACAAGCACCTCCAGGTATTCGATCTTCCCGATCGGGAAGTTTAACACTTTCGGATGGATTGTGCCGGACAATTCTTCCCGCTCGGTAATTTCTTGAGGGTGTATTTTATGCGAATTTTCTAAATTTACTTAAATAATGTTTCGCTACTGTAGCTATTATTATCAAATAATTATTACAGTAATTTAGAAAATTTATCCTTAAAAAAGCCGCAATTCATAGGTTGGGGTGAGCGTAGCGAATCCCAACGTTTGGAGGCAAAAGTATGACGGAGGTGTTGGGCTTCGCTACGCCCACCCCAACCTATGCGGGCCTCAACCTATGTGTCACATCCCGGATAAGCGCGCTGGTTCAAATTACGGAATCCAAAAAAAAATCGCCCCAGCCGAAGCCTGGGGCGATTTCTCATTACGAACCCGTCAAACTCCCAGCAACAAGCGCGCCGGGTCTTCCAGGGCTTCTTTCATCGTGACCAGGCTCAGCACCGCCTCGCGGCCGTCGATGATGCGGTGGTCGTAGGAGAGCGCCAGGTAGTTGATCGGGCGGACGACGACCTGGCCGTTTTCGACGACGGCACGATCCTTGGTCGCGTGGATGCCGAGGATCGCGGATTGCGGGGGGTTGATGATCGGCGTGGAGAGCATCGAGCCGAAGACGCCGCCGTTGCTGATCGAGAAGGTGCCTCCGGTGAGTTCCTCGATCGAAAGCTTGCCGTCTTTCGCCTTGGCGCCGAATTCGGCGATCTTGCGTTCGATGTCGGCGATGGAAAGCTGGTCGGCGTCGCGGATGATCGGGACGACCAGGCCGCGCGGGCTGCCGACGGCGATGCCGATATCGACGTAGCCGTGATAGACGATGTCGTTGCCGTCGATCGAGGCGTTGACCACCGGGAATTTCTTCAGCGCGGCGCAGGCGGCCTTGACGAAGAAGCCCATGAAGCCGAGACGCACGCCGTATTCCTTTTCAAAGCGGTCGGCGTATTGCTTTCTCAGGGCCATTACCGGAGCCATGTTGACTTCGTTGAAGGTGGTGAGAATGGCGTTTTCGTTCTTCGACTGGATCAGTCGCTCGGCGATGCGGGCGCGCAGGCGCGACATCGGTACGCGCTGCTCGGGCCGGTTGGCGAGCACGGCGTCGACGTTGACGGCAGGCGGAGTGGGCAACCCGGGGCGTGGCGGAACACCGGGGGCCGCTCCGGCAGAAAGGGAAACGGGAGGAGTTGTCTTGAGCTGGGCGTTGCGCGCGTCTTCCGTCGTGATGCGTCCGCCGCGTCCAGTGCCCACCACATCGGAAGGAGAAAGTCCCTTTTCGGCAAGGATCTTGCGCGCTCCCGGCATGATGACGCCATGAGCCGCCGGCGCAGAAGGAGAAAGCGCAGGGGTGGCGACAGGGATGGGCACTGAAGGTTCGGCGACGATGACTGCCGCCGGTGCAGCGGTGGGCGCGGATTTGGGGGCGCTGGCCGAGGCGGTGGCCGTGGCTTCCGTGTCGATGCGGGCGATGAGTTCACCGGCAACGACAGTGCCGCCATCGCCCTTGAGGATTTCGACCAGGACACCATTATCGGGCGCCGGCAACTCAAGGACGACCTTGTCGGTTTCGATGTCGATCAGGTTTTCGTCGCGGGCAACGGACTCTCCCACTTTCTTGTTCCAGGAAAGGAGCGTCGCTTCGGCAACGGACTCGGATAATTGCGGAACCTTTACGTCGATGATCATGATATCTCCGTTGTTTATTCTGGATTCAACTTCTGGGTTTGGTGGGTCATTCTCAATATTCGATCTTGCCCATCGCGGATTCAAGCAGGGCCTTTTGCTGCGCGATGTGCTTGGTCGAATAGCCAACGGCTGGCGAGGAAGAGGCCGGACGCGCGACGAGCAGCAGACGCTGCTGTTTGTCGTCGACCGTGCGCAGCAGATGCTGGCGCGAGGCGAGCCAGTACCATGCGCCCTGGTTGCGCGGCTCTTCCTGTACCCAAACGATTTCAGCGAGCTTGGGATATTTCGAGAGTTCGGCGCGCATGGCTTCCTCCGGGAACGGATAAAGCTGTTCGAGGCGAACGATGGCGATATTGGCTCTCTTCTCGGCACGCGCGGCAACCAGGTCATAGTAGATCTTGCCGGAACAGAGGATGACGCGCGTTACTTTTTTCGCGTCGATCTTCCCGGTTTCGCCGATGACGGTCTGGAATTGCCCGCCCGCCAGTTCTTCCAGGGTGGAGACCGCTTCCTTGTGACGCAGCAGCGATTTCGGCGTGAAGACGACGAGCGGCTTGCGCTGCTTGCGGATCGCCTGCCGGCGCAACAGGTGGAAAATCTGTGCCGGCGTCGTCGGCTGGCAGACTTCCATGTTCATTTCGGCGCAGGACTGCATGTAGCGTTCGATACGCGCCGAGGAATGTTCCGGCCCCTGGCCCTCGTAGCCGTGCGGCAGCAGCATCACCAAGCCGCAGGCGCGTCCCCATTTGGATTCGCCGGAAGAGATGAACTGGTCGATGACGACCTGCGCGCCATTGGCGAAATCGCCGAATTGCGCTTCCCAGATGACGAGGTCGTAAGGGGTGGAGGAGGCATAGCCGTATTCAAAGGCGAGCACGCCTTCTTCCGAGAGCACCGAATCGAAGCATTGCAGCAGGGCCTGGTTACCCTGCAAGTGCGCCAGCGGGTAGTAGGTGCCCTTGTCCCAGTGTTCGCGGTTCTGGTCATGGATCGCGGCGTGGCGGTGGAAGAAGGTGCCGCGCCCGACATCCTCTCCGGTGATCCGCACACCGTGCCCGGAAACGAGCAGGGTCGCGTAGGAGAGGTTTTCCGCCATCCCCCAGTCGACCGGCAGCTTGCCTTCGCCCATCGCGCGGCGGTCGTCGATGATCTTCTTCACCCTCGGGTGCAGCGTAATGTCGGAGGGAATGTCGGAAAGCCGCGCGGCCAGCCGTTGAAGTTCGTCCATCGGAACGCTGGTGTCGACGTTTTCGATGTACTGCTTCGGCAGATACGGCGCCCAGTCGATCACCAGGGGATGCTTGTGGCCGGCAATGACAGGGTTGTAGAGCAGTTCGCCCTTGTCGAGATGCTCGCGATAGTCGCGGATCATGTCGTCCGGACCGTCGGGCGGCAGCACTCCCTCGGCAACGAGCCTGTCGGCATAGAGCTTGCGCGTGCCGGGGTGGGTGGCAATCTTCTTGTACATCAAAGGCTGCGTGACCATCGGCTCGTCCTGCTCGTTGTGGCCGAGCTTGCGGAAGCAGACGATGTCGACGACGACATCCTTCTTGAATTTCTGCCGGAATTCGACGGCGACTTTCGTCGCCAGCGCCACGGCTTCCGGATCGTCGCCATTGACGTGAAAAATCGGAGCTTCGGCCATCTTGAAGATGTCGGTGCAATAGAGCGAGGAGCGGTAGTCGCGCGGATCGGAGGTGGTAAAGCCGATCTGGTTGTTGACGACGATGTGCACCGTGCCGCCGGTGCCAAAGCCGCGCGTCTGGGCGAAGTTGAGCATTTCCTGATTGACGCCCTGGCCGGCGACGGCGGCGTCGCCGTGGATCAGCACCGCCAGCACCTTGTCCTTGCCCTGATCCTTGCGCCGTACCTGGTGCGCATAGACCGAACCGGCAGCCACCGGGTTGACGATTTCGAGGTGCGAGGGATTGAAGCAAAGCGAAAGGTGCACCGGGCCGCCCGGCGTGGCAACATCGGAAGCGTAACCCATATGGTATTTGACGTCGCCCGACGAGAGGTCGGAGGCTTTCTTGCCTTCAAATTCGTCGAAGAGCATCGACGGCGCCTTGCCCAGCGAATTGACCAGCACGTTGAGCCGTCCCCGGTGCGCCATGCCGACAAAGACTTCCTCGACGCCGAAGCCGCCTGCCACGCGCACCAGTTCGTCCATCGAAAGGATCAGCGATTCGCCGCCTTCGAGCGAGAAGCGTTTTTGTCCGACGTAGCGGGTATGCAAATAGCGTTCCAGCGTCTCGGCGGCAGTCAGGCGTTCGAGGTAGCGCTTTTTCTCTTCCGGCGTCGGATCGTTGATCGCGTGGATCGGTTCGAGACGTTCCTGGATCCAGCGCTTTTCGGCGATTTCGGAGAGGTACATGTATTCGACGCCGATCGAGCCGCAATAGGTTTTTTTCAGGGACTCGTGAATCTGTCCGAGTGTGGCTTCGCTCGGGGCGCCACGGAAGGATCCGGCGCTGAAAGTCACGTTCAGGTCGACATCGGAAAAACCGTAGTGCGAAAGCTCAAGTTCCGGCAGCACCGGACGGGGCGTACGCTTGAGCGGGTCGAGATTGGCCCAGCGCGTGCCGAGAAAGCGATAGGCATTGATCAGTTGCAATACCTGCACCTGGCGCGGATCGCCGCCGCGCGCCACGGTACTGTGCTGCGTCCCCTGTTTTTTCGCCTGCTCGACGAAGGAGGCAATGATCGGCGCATGAGCTATGTCACGCGCGGCATTGCCCGGCATCTGCACCAGCCTGTCGAAATAATCGCGCCACTGGTCGGGAATGGCGGTGGGGTTGTCGAGATAGGTTTCGTACATTTCCTCGACGAACGGCGCGTTGCCGCCGAAGAGGTAGGAGTTGCCAAACATCTGGATCATCGCGCTCATGTTGTCACCTCGCAGGTTGGTATGATTTTTTCAGAACAGGGTTCCATCGACAACTAAAGAAACAAGGGCGACCTCCTTCGGGGCCGCCCTCTTGTTTTATTACTGGATCATGCACGCTTGTCCAGCGGCGCCACGTTGCGCCGGGCAGCGCCGATATACAACTGGCGCGGCCTGCCGATCTTGTATTCGGGATCGGTAATCATCTCTTCCCATTGCGCGACCCAGCCGGCAGTACGCGCCAAGGCAAAGATGCAGGTGAACATCGTCGTCGGAATGCCAATCGCCTTCTGGACGATGCCGGAGTAGAAATCGACATTCGGGTACAGCTTCTTCTCGATGAAGTACTCATCTTCGAGCGCGATCCTCTCCAGTTCCTTCGCCAGTTTGAAAAGACGATCGTTTTCCAGCCCCAGTTCGGACAGGACATCGTTGCAGACCTTGCGCATCAGCTTGGCGCGCGGATCGAAGTTCTTGTAGACGCGATGGCCGAAACCCATCAGCTTGAAGGAATCGTTCTTGTCCTTGGCGCGCTTGATGTACTCCCCAACCCTGGAAACATCGCCGATTTCTTCGAGCATCTTGAGGCAGGCTTCGTTGGCCCCGCCGTGCGCCGGTCCCCAGAGGCAGGCGATGCCGGCAGCGATGCAGGCGAAGGGATTGGCCCCGGAAGAGCCCGACAGGCGTACCGTCGAAGTGGAGGCATTCTGTTCGTGATCGGCGTGCAGCGTGAAGATCGTATCGAGCGCGTGAACCAGTACCGGGTTCGGCTGGTAGGTGGCGCACGGCGTGCCGAACATCATGTGCATGAAGTTGGCGGTGTAGGAAAGATCGTCGCGCGGGTACATGAACGGCTCGCCGGTGTTGTACTTGTAGGCCATCGCAATGATCGTCGGCAGCTTCGCGATGAGGCGGTAGAAGCTGAGGGTGCGGTGCTCGGCATCGGAAAAATCGGCTGCTTCGTGATAGAAGGCCGAAAGCGCGCCAACCACACCGACCATGACCGCCATCGGGTGCGCATCGCGGCGGAACCCCTGATAGAACCTGATCAGTTGTTCGTGCACCATGGTGTGCGTGCGAATGGCTTTCTCGAATTCGGTTTTCTGGCTCGGGTTCGGGAGCTCCCCGTTTTTCAGCAGGTAGGCAACTTCGAGGAAGTTGCATTGATCGGCCAGTTGCTCGATCGGATAACCGCGATAGAGCAATTCTCCCTTGTCGCCGTCGATGTAGGTAATCGTCGATTTGCAGCTTGCGGTCGAAAGATAACCGGAATCGTAGGTGAAATATCCCATCTTTCCGACCAGGGCACGAATATCGATACATTCGTTGCCGTGCGTCGGGGTCAGGATCGGGAAGTCGACAGGTTGTTCCCCCTCGACGGTCAAAGTCGCCTTTCGTTCATTTGTCATGATGTCTTCCTTGTATGTGGGTAATCCTGATTACTGCGTATCCGGGCAAGAACCTTTGCCCAAAGCGCGTTGGCACATTTTTCCTTACCGCTGACGAGCGCCCAGAGTTCGTGATCTTCCAGCTCCGCCAGCGCTACAAAGGCTTCGCGTTCCTCTTCGTCCAGATCCTGGAACCCCGTATCGAGAAAATGTCCCAGAGCCAGGTCGAGTTCGAGAAACGCCCGCCGTGTGCAGCGCCAGCGCAGGCGATTGAATGCGGCATGATCCATTCCGGACACGCGGTTTTCCGCCGCTTCCTCCGGACTCTCCTCCAATACTGCCTTCACCGCGTGCCCCGGGCCTTTTCAGACGAAGCGCCGCGTCATCATTTCCTTGATCTTGCCGATGGCCAGCGTCGGATTCAAGCCCTTGGGGCAGACGTCGACGCAGTTCATGATGGTATGACAACGGAAAAGACGATAGGGATCTTCGAGATTATCCAGGCGTTCGCTGGTTGCCTGGTCGCGGGTATCTGCGATAAAGCGGTACGCGTTCAACAGCCCTGCCGGGCCGACGAATTTATCCGGATTCCACCAGAACGACGGGCAGGAAGTCGAGCAACACGCACAGAGGATACATTCGTAGAGACCATTCAATTCTTCGCGGTCTTCCGGCGATTGCAGGCGTTCGCGTTCCGGCGGGGGATCGTTGTTGACCAGGTACGGCTTGATCGAATGATACTGCTTGAAGAATTGCGTCATGTCGACGATCAGGTCGCGGATGACCGGCAGCCCCGGCAGGGGGCGCAGCGTGATCGGCGTTTTCAGATCACTGATGTCCGTCAGGCACGCCAGCCCGTTCCTGCCGTTGATATTCATCGCATCGGAACCGCAGATGCCTTCCCGGCAGGAGCGGCGAAAGGCAATCGAATCGTCCTTTGCCTTCAGCTTGACCAGCGCATCGAGCAGCTTGTGGTCGTGATCGTCGATCTCAACCGAAATGTCCTGCATGTAGGGCGCCGCGTCCTTGTCCGGATCGTAGCGGTAAATCCTGAATTGCAGGGTGCGGGGGGTTGTCATTTTTTCTAGCTCCTTCCCGGGCAGTCAATAGGAGCGCGTTTTCAGCGCGATGGATTCGACGGAGAGCGGTTTCAACGTCACCGGTTTGTACTGCACCCGGTTGCCATCGCGGAACCACAGGGAGTGCTTCAGCCAGTCCTTGTCGTTGCGCCCGTTCGGGAATTCCGGCGTATCCGGAGCGTCATCGCGGACATGCGCTCCACGCGATTCCTTGCGCGCATCGGCGCAGACCATCGTCGCCTTTGCCACTTCGATCAGGTTGTCGAGTTCAAGCGCTTCCATGCGCGCGGTATTCCATACCCTGGATTTATCCTTGATTCCGGTCGACTGCACCTGTTTCTCGACATCGAGAATCATGCGCACGCCTTCGGCAAGCTTGTCCTTGAAGCGGAATACGCCGCAATGGTTCTGCATGACACGCTGGAGCGCGAGCCGTGCTTCATGCACATCCGCGCCATCCTTCTGGTTATCCAGGCGGTCGAGACGCGCAAGCGTCCTGTCGATCGCGCCCTTGGGGAGTTCCTTGTGGGCCTTGGGCATCTTCTTCAGATCGTCGATGACGCTCTCGCCGGAAGATTTGCCGAACACGAGCAGGTCGAGCAACGAATTGGTACCAAGGCGGTTTGCGCCGTGCACCGAGGCGCAGGCGCACTCGCCAGCGGCATAGAACCCATGGATCAATGCGCCGTTTTCGTCGACTGCCTGGCCCTTGTAGTTGGTCGGAATGCCGCCCATCTGGTAGTGGCAGGTCGGCACGACAGGAATCGGGGCCTTGATCGGGTCGACGCCTGCAAACTGGATCGAAATTTCGCGGATGCCGGGGAGGCGCTTCATGATCGTTTCGGTCGGCAAGTGGGTGATGTCGAGCAGCACATGATCCTTGTTCTTGCCGCAGCCGCGCCCCTCGTTGATTTCAGTGACCATCGCGCGCGAGACGACATCGCGCGAAGCCAGATCCTTGGCGTTGGGCGCGTAGCGTTCCATGAAGCGTTCGCCCTTGTCGTTGCGCAGGATACCGCCTTCGCCGCGCACGCCTTCGGTGATCAGCACTCCCGCGCCAGCGACACCGGTCGGATGGAATTGCCAGAATTCCATGTCTTCGAGCGGAATGCCGGCGCGCGCCGCCATGCCGAGGCCATCGCCGGTGTTGATGAAGGCGTTGGTCGAGGAGTGGAAAATACGGCCAGCACCGCCGGTGGCGAAGACCACCGCCTTGGCGTGAAAGATCACGACTTCGCCGGTTTCCAGCTCCAACGCGGAAACGCCGAGGATTTGCCCCGACTCGTCGCGGATCAGGTCAAGCGCCATCCATTCGACGAAGAACTGCGTGTTCGCGCGCACATTGCGCTGGTAGAGCGCGTGCAGCATCGCGTGTCCGGTGCGGTCTGCGGCGGCGCAGGCGCGATGCACCGGCTTTTCGCCGAAGTTGGACATATGCCCGCCAAACGGGCGCTGATAAATCTTGCCGTTGTCGGTACGGTCGAAGGGCATTCCGTAATGCTCCAGCTCGACGACGACTTCAGGCGCCTGGCGGCACATGAACTCAATCGCGTCCTGGTCGCCGAGCCAGTCGGATCCCTTGACGGTATCGTACATATGCCAGATCCAGTGATCTTCTTCCGTATTGCCGAGCGAGGCGGAAACCCCGCCTTGCGCCGCGACGGTGTGCGAGCGCGTCGGAAAAACCTTGGACAGGACAGCCGTTTTCAGGCCAGCCTCGGATAATTGAATCGCCGAACGCAGGCCGGCGCCGCCAGCGCCCACGATCACCGCATCGAATTTGCGAACCGGAATACTCACTTATAACCTCCCCAGAATCAGGGATACCCAGCCGGTGTATCCCACCAATACGGCAAGCGTAACCAGCATCAGCGCCAACCGCATGCGCGTGCAAGTCACATAGTCCATCCAGATATCACGTATGCCGATCCAGGCGTGATAGAACAGGCTGATGAAAAAGAGAAAGGTGGCGAATTTCATCAGGCCATGCCCGAAAATTGCGCGCCAGGCTTCAAAACTGCCGGGTTGGGCGACACACAGGATAGCGAGAAGAACCAAGGTGTAGAGCGCCATCACGATGGCCGTGCAGCGCTGGATGATCCAGTCCTTGAGGCCGTAATGCGCCCCGACGACGATACGGTTCAGCATATGATTTTCACTCCGACGATCAGGGTCAGGACAATACTGACGACAAAGACGATCTTGCTGCCCAGGCGCGCGCCGGACAGGTCGACACCGACGTGTACGTCGAGCAACAGAAAACGGATTCCGGCACAGAAGTGGTGCATGTAAAGCCAAAGCAGTCCAAAGAGAATGATCTTTACCAGGACATTGTTCATGCACCCCCGTACTGCGGCGTAGGTTTCGGCTGAAGTCAGGCTCATCTGGAACATGCAGATCAGCACCGGCAGGAGAAGAAAGATCGCAGCCCCGCTGGCACGATGCAGGATGGACAAAATCGCCGGAAGCGGCTGCCGGATGACCAGCAGGTTGAGGTGCTTCGGGCGTTTTTTAATCACGGTTTCTGCCATGAATATTACCCTCTTAGGTTAAACGTAACAGCAGGCAGGCCACCCCAACCGAAAGGTTTGGGCTTCCTCCCCGCAAATGGATCGCGCCTTCGGCGCACATCGCCTTTGTCTCGCCGGTCCCGCCATGAACGGCGAGACCCGCGCTCGACAGGAAGTCAGAACATCCCCGGCCGAAAAAATCACCGGGCTGAACTGGAAGATTATAGCTGCAACCCTCCCATCTTTCCGCCATGCCGGAAAAAGCTTTCAGTTCAATTCGTTATGGTAATGATGTTCCCGGGTCAAATAGAACCCGCGCCGCCACTCGACAGGTTTGTCGCCGTAAGTAAAGGCGACCCGCTCGACGAGCAGGAGCGGGGAATCTTCTTCCACGTTCAGTTGCTGCGCCGCGATTCCTTCAGCCCTGACGGCGAAAAGCCGCTCGTCGGCACGGATCATGCGGACGCCATAGCGGGTTTCAAAGAGGCTGTAAAGCGATTTGTCGCTCTCTTTCAATGTTTCCAGAGACAAATCCTGAAAAAGATCTCCCGGCAAATAGATTTCGTCAAAGACCACCGGCGCATCGCCAAAATACAGCAGGCGCCGCATCATGACGATCGGATCTCCCTGCTTCAGCCCGAGCATCTGCGCGACCTCAGCGCCTGCACAGCCACGGCTGCATTCCAGGGGAATGCTGCGGGAGACTGGCAATTTCCCCTCATTTGCGGCAAGGCGCAGAAAGCGGAAAAAGGAATGCGGGTCGTCGTGAGTGGCAACGAAGGTTCCTTTTCCTTGTCGCCGCACGAGCAGATTTTCCATCGCCATTTCATCGACCGCCTTGCGCACCGTTCCCTGGCTGACGCCAAAACGCAGCGCCAGGTCGGCCTCGCTCGGAATCGCATCGCCTGGCCGCCATTCGCCGGAAGCCAACTGTTCCATGATCAGATTCTTGATCTGCCGGTACAGCGGGCTGAAAGTGGGAGAAGAAGAGAAATTCACTGGCGGAGCGGGGTGGAAGCTGGAGAGACGAGATTTCATCACAAAACAAATCAGACGTCTATCTTTTATCTCTTATATAAAATAATTGTTGAATCATTGACAGCACTCGCTCCCCCTCTTATGATTTTTCGCTTGTTTCTTCCTTCAGGGGTGCGCTGTCCTCGCATCCGGGGGAGCTTGTCTCCCTCGACTGTTTTGTCTGCCCGCCTCCGGTTTTTTCACTCAAATTTTCAACAGGAGCCGCACTATGTCTAAAGCCCCCATGCGTGTCGCCGTCACTGGCGCCGCAGGTCAAATCGGTTACGCCCTGCTGTTTCGCATCGCCTCCGGCGAAATGCTCGGCAAGGATCAACCCGTCATCCTGCAACTGCTCGATCTGCCGCAAGCCCAACAGGCGCTGCAGGGCGTGATGATGGAACTCGACGACTGCGCTTTCCCGCTGTTGGCCGGCATGATCGCCAGCGACGATCCGAATGTCGCCTTCAAGGATGCCGACTGCTGCCTGCTGGTAGGCGCACGGCCGCGCACCAAGGGAATGGAGCGCGCCGACCTCCTTTCGGCCAACGGCGCGATCTTTACCGTGCAAGGCAAGGCCATCGCGGAAAACGCGAAGGAAAACGTCAAGGTGCTGGTCGTCGGCAACCCGTGCAACACCAACGCCCTGATTGCCGCATCCGCCGCGAAGAAGGTGGGACGCACGAACCCGCGCAACTATCACGCCATGCTGCGCCTGGATCATAACCGCGCTCTGTCCCAACTGGCATCGAAAACGGGGCGCCCGGTCGCCTCAATCAAAAAGATGACCGTCTGGGGCAACCACAGCCCAAGCATGTACGCCGACTACCGCTTCGCCACCTCGAACGGCGATTCCCTCAAGGCGCTGGTCAACGATTCGCAGTGGAACAACGATGTTTTCCTGCCTACCGTCGGCAAACGCGGCGCAGCGGTCATCGAGGCGCGCGGCCTTTCTTCGGCCGCTTCCGCCGCCAATGCCGCGATCGGCCACATGCGCGACTGGGTGCTTGGCTCGGACGACTGGGTCACGATGGGCATCCCCTCCGACGGATCCTACGGCATCCCGAAGGGCCTCGTATTCGGAATGCCCTGTGAGTGCAAGAATGGCGACTTCCAGATCATCCAGGGCCTGGAAATCGACGATTACAGCCGCGAGAAAATCAACCTCACCCTGAAGGAACTCGAAGAAGAACGCGCTGGCGTCGCTTCGATGCTCTGACCCCTTTGCCGCACTCCGAAAAGCCGCAGGATTCATCTCCTGCGGCTTTTTTCATGCGATTCCCGAATAAAAACCCGGGTTTCGCAGGATCAACCGCTTCCTGCGAAGGAATAACTTTCTAAATCTGTTTAAATAATTTTTAACTAGAATTTACTACTGTAGCTAACTATTATTTAAACAGATTTAGAAAATTTGCAGCAAAAAAAGCGACCGGATAAATCCGGTCGCCCTTTGTTCCGATCCGCTGTTTCCAGGAAACGGCGGGTAGAAATCCTTCGTTACTTCTTGGCGCGAGGCGCTGCCGCCGTGGAGGAAACCGCTTTCGTGGTGGCGCTGCTGGCTGCCTGGATGTTGGCCTCGGTGATTTCGGCCATCTGGCGCGAGATGCCCTGCATTTTTTCGAATGCCTGGTTGGTCGCGTTGAGAAGCGATTTCATCGTCGCCGCGAAAACGTCACCGCCGACAGGAGCGTTGGCGGAAGTCTTTTCTATGGCGCTCGATGCAGTGCGGGAAAAATTGTTGTAGCTCGATTCCATGACGGTCGTGACTTCCTTCTGCATCTGCGTCATCAGATCGTAGACGCTGCGGGAGTATTCCATCATTTTCTGGATGTTAGGGTGTGACAGCGGATTATTGACGCGGACCAGTTCCTGCGGGTCCTTTACATTCATCAATTGCTGCGTGCCGGTAACGGAATTGTTGAACAGTTCGCGGGTTGCCGAGATGTTGAGCGCAGCAAGCTGCTCCATTCCCTGGAACGCGGTACGCATCAAAGCGACCAGAACTTCGACATTGGCCTTCTGAACAGCACTGAATTGCTCGATATTCGGGTTCGACATATTACTTCCTCCAGTCTGGATGTCGGGTAAAAGCGGAAAACTACGTAACCGCGATTTTTTGCTGCGGAGTTGTGTTTCTGCGCGCGGCTACTTTATCTAAATACATCATTATAGGATGCTTGGCAAGAGAGAGGCGCTGTTTTTCCTGTCGCTTCTCACCTGGAATCAGATTGGAAAAAAGGAACCTCCGGCGGGCGGAGGTTCCTTTTTACCCAAATCGGATAATCAGGCAGCAGTTTTCTTTTTGCCCGAAGAAGCCGTCGCAGCGCTGGCGCCGACGGCTTTCACCGTCGCGTTCGTTGCAGCGGCCACATTGGCTTCCGCGATTTCGGCAACCTGTTTGGCGGCCTTGTTCATGCTGTCGAACGCGGAATTTGCGGCGGCAATCGCGGACTTGACTGCGGCAACGGCGACATCGGAACCCGCCGGGGCGCTCTTGGCAGCCTTGTCGAGCAGGGAAGCAACCTGCGACTGGAATTCGCCGAACTGGCTTTCGAGCAGACGGGAGAATTCTTCCTGGGTCTGGGTCGAAATTTCATAGATGCTGCGCGAGTAGGTGACCGCCTTTTCGACATTGGGTTGCGCCAGCGAGGCGTGCAGCGCCAGGGCTTCCTGCGGATCCTTGGCGCTCATCAGCGCCTTCGCGTTGTTAACGCCGTCTTCCAGGAAGGAACGGGCGGTGTTGAGGTTGAGGGCGGCGACACGCTCGGCGGAAGCCAGGGCGGTATTTGCCAGGGAAAGCAGGGATTCTACGGTGGCCTTGTTGGCAGCGGCGAATTGCTCGGGGGTAGTCAACATTTCGATCTCCTCGGGGGTATGGGAATAAAAGGGTACGTAAAAACGCTACATCAAAAAGCTTCCGGAAATTTTGTTTGCCGGAGGTGTTTTGCTTATCGCATGCTGCGATGCAACATTCGAGAATGTATAAGAATCCCCGACACCGTGTCAAGCTTTTTTGTGCATCGCACAAAAATAATTTTTCTTTGGTCGACCCCGGTTTTTTCAGTTGGAATTTCATTGATTGCTGCAACGCAGCAAAGTACCGAAGGCCGCATTTTCCATTGATTGGAAAATGCGGCCTTCGGCAGCAAAACGCAGGGAATCAACTATCGGCAATGGCACGGCCAATGACGAGACGCTGGATGTCGTTTGCACCTTCATAAATCTGGCTGATGCGCACGTCGCGGTAATGCCGTTCCACCGGAAAGTCGCGGGTATAGCCACAGCCGCCGTGAATCTGGATGGCATCCGAACACACCCTTTCGGCGATTTCGGAGGCAAACATCTTTGCCATCGAAGCTTCCTTCAGGCAAGGTTGCCCGGCATCCTTCATCGCGGCGGCCCGCCAGACCATCAAACGGGCCGCGTCGAGTTGGGTCGCCATATCGGCAAGCTTGAAGTTCACGGCCTGGTGCTGGATGATCGGAACGCCGAAGGTTTCGCGCTCCTTCGCGTAACGCACTGCCGCCTCGAACGCGGCGCGCGCCATGCCGACCGATTGAGCGGCAATTCCGACGCGCCCGGCTTCGAGGTTGGACAGCGCGATGCGATACCCCTCACCGGGTTTCCCGAGCATCATCGAGGCCGGAATACGGCAATTCTCGAAAATGATCTGCGCGGTATCCGAAGCGTGCTGTCCCATTTTCTCTTCGAGGCGGGCGACGATATAGCCCGGAGTGTCGGTCGGCACGAGGAAGCAGGAAATCCCTTTCTTGCCCGCGCTCTTGTCTGTCACGGCAAAGACGATCGCGATCTGGCCGTACTTGCCGGTGGTAATGAACTGCTTGACGCCGTTCAGGACGTAGAAATCGCCATCCTTGTCGGCGCGCGTCGTGATCGCCGCAGCATCCGATCCGGTATGCGGCTCGGTCAGGCAGAAACAGCCGAGCATTTCTCCCCTGGCGAGCGGCTTGAGATATTTTTCCTTCTGTTCGTCGGTACCGTATTTGAACGTAATGCCGCAGATCAGCGAATTCTGCACGCTGACAATCGTCGAAACCGCACCGTCGCCAGCGGCGATTTCCTCGATCGAGAGCACGAGGCTCATGTAATCGAGTCCGGCGCCGCCCCATTTATCCGGCACCACCATGCCGAGCGCGCCCAATTCTCCCAATTCCTTCAGCGCCCCGGCGGGAAAGGTATGGTCGCGATCCCATTCGGCGGCAAACGGCGCGAGGCGCTCCTGCGCGAATACGCGCATGGAATCGCGAACCATCGTTTGTTCCTGGGTCAATATCATAAAAAACTCCCTTGATTCTCTATGGATGCACATTCCGGACCTGTTTGCAAAACGCAGGCCCGTAAAAAAGCCCGCCAGCGCTTCTCGCGCCGGCGGGCCGGAGATTTACAGCATTTCAAAGGCCATCGCGGTCGCTTCGCCGCCGCCGATACACAGCGAGGCAACGCCGCGCTTCTTGCCGTACTTCTTCATCGCGCCGATCAGCGTCGTAACGACCCGCGCGCCGGAAGCGCCGATCGGATGCCCAAGGGCGCAAGCGCCGCCGTGGACATTGACCTTGGCGTGATCCAGCTTCAGATCGTGGATGCCGGCCATCGTGACGACGGCAAAGGCTTCGTTGATTTCCCACAGATCGACATCGCCAGCTTTCCAGCCGGTCTGCTGCAACAGCTTCTGCATCGCCCCGACCGGCGCTGTCGTAAACCAGCGCGGCTCATGTGCGAAGGAGGCGTGACTGACAATGCGGCACAACGGCTTCAGGCCGCGCTTCTCGGCCTCCGAAGCGCGCATCATCACCAGCGCGGCAGCACCGTCGGAAATCGAGGAAGAATTGGCGGCAGTCACCGTGCCGTCCTTCTTGAAAGCCGGTTTCAGCGTCGGAATCTTGTCGATACTGGCCTTGTCCGGCTGCTCGTCCTTGCTGACAACGACATCGCCCTTCTTGCCGGCAACCGTCACCGGCGCGATTTCCCATGCGAAAGAGCCATCGGCAATCGCTTTTTGCGAGCGCGTCAGTGAGGTAATCGCAAAATCATCCTGGTCCTTGCGGCTGAACTTGTACTTTTCGGCGCATTCCTCGGCGAAGGTGCCCATCAGGCGGCCGCGCGTTTCAGCGGAGTAGGCATCCTCAAGACCGTCGAAGAACATGTGATCGAGCACCTGGCCGTGCCCGAGGCGGAAACCGCCGCGCGCCTTGGACAGCAGGTAGGGCGCATTGGTCATCGATTCCTGGCCGCCAGCGATAATCACCTGCGCGGAACCGGCCACGAGCTGGTCGTGGGCGACGATGATCGCCTTCATCGCCGACCCGCAAACCTTGTTGATCGCAGTACAGCAGACGGATTGCGGCAGGCCGCCGTTGAAGGCCGCCTGGCGGGCGGGCGCCTGGCCGATGCCAGCAGTCAGCACATTGCCAAAAATCAATTCCTGCACCGCATCCGGCGACAGGCCGGCGCGCTCGACTGCCGCGCGAACGGCGACTCCACCGAGCTGCGGCGCCGTCAGGCTGGCAAAATCGCCCTGGAATCCCCCCATCGGGGTACGGGCGACAGAAACGACAACAATGGGATCGGACATGTTGACTCTCCTTTGAACAAACAGCATTGAAAAAACACGCTGCACCAAATGGCAGATGAAGTTCCGGGATCATGGGCAGCGGCCGGTTACAAGCATTCCCACGGCATTGCGCCGCAGCGGCAAAAGACTGTCCCCTTGGAAGGGACGGCCAATAACGAAGTCATCCCTGAAGGACAGGCCAGCGTTATTGACAGGCAAGTACCACCTATCATGATACTCAAGGATTGCGCATAAAGCATCCTTCTTTCGCCTTCTTCTGCTTCTGCGTTATCGTGCCGCCCGGATGAATCAACGCCTCCGGGATTTTTTTGAGAATCGCTATATACTGTTTCGCCTCGTTTTTTCAGATCACTCTCCCGCAGTTTCACCCAAATGGACTATTTCCCTTGAATCCAGAAAAGAAACCGCTGACGCCGCTTGATTTTCCCTTCGCAGATCCGCCCGAACCGGGGGAGCTGGCCGAAGTTGCTCCCGGCATTCTCTGGCAGCGAATGCCGTTGCCCTTCGTGCTCGATCATGTCAACCTCTGGCTGATCCGCGACGGCGCGGGCTGGGCCGCAGTCGACTGCGGTTATGGACTCGACGCCGTCAAGGCCCAGTGGGAGCAAACCCTGGCCCGGCTCGACGGTCCGATTACCCGCATCATCGTCACGCATTTCCATCCCGATCACCTCGGGCTGGGGCAATGGCTGCACGAACGCACCGGAGCACCGCTGACGATGACTGCCGCCGAATACCTCTCCGCCCACCTCGTCATGCGGCAGGAAGGCGGCCTGGGCATGCCGGCGATGGTGAATCAGTTCCGCCGGCATGGACTCGATGAAGAGCGCCTGGCTGCGCAGACGCGGCTGGGCAACGGCTACCTTCACGGAGTCCCCTCGCTTCCGCAACGATACGACCGCCTCTTCGATGGAAGCGAAATCGTTACCGGATCGGGCGCAAATGCGCAACGCTGGAAAGTGCTTGTCGGCTACGGCCATTCGCCCGAGCACGCATCGTTCTACTCTGCCCAGGCAGGCGTACTCATTTCGGGCGACATGTTGCTCCCCAGGATATCGACCAATGTCAGCGTCTATGCCCTGACGCCGAATGCCAACTCACTGGAAGGCTACCTCTCCTCGATCGACCGCTACACGGCATTACCGCCGCAGACCCTGGTATTACCCTCGCATGGACTGCCCTTCATTGGCATTCATTCGCGGGTCGCCGCACAGCGCGAACACCACGAGGAGCGCCTGGAGATGTTGCTCGAAGCCTGCGACAAGCCGAAGACCACCGCCGACCTGCTCCCTACCCTTTTTCCCCGTTCCCTCGATGCGCATCAACTGATGTTCGCGATGGGAGAAGCGATTGCCCACCTGAATTATCTCGAACACGCCGGGCGGCTTCTCCGCAGCGAAACCAGCGATGGCGTAATCCGCTTTCTCCGGAACGAATCCCACGATCTTTCTCATCCAAGGTAAGCATAAATGTCCGACACGAACACTGGGCAAACCCCCGAAAAACCCGGAGTAGAGCTGGTTCACGCCCTGCACAAGGCACTTCCCAATCCCGTCGAAATGGCGCGCACCTATGCCGAGGTGACGCAGCGCGCCTCGCGCATATTGGCGCAGCACATCGAACGCAACACGGAACAGGGCATTTCATCCCTGCCCAGCGACGAATTGGGGATTGCCAAGGCATTCATGGATCTTTCGGCGCGGCTCTGGGCCAATCCCTTCTGCCTCGCGCGGGCACAGGTGGGCCTGATGCGGGACTATTTCTCGCTCTGGCAGAGAAGCTCGATGCGCATGATGGGCGTATCGCTCCCGCCTGTCGTGGAACCGGAGAAATCGGACAAGCGCTTCCGGGATGAATCCTGGGAAGAAAACTTCCTGTTCGATTACATCAAGCAGTCCTACCTCATCGCCGCCCGCCATATCCACGACACCGTGTGCTGTGTCGAAGGACTCGACACCCAGACCCAGCAGAAAATCAGCTTTTTCACCCGGCAATATATCGACGCGCTCTCCCCGAGCAACTTTGCGATGACCAACCCGGAAGTCTTCCGCGAAACGGTCAACTCGAACGGACAGAACCTGGTCAAGGGGCTCAACAACCTGCTGGGCGACCTCCTCTCCTCCGGCAACGGCCAGTTGCGCATCCGCATGACCGACACCAGCGCCTTTGAACTCGGCAAGAACATCGCCACGACACCGGGAAAGGTCATTTTCCAGAACGAACTGATCCAGCTCATCCAGTACGAACCCACGACCAAGACGCAGAAAAAGCGTCCCCTCCTGATCCTGCCGCCGTGGATCAACAAATACTACATTCTCGACCTGCGCGAAAAGAATTCCTTCGTCAAGTGGGCGACCGACCAGGGCTATACCACCTTCATCATCAGTTGGGTCAACCCGGATGAACGCCTTGCCGGAAAACACTTCGAGGACTACCTCCGCGAAGGCTCGCTGGCAGCGATGGATGTCGTCGAACAAGTCACCGGCCAGAAGGAAATGCACCTTGCCGGCTACTGCCTGGGCGGAACGCTCCTGATGTGCACCCTGGCCTATCTCGCCGCGAAAAAGGACAAGCGCGCAGTCTCGGGCACCTTCCTCACCTCGCTCGTCGACTTCTCCGAACCGGGCGAACTGGGCGTCTTTCTCGACGAACTCTCCATCTCCAGCCTTGAGAAAAAAATGGCCGAGCGCGGCTATCTCGAAGGCGCGGAAATGGCGATCACCTTCAACATGCTGCGCGCAAACGACCTCATCTGGTCCTTCGTCGTCAACAACTACCTCATGGGCAAGGCCCCGTTCCCGTTCGATCTTCTCTTCTGGAATTCCGATTCCACCCGGATGCCGGAAAAGATGCACAGCTTCTACCTGCGCAACATGTACCAGAACAACCTCCTGCGCGAACCGGGCGGCATCACCCTGCTCGACACCCCGATCGACATCTCCAAAATCAAGGCGCCGTGCTACTTCGCCTCCACCGTCGAAGACCACATCGCGCCGTGGAAAACCACCTACCTCGGCGCCCTGTTGCCGCAGGGCCCCGTCCGCTTCATCCTCGGAGGCTCCGGCCACATCGCCGGCATCGTCACCCCGCCAGCGGCAAACAAATATTCCTACTGGACCAACGACAATCCCACCCTGCCCGCCACTCCCGACGCCTTCCTCGAAGGCGCAACGCAGCACCCGGGCTCATGGTGGGTCGACTGGAAGGCATGGCAGGAAAACCTCCAGGGCAACGCCGAGCAAGTCCCCGCCCGCAAACCGGGCGGCGGCGTCCTGAAACCCATCGAAGACGCCCCCGGCTCCTTCGTCAAATTCCGCCTCGACCAAGCCTGAAATTCTAAATTACTGTAATAATTATTTGATAGAAGCGCCTACAGTAGCGAAACATTCTTTAAGTAAATTTAGAAAATTCGCGGGGGCGGCAGAATGCCGCCCTTTGTTTTTGGGAAAAGAAAAAATCAACAGATATGGACGTTTGCACGTTTTTAGGCAAGCGCCTAATGTTCGCGTTGTAGGGGACGCCGCCCTCGGCGTCCCGCCGGGAAGTTACACGCCACCTGCAGCACGGGACGCCGAGGGCGGCGTCCCCTACGGAGTGGAGAG
The DNA here is from genome assembly GCA_009780885.1 of Betaproteobacteria bacterium. Lineage (GTDB taxonomy): Bacteria > Pseudomonadota > Gammaproteobacteria > Burkholderiales > Rhodocyclaceae > WQZF01. Next base: position 15,327 of record WQZF01000014.1, on the reverse strand, counting down.
CAAAATGCCGGATGTTCGTCACGGCCCCGTGGGGGCGGCCGGGGACGGTCGCCCCTATGAAAACCCCTTATCGATCCGGCCCATAAATGGCGCGTAGGATGGGTAGAGCGCAGCGGAATCCATCGGAGTTCCAGAGGAAGAAATGATGGGTTTCGCTGCGCTCTACCCATCCTACATACTGCCCCTCGGTGGCTGCAAACGGGTGATTTCGGGCGACCACAGGTCGCCCCTACAAAATCCCGGCGTAGGGGCGACCTGTGGTCGCCCGTTCCCCGTATTTTCGGCGCTTCGCGCCGCATGATAAAGCCCCCTTTCCAAAGGGGGTGGCGGCGAAGCCGTCGGGGGTTTGGGGGTTGAACCTTCATTTCCGGCGCTTTGCGCCGCATTTGAACGCAAAACCACAAACCCCCGCCCGCCAAAGGCGGGCACCCCCTTTGGAAAGGGGGCTTTTTTCTTGGTTGATTTTCTAAATTACTGTAATAATTTTTAAATAAAAAATACTACAGTAGCGAAACATTCTTTAAGTTAATTTAGAAAACTCGACCCAAGTGCGTAGGATGGGTAGAGCGCCAGCGAAACCCATCGGAGTTCTAGAGGGAGAAATGCCGGGTTTCGCTGCACTCGCCCCAGGCTATGGCTTACAGCCCTGCCCGACTACCCGCCTGAAAATCCCTTCCATCCGGTCGAGCATGGTTTCCCGGTTGAAATGCGCCGCGATGTGGGCGCGGGCCTTGGCGCCGAGGCGTTGGCGCAGGGGTTCGTTCGTGGCGAGACGGATCAGCGCCTCGCCGAGGGCGGCGCTGTTTTCGGGGGGAACGACGAGCGCGGTTTCGTCTCCGGCCTGGTCGCGCGTCAATTCGCCGATGCTGCCGACATCGGTCGTGACCGCCGGCAGGCCGCAGGCAAGCGCCTGCATCAGGGCTTGCGGGACGCCCTCGTTGGCGTAGGAGGGCAAGGCGAAGAGGTCGAAAGCATGGAGCCAGGGGCGCACGTCTTCACGGTTGCCGGGCATGACGATCCGTTCGGCGAGGCCGAGGCTCTGGATTTGCGGGACGATGATCCGCCGTTGCGGGCCGTCGCCGACGATGACGAGGCGGGCCGGACGATCGGGGCGGTCGAGCGCTCCAGCCTGTTGGGCAAAGGCTTCGATCAGGTATTGGTGGCCTTTCCAGTCGCGCAGCGTGGCGACAATTCCGATCAGCAGCGCGTTTTCCGGCAAGCCGAGCGCGGCGCGCGCGGCGGCGCGCTCCCCGGCTTCGGGCGGACGGAACCATTCGGTGTCGATGCCGGTCGGAACGGAAGTGATTTGCGTTGCGGGATAGGTGTTTTCCGCGATCAGGGATTCGCGCAGCCTTTCGCCAGTGGTGACGATGTGCGCGGTGGCGCGGGTATAAAGCCAGTGTGTGGCGAAGTTGCCGGAGACTGGCGCCGAGATGTGGCGCGTTCGCACGAGCGGCGGCGGCGAGGGCAGCGTTGCCAGCGCCAGCGCGGCGAGCCAGGAATCGGTCGAGCTGTGGCTGTTGAGGAGGTCGACCGGGTGGCTGGCAAGCCAGCGCCGCATTGCCAGAAGACCGTTGAGATTCTTTCGTCCGATCGGCAGCGCCGTGGTCGGGATGCCGCGCTTTTTTCCTTCCTCGTAGATGCAGGCTTCTGCCGGGCAGATGATCTGAAGCCCGTGCCCGCGCGCCATCAGGCCGCTGGCTTCGGAAAGAATACGGATTTCCTGGCCGCCCCAGCCGCAGGAAGCCTCAGTGTGGAGAATTTTCATTGTTGCGGGAAAAGTTTTGGGAAGGCGAAGTTGCGGCGGATCATTCGATTTCCAGCAGCCGAAGGACAGCGTTGCGCAGGAAGTCGACCAGCATCTCGCGGTTGACGCCGGGATTGCGCACCAGGCGCATGCTCAAGCCTTCAAAAATGGCGCTGATGACCTCGGCGCGGATTTCGGCATAAGGATCCGGAGCAAGTCCGAGCGCGTTGCGCCCGCGATGCGTGACTTCCTGCCAGCCTTTTCTCGATATTTTATCGGCGTTCTGCACCAGCGCGGCCACCTGGGAATTGCGCGTCGCTTCGGCCATACATTCGAGCAGCAGCGCGGCGCGGTAAGGCTCGAAAAGGTCGTCGACGCCTTGCCCGATAGACGCTGTGATGGCAGCAAAAATGTCGCCATCTTTCCTGCCGGCTTCGATGAGCGCGATTTTTTGCAGGCGGTATTGCAAATCCTGCTCGACGATCGCGGCGATGATCGCTTCCTTGTTCCTGAAGTAATGGTAAATGTGACCGACGCTCATTCCTGCCGTCTTTGCGATCCGGTCCATGCTGGCGGCGTGGAATCCGCACTGGCAGAAGCATTCCGAGGCGGCGGCCAATATCTGGCGGCGTCGCGCCTCGACCCGGTCGGGGGTCGCGCACTCGTTCAGGAGGCATTGTTCCTGTGTTTCACTCATGATCCCTGGTTCACCTTCCCGCTTTCCAGTGCCTGACACGTAGGATGGGTAAAGCGCAAGCGAAACCCATCGTTTCTCCATCTGAAATCCCGATGGGTTTCGCTACCCATCCTGCATACTTTCCGCTCGACCTGATCAGAGCATCCCTTGTTTTTGCGCAGAGCTTACCATAGAATGAACGATCATTCTAAAACTCGGCGCCCAGTGGCATTTGTGGCGCGTTTTGCGCCCGTCGCCGCTTCCTTGCCGCATTCGCAAGGACTCATGAATTCCTTTTTTCGGAGATTGGCTTTATGTCGTTCAGCGATAACTCTCTTATGCGTGCCGCCGCGTTGATTGCCGTTGCGGGGAGCACCCTCCTCACTGCCTGCGGCGGGGGCAAGCCGCCTGCGCAAGCGCCTCAGAATGCCGCAGTGGAAGTCGGGGTCATCGAGCTCAAGTCGCGGCGCGTGGCATTGACCTCGGAACTGCCCGGCCGGACTTCTCCCTACCTGATCGCGGAAGTGCGCCCCCAGGTCAATGGCATTATCCAGAAGCGGCAATTCGAAGAGGGCGGGGATGTGAAGGCCGGGCAATCCCTTTACCAGATCGACCCCTCGACCTATCAGGCGATACTCAACAGCGCCGAAGCGGCCCTGGCCAAATCCGAGGCCAGCCTGATTTCCACACGCCTGCGCGCCGAGCGCTACAAGGAACTGGTCGGGATCAAGGCGGTGAGCCAGCAGGATTTCGACGATGCCGTGGCGGCGCAGAAGCAGGGCGAAGCCGATGTGCAGGCGAACAAGGCGGCGGTGGAGACGGCGCGCATCAATCTCGAATATACCAGGGTCGTATCCCCGATCAGCGGGCGGATCGGCAGGTCGTCGGTGACTCCGGGCGCGCTGGTGACCGCAAACCAGGCCACTCCGATGTCCACCGTGCAACAACTCGATCCGATCTATGTCGACGTGACGCAATCGAGCACGCAGTTGTTGCGACTGAAGCGCGAATTTGAAAAGGGGCACTTGCAGTCCAGTTCCGGCAGCAGCGCGCGGGTTGGCTTGCTGCTCGAAGACGGAACGCTCTATCCGCAGATGGGCGAACTGAAATTTTCCGATGTCACGGTCGACCAGGGCACCGGCGCGATTACCCTGCGCGCGGTGTTCCCGAATCCGAAAAGACTGTTGCTGCCCGGCATGTACGTGCGCGCCGTGCTCGAAGAAGGCGTCGATGAGCACGCGATCCTCGTGCCGCAGGAAGGGGTCTCGCGCGACAACAAGGGAAATGCAGTCGCGATGGTGGTCGGCGCCGACGGCAAGGTGGAAGCCCGCAGTCTGGTCACCAACCGGGCCGTGGGCCATATGTGGCTGATCGATTCCGGCCTGAAATCCGGCGACCAGATGATTGTCGAAGGGCTGCAAAAGATCAGGCCGGGAGTCCCGGTAAAACCGGCGCCGGCAAAAATCGCTTCGGAGCCGCTCTCGCAAGCCACCATGGAAGCCATGTCGGGGATGGAGGGCATGGCCGCCAAGGCGCGAAGATCCGGAAAAGAGGGCGGCGGAATGGGCGCAGGAGAAGCGCAGCCCCAGGGCAAGACTTCCACGCAAGCGCAATAGGCAGGAGCATTCCTTATGGCCAATTTCTTTATTGATCGCCCGATTTTCGCCTGGGTCATTGCCATCGTCATTATGCTGGCGGGGGTGTTGTCGATCATGAAGCTGCCGGTGTCGCAGTACCCCAGCATTGCCCCGCCCTCGGTGCAGATCAGCGCGGTCTATCCCGGCGCTTCGGCGAAAACGGTGGAAGCAACGGTGACGCAGGTGATCGAGCAGCAGATGAACGGCATCGACAATCTGCTCTACATCTCCTCCACCAGCGATTCTTCCGGCAGCGCCTCGATCCTGCTGACTTTCATGGCCGGCACCAATCCGGACATCGCGCAGGTGCAGGTGCAGAACAAACTGCAACTGGCGATGCCGCTCCTGCCGCAGGTTGTGCAACAGCAGGGGGTGAAGGTCGCCAAATCGACCCGTAATTTCATGGTGGTCGTCGGCTTCGTCTCCAACGACGGCAGCATGAGCAAGACCGACCTCGCCGATTATGTCGCCGCCTATATCCAGGATCCGGTCAGCCGCGTACACGGTGTCGGCGAAACCGTGCTCTTCGGCGCGCAGTATTCGATGCGGGTCTGGCTCGACCCGGACAAGCTCAACAGCTATGGATTGAATGCCGCCGATGTCAACAGCGCGATCCAGGCGCAGAACGCGGAAGTTTCTTCCGGGCAGCTTGGCGGGATGCCCATCATTGCCGGACAGCGCATCAATGCCACCATCACCTCGCAAAACCGCTTGCAGAGGGTGGACCAGTTCAGGGAAATCCTGCTGCGCGTCAATCCGGATGGCTCGCAGGTACGGCTGCGCGACGTTGCCCGCATCGAACTGGGCAGCGAAAACTACGACATCGACAGCCGCTTCATGGGGAAACCGGCGACAGGGCTGGCGATCCGCCTGGGCACCGGCGCCAACGCGCTCGACACCGCCGAAGGAGTGCGCGCCAAGATCAAGGAGCTGTCTGCCTATTTCCCGGCGGGAATGAATGTCGTCTACCCCTACGACACAACGCCGTTCATCGAGATTTCGATCGAGGAAGTGGTCAAGACGCTGGGCGAGGCGATCCTGCTGGTTTTCTGCGTCATGTACCTCTTCCTGCAAAATTTCCGCGCCACGCTGATTCCGACGATTGCCGTGCCGGTCGTGCTGCTGGGCACTTTCGGCGTGCTTGCGGCCTTCGGTTTTTCGATCAACACGCTGACCATGTTCGGCATGGTGCTGGCGATCGGGCTGCTCGTAGACGATGCGATTGTCGTCGTCGAAAACGTCGAGCGGGTGATGAGCGAAGAAGGGCTCTCGCCGAAGGAAGCAACACGCAAATCCATGGGGCAGATCATCGGCGCCCTGGTCGGCATCGCGCTGGTGCTCTCCGCCGTGTTCCTGCCGATGGCCTTCTTCGGCGGCTCGGTCGGCGCGATCTACCGCCAGTTCTCCATCACGATTGCCTCGTCGATGATTCTTTCGGTGCTGATTGCGGTCATCCTGACGCCAGCCCTGTGCGCAACGCTCCTGAAGCCGGTCGAGAAGGGGCACGGAGCTTTCGATGAGCGGCCCGGCTTTTTCGGCTGGTTCAACCGCAACTTCAACCGCAGCACCCGCCTCTACCGCCATTCCGTGCGCGGAATGCTACGCTATCGCCCCGTCGCCTTCATTTTCTATGCGGTGATTTTCGCCGCGATGATCGGACTCTTCCTGGCGCTGCCGACTTCCTTCCTGCCGGACGAAGACCAGGGAATCGGCATGATCCAGGCACAGTTGCCGGCGGGCTCGACGCTGGAGCAGACGAGCAAGGTGGCAAGAGAAATCGAGCAGTATTTCATGGAAGAGGAAAAGGACTCCGTCGAATCGGTGTTTACCGTCATCGGCTACAGTTTCAGCGGTCGCGGCCAGAACGCGATGATGGGCTTCATCCGGCTCAAGGACTGGAGTTTGCGCAAATCGCCCGACCAGAAGATCAAGGCCGTGATCGGCCGGGCGATGAAACACTTTTCCACGATGAAGGAAGCCAATGTCTTCATCATGGCGCCGCCGGCGATTATCGAACTGGGCACTGCCAACGGCTTCGACTTCCAGTTGCAGGATCGCGCCGGTCTCGGGCACGAGGTGTTGATGCAAGCGCGCAACCAGTTGTTGATGGAAGCGAGCCAGAAAAAGGATCTGCTGATGGCCGTGCGTCCAAACGGCATGGACGACACCCCGCAATACCGGATCGTCGTCGATCAGGAAAAGGCCAGCGCGCTGGGCTTGTCGATTGCCGACATCAACAACAATCTCTCCTCGGCCTGGGGATCGGCCTATGTCAACGACTTCATCGACAAGGGGCGCGTGAAGAAGGTCTATGTCCAGGCCGACGCGCCGTACCGCATGTTGCCCGAGGATGTCGATCGCTGGTACGTGCGCAACGCCAAGGGCGGCATGGTGCCCTTCTCCGCCTTTTCCACAGGTTACTGGAGCTTTGGCTCGCCCCGGCTGGAACGCTATAACGGGATGCCTTCGCTGCAGATCCAGGGGAACGCCGCGCCCGGCAAGAGTACCGGCGACGCGATGGCGGCGATGCAGGACATCGCCCAGAAACTGCCGCTGGGCATTGGCTATGAATGGACCGGCATTTCATACGAAGAACGCCTCTCCGGCTCGGAAGCGCCAGCGCTCTATGCCCTTTCCCTGCTCGTCGTCTTCCTCTGCCTGGCGGCGCTCTATGAAAGCTGGTCGGTTCCGTTCTCGGTGATGCTGGTCGTTCCGCTGGGCGTGGTCGGATCGCTCTCGGCGGTGTGGCTCATGGGCATGTCCGATGACGTTTACTTCAAGGTGGGCCTGCTCGTCATCATCGGCCTGTCGGCCAAGAACGCGATCCTGATCGTCGAATTCGCCAAGGAATTGCAGGAATCCGGCATGGAATTGATCGAAGCGACGCTCGAAGCGGCACGGATGCGGCTGCGCCCGATCCTGATGACCTCGCTGGCCTTCGTCGTCGGCGTACTCCCGCTGGCGCTCAGCAACGGCGCGGGTTCCGGCGCGCAGAACGCCATTGGCGTCGGCGTTGTCGGCGGAATGATCACGGCGACTTTCCTCGCGGTCTTCTTCGTTCCGCTCTTCTTCGTCAGCATCAGGCAACTGTTCCGGGCCAAGAAAACCGGAAGCGGCCCTGCCCTTTCCGAAGCGCCGGTTTCCCAGGAGCATTGAATCATGAACCGAGCTTTTCCCCGCCTTTGCGCCGTCGCCGCGCTTTCGCTCTCGCTGGGCGCGTGCATCAATCTTGCGCCTGACTACGAACGCCCGGAATTGCCGGCTCCGCACGCCTGGCCGGAAGGCCCGTCCTACCGGGACAGCGCATCGGCGCACCCCGGCGAGACCCCGATCGCCGATCTCGGCTGGCGCGATTTCATTGCCGACGAGTCCCTGCGCCAGGTCATCGAAATCGCGCTGGAAAACAACCGGGACTTGCGTATCGCCACGCTGAACATCGAAAAGACGCGGGCGATGTACCAGATACAGCGCGCGCAACTCTTTCCCCATGTCGACCTGCAGGGAAGCGGAACGCATTTGCGGACTCCGGCCAGCCTGTCGACGACCGGCGAAATGACGATCAGCCACGCCTATGCCGCCAACATCGGCGTCAGTTCCTATGAAGCCGACCTTTTCGGCAGCTTGCGCAACCAGAGCGAGGCCGCGCAGGAACAATTCCTCGCCAGCGAAGAAGCGCGCCGCACGGCACAGATCAGCCTCGTCGCCCAGGTGGCCAATACCTGGCTTCTTCTCGCCGCCGACCGCGAACGCCTGCAACTGGCGCAAGCAACCTTCAAAAGCCAGCAGGATTCGTACAGGCTGATGAAGCAGAGTTTCGATCTCGGCACAGCTTCCGCGCTCGACCTGCGGCAGGTGCAGACCAGCGTCGAAGCGGCGCGCGTCGACGTCGCCAATTTCCAGAGCCAGGTGGCAATGGATCAAAACGCGCTGGATCTTCTCGTCGGCGCTCCCTTGCCGCCTGAATTGCGCGCTGGCGAATCACTCCAGGCCGTGACCGCCTTGTCCGAATTGACGGCGGACATTCCCTCCGAGGTACTGCGCCGCCGCCCCGACATTCTTTCCGCCGAACATTTACTGAAAGGCGCGAATGCCAATATCGGCGCGGCGCGGGCCAACTTCTTCCCGCGCATTTTCCTCACTGGCAATGCCGGCGCGGCCAGTGCCGCGCTTTCCCAGCTCTTCAAGGCCGGCGCCGGAGCGTGGAGCTTCATCCCGGCGATCACAATGCCGCTCTTCGACGCCGGCGCAAATACCGCGCGCCTGGAAGCCGCCAGGGCAGACGAGAAAATCGCCGTCGCCAACTACGAAAAGGCGATTCAAATTGCCTTCCGCGAAGTCGCCGACGCGCTGGCCGACTACGGCACCATCGACGAACGCCTGGCGGCGCAACGCTCGCTCGAAGAAGCCACCTCCGAAAGCTACCGTCTCACCGAAGCGCGTTTCAGGGCCGGAGCCGACAGTTATTTCAATGTGCTCGTCATGCAGCGCGCGATGTACAACGCGCAGCAAACGCTGATCGGTGCCCGCCTGGCGAAGGAATCCAACCTCATCATGCTCTACAAGGTGCTGGGCGGCGGCTGGCAGGAATACAGCACCACGCCGGAAGAACTCGCGGCACGGCAGGCGGGGGAAGAAGGCGCTCCCTGATGCCCCGCAACCGGCGAACTCTTTTGATTCAAACCTGAGCCCGTAGGATGGGTAGAGCGTAGCGAAACCCATCGGAGTTTCAGATTGAGGAATGATGGGTTTCGCTACGCTCCACCCATCCTACATACTGGATCCTGCGACTTCGCGCAGGATGACGGAATGCTCGTACCGGCGGCCCCTGACCCGTCATCCTGCGCGCAGCGAAGCGTAGTCGCAGGATCCAGAGCGCTTTCGATTCAACCCTCGCCCCCTTCTTTTGCGCCTCGCAGCAATTTTTGTAGCAACGCGCGTTCCGCGCTGCGCTCGCCGCCCCGGCTCGTTCCATGCGCGCCCGCGTGACGCTCGCGCGCCGCCTGCGCGACAGGATTGCGCGGCTTCTGGGCGGGCAGCCGGAAAACGAGCTTTTGCCGGGTCTTCAGGGTTTTGTTGGCCATAAGGATTTCTTGTCTGTGGCATTTCGCATTCAGCTCATTCTATAAGACAATCCGCAGACAACTTCCTGCTCCTTGCCGCCATGCAACCCTCCCCTCCTGTTTTCTCCCACCGCGCGCTGGACCTCAAACACGGACGCATCGAAATGGCCCACGGCGCGGGCGGACGCCTGAGCGCCCAACTCGTGCAGGAAATCTTCCTGCCGGCATTTGAACCGGGAGAAGGCGCGGCCCATGGACGGGGAGCGCAGGGGGACGACGCCGCCGCCTTGCCCTTTCCGCAGGCGGGAGAAAAACTGGTGCTGGCGACCGATGCCCATGTCGTCTCGCCGCTCTTCTTTCCCGGCGGCGACATTGGCGCGCTGGCGGTGCACGGCACCATCAACGACGTGGCGATGCTCGGCGCGCGGCCCCTGTATCTCACCGCCAGCTTCATCCTCGAAGAAGGCTTGCCGCTCTCCGTCCTGGCGCGGATTGCCGCCTCGATGGGAAAAGCCGCGCGGGAGGCGAATGTTCCCATCGTGGCCGGCGACACCAAGATCGTCGAACGCGGCAAGGGCGACGGAGTCTTCATCTCCACCACCGGCGCCGGCGCGCAGCCGCCGGGAATCGCGCCTTCCGGCGCCTGCGCCCGCCCCGGAGACGCCATCCTCCTCTCCGGCGAAATCGGCCTGCACGGACTCGCGGTACTCTCCCAGCGCGAAGGATTCCAGTTTCAAAGCGAACTCGTCTCCGACAGCGCCGCGCTGCACACCCTCGTTGCCGCGATGCTCGCCGCCGCGCCGGGAATCCACGTCCTCCGCGACCCCACGCGCGGCGGTTTGGGCAACACCCTGAACGAAATCGCGCAGCAATCCGGCGTCGGGATGATCCTCGACGAATCGGCCATCCCGATCCCCGGCGCGGTCGCCGCCGCCTGCGAAATCCTCGGCCTCGATCCTCTCTACATCGCCAACGAAGGCAAACTCATCGCCCTCTGCGCCGAAGAAGACGCCGCCCCGCTGTTGAACGTCATGCGCGCCCATCCCCTGGGCCGCGACTCCGCCAGGATCGGAACCGTCCTCGCAGACCCGCGCGGATTCATCCGAATGCAAACCCGCCTCGGCGGAGAACGCATGGTCGACTGGCTTTTCGGCGAACAGTTGCCGAGGATTTGCTGATTCGGAACGGTGTTTTTTCGGGGCGGATTTTCTAAATTACTGTAATAATTATTTGATAACAATCACTACAGTAGTGAAACATTTTTTAAGTAAATTTAGAAAATAGGGCATAGGGGAGCTTTGCCATTCGCCCGAAAGAAGAGATTTTCGTAGGGGACGCCGCCCTCGGCGTACCGTTCTGCCGGTGGCAATACAACATCCGCACGGGCGACCGAGGACGGTCGCCCCTACGAAAACACCGTTCTGCCGATGTCGATCCAAGGCCCGTGCGGGACGCCGAAGGCGGCGTCCCCTACGAAACCCCTGCGCGCCGGTTTCCCGTGCGAAACCCCGTCCGCCCACGCCGGTTTCCCGTGCGGAAAACCCCCGTCCCGACACAAACCCAATCCCCCCGCTTGCGGATTTTTTCTCAAAGGCGTAACGTTTGAAATCCAGATTCGATTCATTCCCCCCGCCCGCCGGGGAAAAACCATGCTCCCCTTCCTCCAGGCCGCCCGCAGCCTTTTCGGCAATGATGCGCCAGACGCGATGCCGGTCTTTTTGGCGGGCAGGGATATTGTTATATCATACCCCCCAGCACTCATTTAGCATTATTTTGTGCGCCTCTCCTTATCAAAGGCGCAATTCAATAAAACAGTCTTGTTTCCCCTCCGGGAAGCGAGGGTGTTTTTTTCACTTCGCCCCATCTTCTTTCCCGGAAGCGGGGTTTCGTTCAATCCTTGAAAAAGGGGAATCCGATGAAACAAATCTTCGCTTGGGCTATGGGTTTCGCTGCGCGTGCCCCATCCCATGCACTGTTGCAAGACGGCCAGCATGAGGAAAAGATGAGCGCGTATTTCAGAAAATGGCGAGCGCCTGTGTTCGCGGCGCTGCTTATCGGCGTCCTTGCTGCGACGACCCTCATGATGGGCAAGGCATTCGCGGCAACGCCCATAAACGGATCCTTGGACTTTGTGGGTATGCCCACCACCGATAGTCTCGCTGCCGAGGGTTGGGCGTGGGATGCCAACACCTCCACCCTCACGCTGAACGGCCTTGATCTGAGCTGCGACAGCGGAGATGCCGTCTCGCTGCCCCCGGATTCCACCATCGTGCTGATGGGGAGCAACAACATCGCCAACACCGATCATAGCGGCTACGGCATCCATGGAGACGGCCTGACCGTCGAAGGCAGCGGTTCGCTGACGATCAGTTCGGACGGCGACGGGATCAATATCAACGGCGACCTCACGATCCAAAGCAGCACGCTGAATATTACCGTCAGCGACGGGAGCGGGATAGTCGTTGGAGGTGCGGTGACGATCAACGCCAGTGACTTTGGCATAATGACCAACGGCGCGCTGAATATCAGCGGCGGCAACGGCACGATCCAGGCTACACTTTGGGCGGCCGTATCGGCTGACGCGATTACTTTGGATCCCGGCGTGACCGTGAAAGGCGGCGCCGCTAACGAGACCGCCATAATAGGCAGCATCCCCAGCCAAAGCACCACCACCTTTACCGACGCGAACGGCAATCCATTTCAAAACATCGTGCTGAGCTTTTCCCCCATTCTGCCCACACCGGCGCCTGAGCCCACACCGCAGCCGCTTCCAATCCCGCCTTCCGACCCCGCCTTTTCCGACGGCGACACGCTGGCGGCAGGAAGCTCGTGGACAGCGCCATCCGGCAATTCGAGTTTCTGCCTCGGCGGAAATCCCGGCAGCGCCCCGGTAAGGCTGCGGATCGACAATGTGCCTTATACGATTGTCCCGCTTGCCGAAAATACCTGCTTCGAGATTTTCTCCGCAGGCAGCGGACGCGCGTTGATTCTCGACAGCGGCAGCGCGGAGATCTCCACCATCGTTCCCGGAGCGCCCTTGCTTGAGGCGAGGAACGGAGATCTCGTGTCGAGCGATTCCCATACCGGCAGCACGAACGCGAGTATCCGCGCGACGGTCGATCCCGTCTGCACGAGTACTCGCGTGACGGTGCTCGAAGGCAATGTTTCTGCGCCGGAATGGATCATTTCTCCGATGCCCTCGACCGGCTGCCCGGAAGACGCGCTGACGCCGGGACAGAAGAGCTTCATGAATAGCGGCGCTCCTTTGGAGCGCCGTTTGTTTTGAACGCGGGCGGATTGGCATCCGCCCCTACGATGTCGTGGCAAACATCCGACATCCCCAAGCCCGTAGGGGGCGATGGCAATCGCCCCGCCCATTTTCTCCGGCGCAAAGCGCCGCACTCTAAAAAAACCACCGCGCGGCTTCTTCGGGGAGGGTCATGCCGGTGCTGCGGGCCTGTTGCAGGAGTTCCCAGTAATAGCGGTAGGAAGCGCGGTCGTGGAGGCGGCCTTCGTGCTGGATGGGGCCCCAGTGGGCGTCCTGGGCGGCGGCCAGGATTTCGGTGGCGGCGGCGACGGCGGAGAAGTCGGGGCGCATGGCTTCGACGATGGGGATGATCTGGTTCGGGTGGATGCTCCACATCCGCAGGAAACCGAAGCGCCAGCGTGCCTGGGCGGCGTCGTCGCGGATCAGCGCGGCGTCGCGCAGTTCGGTGGTGACGTTGTGCGCGGGGACGATGCCGTTGGCGAGCGCGGCGGCGGAGATTTCGCATTTGGCGCGCACGATGAGGGGATGCTCGAACTGGCCGGGGCTGCGCATCGCGTCGCCGGGAATTGCGCCGTGGTGGCCGCTGACGAAATCCATCAGGCCGAAGTCGATGCTCTCGACGCCTTCGAGCGCGGCGATTTGCCAGACTTCGCGCAGGGCGCCGTGGGTTTCGATCAGGACATGCACGGGTAGCGGGCGGGGGATGCGGTGGGTGCGTTCGAGTTCGCGCAGCGCGGCGATTTGCGCCGCGACATCGGCAACGCCGCGCGGTTTGGGCAGGGTGATGAAGGCCAGGCGCGCGCCGGCTTGCCGGACGAGAATTTCCAGATCATCCCGCCAGTGCGGATGGGCGATGTCGTGAATCCGCGCGCCGACGCGGCCATGGGCGTTTTCCGCGCTCATGACGCAGGCGGCCGCCATTTCGGCGTGCTCGCGCTCCGCGCCGGCGCGCGCGCCGTCCTCGCAGTCGCAGGTGATGTCGAATACCGGCCCGGCAGCCGTGGCGAGTTCGCGTTGGAGGGCGAGCGCCTTGAGGATCGTTTTTTCCGAACCGGCGTAATGGTCGACCGCCGGAAGGATCGGGAAGGGCTTTTCTCCGGCAAAGAGAATGGCGTCTGGATGAAGTTCTGGCATTGCGGGTTTGCTTATTCCTCGTCCAGCCACGCCTGGGCGTCTTCGAGCCGGTCGAAGGCGCGCAGATCGGCGCTCACGAAAATCTGGGAAATCCAGGCGCTCCAGGCGATCCACTGGCTTTCGGTGACAACCGCGATGCGGCGGAAATCGTTTGCGTGGGCGCGGGTGAAGACGATTTCTTCCCAGGCGACATCGAGCGTGAAATCGGCCATTTGCAGGAGGTTGAAGCAGAGGTCGACCGTGCCCCCGAACTGAATTTTGTAATTCACCAGTTCTTCGAATTCCCGGACATCGGCAAGCGAAAATTCGCCATAGACGGTGAGGTTGACGCGGTTTTCCTGATGGTCGACGACAATCATGTGGCTGCTTTCCTTTGAAAAAGGGCCGCCAAGGGACGGCCCGGGGAGAGATTGTGGAGAAGGCGGCTATCCGCAGGATTTTGCGGGCAGGCGCCCTGCCATGATCCTGCGGTAGAACTCGTGGAAGTGCAACATTCCGTCTTCCATCGGCGACTGGTACGGGCCGACTTCGTTTTCGCCGCGTTCGAGCAGGGCGCGGCGGCCGCGATCCATCCGCTCGCCGATGTCGTCGTCCTCGATGGCGGTTTCCATATACGCGGCCTGCTCGGCCTCGATGAATTCGCGCTCGAAAAAGGCGATGTCCTCGGGATAGTAGAACTCGACCACATTGGTGGTCCGGTCAACACCGCGCGGGATCAGCGTCGAGACGACGAGGACGTGCGGATACCATTCGACCATGACGTTCGGATAGTAGGTGAGCCAGACCGCGCCCTGCTTCGGGGACTTTTCGGCGTAATACTCGCGCAGCGCCTTCTGCCAGCGCGCGTAGACTTCGGAACCGGCCTTCAGCAGCGGGGTCACGCCGACCTTTTGCACCGAATACCATTCCCCGAATTGCCATGTCAGGTCGTCGCAGGTGACGAAATTGCCCAGGCCCGGATGGAAGGGGGCGACGTGGTAATCCTCCAGATAGACCTCGATGAAGGTTTTCCAGTTGTAATGGCATTCGTGCATTTCCACGCGGTCGAGACGATAGCCGCTGAAATCGAATTCGCTGGCGAGATCCATGCCCGCAAGATCCTGCGCGGCGGAGCGCGGGCCGGAAAAGAGCAGGCCGTTCCAGTTCTCCAGCCGGCGTTTGTTCAGATGAAGGCAGGGATTGGCGGCAAAGTGCGGAGCGCCCATCAGCTCGCCCTGCCGGTCGTAGGTCCAGCGGTGTACCGGGCAAACGATGGTCTGTTCCAGCGTGCCGCTGCCTTGCAGCATGATCGCCTGGCGATGGCGGCAAACATTGGACATCAGCCAGATGTCATTTTTCTCCGCGCTGTTGCGCAGCAGCATGCGGCCATGATCTTCCCATTCCAGGCTGCGGTATGCGCCCGCTTCAGGCGTCATCAATTCGTGTCCGGCGTATCCGGGGCCGGCGTCGAAAAGCAGGGCTTTCTCCAATGCGAACAGCTTTTCGTCGAAATACCAATCAACCGGAAATTGCGAGCTTGCCGGCGCAAGCCTGGCGGCAGATAAAATCTCGGACATCGAATGCTCCTGCAAATCGTGAAACGCGAAAGCGCGGAATGAAGGATGAGAATCAAGGCCGCCCCTGACACATTGGCGGCCTCACATTTTATAGCGATTTGCAAAGTGATCTATCGCAAGCCCCCTTTTGAACACCTGTCGAGCGCAATCCCCGCCATTCATGGCGGGGTCAGCGAGACATGGCGTAACAGGCGCCGAAGGCGCCCCGCATTGTGTAGGGGCGGGTGGTACGGGCGGGTTTCAAACCCG
>WQZF01000013.1 GCA_009780885.1 Betaproteobacteria bacterium | reverse complement strand
TGGAGTATCTGGCGCATCGCACGCATCGACCTGCGCTCGCTTACCGTCTCTTCAGGAAGAATCCTTGACTAAACCGTCCACCATGTCCCTGAACACCTGTCCACCATGTGTCCGGGCTATACATTACCGTAGAGGGGGGGGCGACGGGCGGGCGACTGGGGACGGTCGCCCCTACGGCCAAGCCGCCCTGGCACGCGGAAATAATCTTTCGTTTGCCGCGCTCTCCGTTGCCCTGGAGGGCGAGCGCGCGCCCGCAGAAATCCGTCTCCTGCCTTCCGGCGTTTTCCACGCGAGCGCCGGGCTGCTGACTGCGGCCTCCAGTTACCGGCTTGATCCTGCCGACGGCGCGCGGCTGGCGGCGGCGGCCTGCGCGCGGCGGGTCGACTATGTGATCGATTACGAGCACCAGACGCTGCTGGCGCGCGATAACGGCAAACCTGCGCCTGCCGCCGGCTGGTTTTCGCAAATGGAAATGCGCGCCGATGGGCTCTATGCCGTCGATGTGCGATGGACGAGCGCGGCGAAGGCGATGCTGGCCGCCGGCGAATACCGCTATTTCTCCCCGGTGTTTTCTTTTGCGCCCGATGGGCGCGTTCTCGATTTTTCCCATGCGGCCCTGACCAATGTTCCGGCGCTCGAAGCGCCGGCAGAGCTGGCCGTACTTTCGACTCCCTTTTTTCCATCAACCCCTATGGAGGACGCTTCAATGGAAAAACTCCTGGCGGCGCTGGCCGCTCTTTTGAACCTTCCCGAGGGCGCCGATGCCGATGCCGCGACGGCTGCGGTCTCTGCACTCTCGGCGCAACTGAAGGCCGGGGAAACCCTGCCGGATCACTTGAAGGCGCAGGCGGAGCGCATTGCCGCGCTTTCGGCGCAAACCGGCGCGCCAGCGGCGGCGCCCGACCCGGCGAAGTATGTGCCGGTCTCCGCCGTGGCCGAGCTGCAAACGCAACTGGCGGCGCTCTCGAAGTCGATCCTGGACGAGAAGGTTGCCGCCGCTGTCGATGCCGGGCTTGCTTCGGGAAAACTGCCGCCTTCCTTGAAGGGTTGGGCGCTCGATGTGGGCAGGACGGATTTTGCGGCGCTCTCGGTTTTCCTGGAGAAGTCTCCGCAGATTGCCGCGCTCTCCGGGATGCAGACCAGCGGGGTCGCGCCTTCGGGAGGTTCCCCCAATGGCCTGAGCCAGGCCGAGCTTGCCGTCTGCTCGCAACTGGGCGTCAAGGCCGAGGATTTTACGAAGTTCAGAAAGGAGTAAATCGAATGGCATTGACCAGTGATCGTAATACCCCTTATGTCGAGGGTGCGCAGGTGGTGCTGCCGGTGAAGGGGGGTAAGAGGATTTTCGGCGGCGCGATGGTGGCCGTCCTGGCCGGGCTGGCGCAAGCCGTCGGCGAGGATATGGCCGGTGCGGTGGTCGTCGGCCGCGCCGATTCTCACGCGGATAACCGCATGGGCGTCGATGGCGGCGTGTTCGTCTCCGTGCGTACCGACAAGGCTTTTTGCTGGGCGAACAGCGCCGCCGACCCGGTGGGCGCGGCCGAATTGTTCCATGCGGTTTATGCCGAGGACGATGAAACGGTGGCAAAGACCGACGGCAGCGGCAGCAGGCCCGTGGCGGGAACCGTGGTCAAGATCAACAGGGCGGGTGTGTGGGTTCGCCCGCTACGCGGCTGATCGCGCCACCTCTCTCACTCCCCACTACCCCCCACTCTCGAAGAGGGGGGGCGGACGGGGGTTTCGTCAGGGGCGGCTTTGCCGCCCGGAAAGGATTTTATGATTGTCAATAAAGAATCGATTTCCGCCGCGTTTGTGGGGATCAAGGCTACTTTCAACAATGCGCTGGAAACGGCGCCGTCGCAATGGCAAAAGATTGCGATGAAAATTACTTCGACGACGAGCCAGAACGATTACGCCTGGCTGTCGAACTTCCCGAAGATGCGCGAGTGGATCGGCGACAAGCGCGTCGATTCGCTTGCCGCGAGTAAATACACGATTGCAAACAAGGATTGGGAGGCGACGATCGAGGTCGACCGTAACGATATCGAGGATGACAATCTCGGGATTTATGCGCCGCAGGCGCAGATGGCCGGGAAGTCGGCGGCGCAGTTGCCAGACGATATCGTGTTTGCGTTGATCAACGGAGGCTTTAAGAATCCGTGCCACGACGGGCAGTATTTTTTCGATGCCGATCATCCCGGCGTCGATGCCGACGGGGAGAAGTGCAGCGTTTCCAACAAGAGCAACAAGCCGCTTTCGGCGGCCTCGGAGGGGGCGGCGCTGGCCGGGTACGGCGCGGCGCGCACGGCGATGCAGAAGTTTGCCGATGACCAGGGGGTTCCACTCAATATCCGCCCGAATATCCTGCTGGTGCCTTCGGCGCTCGAGTACGTGGCCAAAACACTGATGACGGCGGAGCGCCTGGAGGACGGCAAGCCCAATCTTTTCCGGGGGACGGCCGAAGTCGTCGTCGATGCGCGCCTGACTTCGGATACCGCATGGTATCTGCTCGATACGACTCAGGCGGTCAAGCCGGTGATCTACCAGGAGCGCAAGGCGCCGGTTTTTGTCGATCAGGTCGATCTGTCGTCGGACGATGTGTTCATGCGCAAGAAATTCAAGTTCGGCGTCGAGGCGCGTGCGGCTGGCGGCTACGGCTTTTGGCAACTGGCTTTCGGATCAACCGGGGCATAAGTGATGGACGAAAAGACTTTCACCATCACCGCCCGGGTCGACGGGTTCAGGCGCGCGGGGCGCGCCTGGACGGTTGCGCCGAGAACGGTGTCCGGGAGCGAGTTTTCGGCGGGTCAGTGGGAGGCGCTGAAGAGCGAGTCGATGCTGGCCGTCACGGAAAACGTGACGCCGGACGCCCCAAAACCCCCGGCCACAAAACCTTCGGCCAATAAAAAATGAAGCCCTACGCCACTCGGCAGGATTTGATCGACCGCTACGGCGAGGATGAAATCCTGCAGCGCGAAAGCATGCTGCCGGCTCAGGCGGTCGAGGACGCGCTCCGCGATGCGGCGGCGACGGTCGACGACTATCTGCGCGCGAGCTATGCCGTGCCGCTCGTTCGCGTGCCGCCGACGGTGGTGCGTCTGACCTGCGACATCGGCCGTTATCTGTTGCTCGGCGAGTCGGTGACCGAAGAGGCTCGGGATCGCTACCGCGACGCGATTGCGCAACTGCGCGACATCGCCGCCGGAAGGATGCAGCTCGATGCCGGGTTGTTGCCCGATGGCGCGGCGCGCGGCGAGGTGGTCGTGGAGTCCGTTGCCCCCGTCTTCAAGCGGCATCGGCGCGGGGGCTTGCCGTGATCGCGCCGTTGATCATCGCCCGCCTTCGCGCGCAGGCGCAGTTGCTCAAGGGGATCGGCGGGGCGGCGGAGTTTTCGCTGGCCTCCGAAACACGGCCTGCGGCCTTGCCCTCGGTTTATGTGGTGCCGCTGGCCGAGACGCCGCGCGCCAATGAACTCGCCCCGGTCGTGATGCAGCGCGTCGAGGTTTCGGTCGGCCTGGTGATCGCGGTCTCGAATGTCGCCGACAAGCGCGGCGCCGCCGCTCTCGGCGATCTTGGCTACATCCGCGCCGCCGTGCATGAGGCGCTTTACGCCTGGGCGCCGGAGGGGTTCGAGCCGCTGGAGCGCGGGCCCGGAAACCTGCTCGGGCTTAGAAACGGCGTGCTCTGGTGGCAGGACATTTTTAACTCGGCTCACTATTTGAAAGGACATTGAAGTGCCAAGAAAATCCACCGCAATTCAGCATGCAGAAATCCCCACGCCAGTAGGGGCGGGTTTGAAACCTGCCCCTACGCAGGAGGGGAATTTTCGGGCCGACCCTTTTCGCTTTATTGGATCGAACGGATGGGGCAAGGGCGGGCGCTATGCCGTCGATGCCTCCGGAAAACGCGGCCTCGTAAAGGAGTGAGGAAACATGGCAAATCTGTTGGAAAAAACCCGTAGTTGGAAGAAAAAGGCGATTCTGGCCAGGCTCGAAACCATGCCAGGCGAGGATGCTCAGCCGACAGCCGCCGATTGGATCGAGGCACGAAACGTCAATCTGACGCCTTTCGACGCGGAGACCGCCGACCGCAATCTGGAAAAGCCTTTTTTCGGAAATAGCGGAAAGGCGCTGGTGGGGCAATACGCAAAGCTTTCGTTCGAGGTGGCGCTCGCCGGGGCAGGCGCGCCTGGAGCCGCTCCCAAATTCGCCGACCTGCTGCTGGCCTGCGCGATGGCGCAGACGCAACAGGCCGGGGTGTCGACGGTCTTTAACCTCGTTTCGGAGAATATCCCTTCGATCTCGTTCTACATCAATGTCGACGGGACGAAGATGATGATGGTCGGCTCGCGCGGGACTTTCAGTTTTTCGATTGGGGCCAAAGCGATTCCGCTCTTTAAGTTCGAGTTTCAGTCGGCTTATCTCGCGCCGGTCGGCGAGGCGATGCCGTCGGTCAATATGTCCGGCTGGCCGGTCGAGGAGGCGGTGACGGCCAGGAATACGGCTCCGCTGATCCTGGGCGGCACGGGCGGCGTGGGCGGGATTGCGCTGGCCTATTCGCAGCTCGACATCGATATTGCCAACCAGTTGGCGCGGATCAACCTGCCCGGTCCGCAGGCCGAAGTCATCATTACGGATCGGCAGTCGACCGGCAGCCTGGTGGTGCTCGCGCCGGAACATGCGGCCTTCGATCCCTTTGCGATAGCCGAGGCCGGGGTGGTGCAGGAGCTTTCGACGACGCATGGTTCCGCCGCCGGAAAACGGGTGCAGGTCGACGCGAAGGTGCGCGTGATCGGCGTGGAATTCACCGACCTCGAAGGCGCGCTGGCCTACAAGCTCAACATCGAACCCGCGCCAGTTGCGGGCAATGATGAGCTGGCGCTTACGTGGCTGTGATTTGCTTTCAGTACCCAACAAACCCCCGCCCTTCGGGCACCCCCTTTGGAAAGGGGGCTTTATTTGCTTTCAGGAGAAAGATTTAAATGGCTTTTACGGTTAAGAAAATCGATTTTCGTCCCTGGCCGGTCACGGTTTTAACCCATGAATCCGACGACGCCGGGAATGTTTCCGAGCGCGAGGAAACCTTTGTCTGTCATTTTCGCCCGCTCGGCGAATGCAATTTTGAAATCATCATGCAGGAAGTCGACCGGCTGCATCCGATGCCGAAAACCGCCGAGGAAATCGAGGCGTCGATCCGCTCCGGGGTTCTGGTGACGGCCCTGCGGCAGCGGCGCGAGGCGGAATTCTGGAAGCGCGTGGTCTGCGGATGGGGGCCGGAGGTGCAGGACGAAGACGGTGTTTCGATTACCTTTTCTTCGGGGGTGCTCACCGATCTGATTACCGGGCCGGATGGGCCCGCGATTGTGCGGGCGCTTTCAGATGCGCTGGCGCAGTTGCGTGACGGGCGCGCTCCGGAAAAAAACTTGCCCGTCTCGCCCGCGCCTGGGCCGGCGGGCGAGGTTCAAGCGGGCCCGACGAGTTCGACGCCGATCTTTCCGCCTGGGGAATCCGCCCCGGCGGGGAGAAGCCTGCAGCCGCCGCAGACGAATGTTATTTCCTCTGGCCAGAACATCATCTGAGCTGGGATGTTTTCATGTTGATCGCAAACGACTGGGTGATTCTCGTCGCCCCCGGCGCCGCCGTTTATCAGCGGCTCGACCCCGTAGCGAAGGCGATGGCGCTGGATGCCTTCGAGGTGCCGCGCGCCCGCCGCGCCGGGGTGTTGAGGGATTTGTCGATCATCGAGTCTGCAGCATTGCCGGTGTTGAACAGGGTTGATTGAGATGATGCGCTCCCGCCAAACGATACGGGAGACCGGGGACGGTCGCCCCTACGGACAGGAGGCGTAATGGCCGATTTTGGAATCCGTTTCCGGGTCTCCGGCGCAAAGGAGGTGATTGAGGCCGCATCGGGCGGAAAGAAGGCGCTGCGGGAGATGGGCAATGCCGCGCGCGATGCGGGCGGCAAGGTGGAGAGCGCACTGGAGGCTTCTTCTTCCGGCGCTGCTCAAGACGTGATCCGCACGCAGAAGGAGATTAAAAGCGGGCTGGAGGAGGTTTCCGGCAAACTCTCCGCCGTCCGGAAAAACGATCCCTTTCCCGGCGTTTCGATGACTTCGGCCAATCTGGTTCGCAGTTTGATGCGGGTTTCCGGGGCGCTGGCGGCGCTTTCGGTGGGGCGCGTTTTTGTGTCGCTCTACAGCGGTCTTTTGGAGACCGATATTGCGGCGCAGAGGCTTTCCGCTTCGCTGGCGGCATTGAGCGGCGGCGTGACAAATGCCGGGCAGGCGCAGGAGTATCTTTCGCGGACGACGAACCGGATCGGCCTGGAGTATGTGAGCGCCTCGGCTTCTTTTGTGAAGCTCACCCAGGCGGCGGAACAGAATAATGTCGCCGCTTCGACGACGCGCGCCCTGTTTGAGGGGATCGGCAAAGCGGCGGGGGCGATGCGGCTTTCCGCCGAGGAAAGCTCCGGAGTCATGGGCGTGCTGGCGCAAATGATGGGGGAGAGTACGGTCAAGGCGGAGCATCTGCGCGCGGTCGAAGAGCGGCTGCCGGGGGCGTTCGAGTTGGCCGCGCGCGCGATGGGGATGACCCGGGCCGAGCTTTCCCGGGCGCTTTCCGAAGGGCAGGTTTTTACCGACGATTTCCTGCCGAAATTCGAGCGGGCGATGAACGAGAAATTCTCGGGGCCTTCGAAAAACGCGCAGACGGAACTGAACCGGCTTTCCAATTCGTGGACGGAATTCAAGAGCGAAGTGGCCAAGGGGACGGGGACGGCTTCTTTCGAATGGCTGACGCGCGGTTTGAACGAATCCAGAGCCGCGATGCAGGCGCTGAACGGTGAAATTTTAAACTCAGAGAACCTGTTGGTCAGGGCCACGGCGCGCTTTGGGCGCCTGTTCGCGGCTGCGCGCGCTTTCGAGGCTGGCGCGCTCGGCTTCAATCAGTTCGATACGGTAGAAGTGCAGCAAAAGGCAATGGCGCGGCTTTCGGATGTCAACAAAAAGATCAGGGAGGCCGAGAAGCGGGAGGATACGGGCGAAGTCCAGCGTTTGTCCAAAGAGAGGCAGAGGCTCCGCGACGAAATCAACGATCTGGCCGTGACGCGCGGAAAGGAAACCGGGTTCATACGGCCCGATCTGGAGGGGGACGCAGAGAAGCAACGGGCCAAAGATAAGAGCTTTTTGGATAAGCAGTTAAAGGATCTCGAGGATTACACCGCCCGTTTCGACCCTCTCATTGCGAAGAAAAAGGCGCTGGAGGAATACGAGCAGAAATTCGGGGGGCTCAAGGTTTTCGATCCGGAGAGGTATGAAAAGGGGCGGGCTGCGCTGGTCAAGCAGTTGGAGGCTTCCGATGTCTCCAAAGCCGCCGAAATTTTCCACGCCCAGGGCGATGCGCGGATTGCGGAAGCGGAAAACACCGCCAAGCGGGTGAAGGAGGTTCTCCAGGAGCAGCAGAAAAGTTACGCGATCGGGACGAAGGAATTCCTGGAGGCGACTGCCGCCGAGGATGAGAAGCTGATCCGAACGAAGATTGCGGTGCTCGAGGAGCGCCTCAAAACGGCGAAGCCAGCTGAAAAAATCACGCTCAAGACGCAGCTCGATGAGCTTTACGCGCAACTGGCCGATATTCCGCGCAAGGTGGCAGTGGCAAACGCCGAGGCGCAAAAGAGCAGTGATGCGGCATTGCGCCAGTTGCAGATTGCCGGGGGCAAGGCGCTCGATCCCTTGGCCGAGGCGGAGCTCAAGTTCCAGCAGCAGTTCGGCGAGACGCTGGCCAAGGCTAAAGCCGACGGTAATGAGGCGCTGATCGAGGCCGGGAAAACGGCCTGGGCGGCGATTGCCGATGAGGTGCAGTTTCAGAAAGCGAAGCAGAAGTTCGATGCGCTGTTTTCCGATTTGAACGCGCAGATCGAGGCGCTGCGCGCGGCGGCGAAGGACGCGGGGATTCTCGATGGGCTGGTCAATGATGCCCAGGTGCAGGAGTTGAAAAACCGCGCGTTGCCGGCGATCCGTTCGGTTGCGTCGGAAATGAAAAAGTTTTCCGGAATTTCGCCGGTGAACGAAAAAACCGCGAAGGAGGCTTCCGCACAGATCGAAAAGATCACGCGCGAAGTCTCGCCCGCCCTGGAGAAATTCAACGACGATCTGCGGCGGGGCTTGACCGATTCGCTCTACCGCGCCTTTGAAGACGGAAAGGGCGGCGGGAAGGCTTTTGTCGATAGCGTACGGAATATGCTTAAGACCGCCGCGTTCAAAGTGGTGGTCGAGGCGACGGTGAATCCGGTATTGGGGATGGTTTCGGGCGGATTCGCGTCGCTGTTGGGCGGCGGCGAGCCTGGCGCGGCGGCGGGAGTGGGCGGCCTGGGAGGGGCGCTCAATCTGCTTTCCGCCGGAAATTCGGTTTTCAGCGCGGCCTCCGGGGGCGGGCTCTATGGCGCTTTTGCGACCAGTTCGATCGGCCAGTCACTGGGCTTGTCCACCGCGTTACAGGGGGCGACGCAAACAGGAGCGGCCCTGGCCCCCGCCATGACCGGGCTGGGCGCCGCGATTCCATGGGTCGGCGCCATTGGAGCGCTGGCGGCATTGCTGGGCGGGCTGTTCGACGATCAGGAAAACCCGAGATTTACGCCGGTTTATGGCGATATGGCCGGGGGGATTCCCGGGCTAACGAAAGAGGGGTATTTGGGGCAGATTGGTTTTTCGGTGGCGGACAGCAAGGATTTTGCAAAGTCGGTGCTTGCGTTGGGCGTGAATATCGACCGGATCGGCGCAAGCCTGCTGGAGTATGACCCGGGGGCCATCGCCCGCACGCGGGAGCGGCTGACCGGGGTGACGCGCGCGGCCGACGGACAGCCGCTGGAGAGTTCGCAGCCTGAACTGGACGAGAAACAGGCGCGCGTTTTGGCGACGGAAATGGCTAGGCAGGTGCTGAGCATGGCGCTCGACGATATCGGCGAGGGCCTGGGCGATGTGATGCGCTTTATGGACGGCGAGGATTCCTCTAATTTCGAGGGGGTGCTCGCCTTTGCCGATGCGGTGAAACAGGGGCGGCTCCTGTTCGGGCAGATCGGGCAGTCGGTGAGCGGGATGAGCGGGGCGCTCGTCGAGGCGATGGGTGGCGTGCAGGGCTTTACGGCCAGTATGCAGGCGATGGGGGCGCTGCTGGTTTCCGATACCGACCGCACGGCCTCCCAATTGGCGGACGCGCGCGCCGAGGTCGATAGCGCGTTCGGGAAGTACGGGGTTTCTGCGCCAAAAACGGTCGAGGAATTCCGCAACCTTGCCGGGGCGCTTGACCTGAACACCGAATTTGGGCGTGAAGCCTTTGCGGCCTTGAGCGATGTGGCTTCGGCTTTCCAGCTTCAGATTCAGTTGGCGAATCAGTTGTCCAGCGCCTATGCCGAGGCGCGCAAGAATTACACGGCAGCCGCAGGGCAAGATGCGGCGGTGCGCTGGGATGCGCTCTCCATGGCCCGCGAGGCCGACTTTGGGGCCCAGGGGAAATTGGCCCGCGCTTTCGAGGTTCCGCTGCCCGAGCTCGAGCGCGTGGTGGGAGAATTGGGCGGGCTGGCGAGCGCGGCAGGGGCTTGCTGGGAGTTGATGAGCGATGCGCAGCGGGTGGCCGCGATCGAGGCGATGAATGCGCGCGCCGCTTACATTGGCGCGGTTAAGGAAGAGTTCGACGCGCAGCTCGAACTGGTTAAGAAATACGAGGCGCTGGTGGCGCGCGCGAAAGGTTTTGCAAAAAGCCTCGACGCTGATATGGCCCAGGTGCGGATCGACGCCGGGCTGCTCGACAAGGGGGATTATCTCAACGCCGAAATCGGACGGCAGCGTGCGGCACTGGCGGCGCTGGAGGCGGCAAGAGGCGAGACGGGGCAATTGCTCGATGCGGCCGAAGAGTTGCGGCGGCTGACGATGGAGCGCTATTCCTTCGAAATTCAGAGCCTCCAGGCGATGAAGCAATTTGCCGTCGATATTGGCGATTACTTGAAATCGCTGAAGGTGGGCGGAAAGTCGCCGCTGACTACCGGGGAGAAGTTGCTGGAAGCGGGCCGCCAGTTCAATGATCTGTTGCTGGCGCTGGAATCGGGGACGGAAGAGGAGAAGGATCGCGCGCGGCGCAAGCTGACTTCGAGCGCGGATACTTATCTGGAGCTGGCGCGGCTTTATTCTCCTTCACAGTACCCGGAGCGCTTCGACGAGATTTACAAGGCGCTGGAGCCTTATGCCGATCTGGGGAGTATCGACGAGCAGCAGCTTGCAGCGCAGCAGGCGATCCAGCGTTATGCGCAGGAAACCGTCGATGAGTTGCAGGGGCTGAAAGGGATGGGCGCCACCTGGCAGGCGACGGAATCGGCGAAGATGGACGCGGCGCTTTCGGCTTTGTTGCCCCTGGCCGGGATTCTGAATTCGCTCGGGGCGGGCGGGGCGATTGCCAACGCGATTTCCGGATTGCCGGCAGAGATTGCGGCGTTGATCCTGGGCGCCAGTGCGCCCGGCGGCAACGCCTCGGGCGGGGCGCGGATTGCGGACGGGATGATCTATTTCGGCGGGGAGATGGGCGGATCGTCCATTTCGCTGCCCGATGCTTATCAGTGGGGGATGGATCAGGGCGCGGCGGGGAATTTAAGGGCGATCTACGATGCGGCCAAGGCCGGCGGAATGACGCTCAAGCAAGTCGATCAGGTCTATAAGCTGACGCCCGGCACTGCGGAGGATTGGGCGAGATCGATGGGCTTGCCGGTGTTTGCGCAGGGAATCGACCGGCTTCCGGAAGATATGCTGGTGATGGCGCATGAGGGGGAGCGGATTTTTCCGGCGGCGGATAACCGAAGGTTGTTTGAGATTCTCGAAGGCGGGCAAGCGCCCGGCGGCGGGGTCGAGCGCGTGTTGCAGAGCATTTTGCGCGAGCTGGCGGAGTTGAGGCAGCAGAATGCGGAGTTGACGATGATGCTGGCGCGAGTGCAGGAACGCGCGGCGTCCGATTCCGCCGGGCGGATTGTGGAGGCTTGTCGCGAGCGCGCTTCCCGGTTGCGGGCGCGCGTTGCCGAAGGGATGCCGGCATGATTTCCGACGCCCAATACGCCCGATGGTTGAAACAGGACGGCCGCCATCGTGTGCTGCTGGCCGAAGTCGAGTGCAACCATGAGGGCGAGGAAATCACCCGATGCCTCTCAGATTTCGGTTATGTGAGTAATGAGCACGTCAGTTATCAGGCGCGGATTGCGCGCGGGGTCGAATTTTCGCGCCAGTTGGCGGTGACGGCGGAAGAAATGGCGCTGACCGTCAGCCGTGGCGATCTGGTGCTCGACAACAGCGACGGCGCCCTGGACTCCTGGCTGGATGATGTCTGGGACAAGCGCTCGATCCGGCTTTATCACGGTTCGCCTGACTGGCGGCGTGCCGATTTCCGCCCTTTTTTCTTCGGGCGTATCGGCAGGATCAAGCCGCAACGCAATTTCATTGCGTTCGAGATTTATGACGAGATGCTGCGCCTGAATTTTCCGGTTTCGGAAAACAAGCTCGGCGGCGATTCGGATAATAAGGAGATGCTGGTTCCGCTGGCCTTTGGCGAGTGTTTCAACGTTGTGCCGCTGCTGGTCGATGAAGGCCAGCATGAATATCAGGTCAATGACGGGGCCTGCGAGGCGGTGCTGGAGGTGCGCGATAACGGCGATCCGATTTCAAAGTGCACGATCGATGCCGCCTCCGGCAGATTCAAAATGGGCCAGCAGCCGGTCGGGCAAATTACTTGCGATGTGCAGGGGGCACTGGCCGGGAAAAACGCTGCGGGCGAGTGGCCTTGCAGCGTGGCGGGAATCGCCCTTGAATTGGCGACAGGATATGGCGACGCGAGGCTGCGCCTTTCCCCCGCCGAAATCGATATGGCGATTTTTAACGGGTTCGAGGCGGAAAATCCGCAGCCGGTGGGGCTCTACCTCCCGGATAGAAGTTCGGTGTTCGAGGCGATCGATGCGCTGTGCCGCAGTCTTTGCGCTGCGGTCTATTTCGGTCGCGACGGGAGGCTCCGGATTTGGCGGATGCCTTCGATCGAGTCTTTGTCCGCCGCTCCGGCGCGCTCGATCGGGCGCGGGGATTACGAGGCGGGAAGCTTCGAGATTTCCGAGATCATCCCTGCCGCGCCTGCGGTGAAACTCGGGTGGGGGCGGAATTGGACGCCCACGGAAACCGGGCTGGCCGAGGGTTTGCCGGAATCGAGTCTCTCTGAATTCGCCAAGGAATGGGAAGAAGCGAGCGCGACGGATGAAGCCCGCGTCGATCTGCACCGTTATACGTCGTCGCCGGAAATGGAAGAAACACTGTTGGCGCGCGAGGCCGATGCGGCGGCAGAAGCGGCGCGGCGGCTGGCGCTGCGGGCGCGCCCGCGCAAGGTGGTGAAGGTGCGCTGTTTTGCGTGCGGGTTCATGCTCGATCTGGGCGAGGCGGTGCGCATTGCCGATGAGCGCGCCGGGTGCTGGCACAAGGGCGTTGTGATCGGGCTTTCGGAAGATACCGCCGCCGATCGCGTGACGGTCGAGGCGCTGATTTTGCCGGAGGCGGTGTGATGTCTTCGATCCGATCTACCAGGATTTTGCGCTTGCAGGCGACTTCCCCGCGCATTGTGCCCCTGGAGGTTTCGCTGAGCCGCGAGACGCCGATTGTCGACAATCCGGGCGGCCCCGGCACGGTCGGCGAGGTTTCCGATTCCGCGCTTGCAGCGGCAATGGAGGCGGCGCTTGCCAGACAACAGGCGCTTGAGGCGCATAACCGTGCCGTGGAAGCCAACTCCGCCGCCGATGCTGCCGCAGCGGCCGCCGGGCAGGCGCAAAGTGCGGTCTCTGGAAAGCTTACGAAGTCCGGGAGCGATATTCTCTCCGGGGTGATCAATATCCAGAATGCTGGGGGTTTCGTCGCCGGGAATGTGACCATCAACAGCGCCGGTGTCGTCTCCGGCACCGGGATGGCGATGACCCAGCGCGGCCTCGCCGGAGTCTATGGAAATCGGGTCAAGCTGGCGCTGAGTAACACCGGCGAGGCTACCTTTTCCGGGGATATCGATACCGATGGCAGTGTGTATGCCTACGGGATCAACGCGCAGTCGGTTACCTTTTACGCGCTGCAGAATTACACCGCCCGTCCGGCGGGTTATTTCCGGCAGACCTCCGGCCCTGCGGGGGGCATTCCGTGCGGGGTCGTCGGGCACGCTACCAGCCTCAATTCGGTCGGCGTTGCGGGGATCGGCGCCGCCTTCGGGGTCTGCGGGGTGGCCAGCCTGTCTTCCGGGTTTGGGGTGTTTTCCTCTGGAAACTGCTTGGTGCTCGGTAATTTAATGGTCTCGGGAGGGGTTTCGGATGCGAATGGAAATCCCTTGCGGCTTCAGTATTCCCTCGATAACGGCGTCAATTGGGCCGCGATTCTGCTGAGAAAAGCCTGATGAGCGATTCCGCTTCCCGAGCGCACCGCTTGCGCTTTGTGCCCTTCAATGTTGCCGATGAGGCTTTGATCAGCGGCCCTTCGGCTTCGGCGGATACAGGCCCGGAGAATCTGCAAGTGGCCAGCCGTTCCGATGTCTGGCGCGCGGCGGGAGACAGTACCGCGCGCCTGGCGCTTTCCTGGACAAAAAGCCGGCAGATCGGGTGCGTGGCGCTGCTGCGGGGGAATTTTTCTGCGACGGCGCAGTGGCGGATTTGCGCTTATTTCGATGATGCCCTCGTCTTTGATTCCGGGATTTCGGCGGTTGCGCCGCCGAAAAAACTCGGGGAACTCGATTGGGGCTTCGATCCTTTGGGGGCGCGCGCTTTCGGGGGGGCGCCGCCTTTCGGGCTTTACTGGTTGCCTCGAAGTGTGGCCTGCGATTGCCTGCTGATCGATTTGTGGGATGCCGCAAAGCCGGAATTTTTCGAGGCGGCAAGGCTGGTGGCGGGCGAGGTCTGGATTCCGGATTACAACCTTTCGCGCGGCTTCGGCCTGACTTTTTCCGATCTTTCCAAGCAGAGCCGCGCCGCCGACGGGACGCTGCGCACCGATGCCGGGGCAAAGCTGCGGAAGCTATCGATTCAGCTCGGTAATCTGAGCGAGCGCGACCGCTCGCGGCTTGCCGAGGTGATCGGCAGAAACGGGCTGGTTAAGGATTTTCTGGTGAGCGTGAGCCCGCAGGCGGGCATGCGCCGCGCGGCAGATTACACCCTGCTAGCGAAGTTTATCCGCGATATCGCGCAGACTCAGGCATCGCATCTGCGCTATGCCGCATCCATCGACCTTGAGGAGGTATAAGACATGGCTATCAGGGCCAGTTTCTATGACGGGCAGGAAAATTATATCGGCCAGTTGAATCAGTTGGTCGAGGATCATAACCGCGACATGGAAGGAGTCGAGGGCGTAAAGATCGATATCGAGGCCGCGGCTTCCGCTGTTTCCAGCGCGCAGGCAGCGCAAGACGCCGCCCTGGCGGCACAGGCGGCGGCGGCGGCGGCGCGCGACGAGGCTCTCGCCAGGGCGGAAGCTGTAGACGCCGCTTGCCTTGCCGCACAAGCGGCAGCGGGCGCGGCTGAGGCCGAAAGGGCCGCCGCCTGCGCCGCCGCGTTGGAGGCAACCGCTTCGGCCAATGCTTTGGGCGATGCGGCAGAAACGGCGCAAGCGGCAGCGATTGAGGCGGAAAACGCTGCACGGGCCGCTGCCACCGTGAAAGAGGCCGTGGGGGCTTCGGCTTCCGCCGCTGCTGCTGCCGCCAGCGATGCGGCGAGCGCGCAATCGGAGGCGGCTTTGGCGGCGGGGGTGCTCACCGGCCTTGTGGCGGAGACGCAAAGGGCTGCGGAGACCGCCGCGCAGGCCGCCGCCGATCTCACCGGGATCAAAGTGGAAATCCTTTCCGCCGCCGAAGACGCTCTTTCGGCCGCCGCTTCCGTGGCGGGGCTGAAAGAGGAGGTGGAAGGGCTGGCCGGTTCGATGGGCGCGGCTACCGATGGCCTTCAAACGGCATTGACGGCGCTGCAAACGGCGGAGGCGAATGCAACCTCCGCCGCCAGCACGGCGCAGTCTGCGGCCGCTTCCGCCAGCGCTGCGGCGCTGGATGCGATATCGGCAAAAGCGAGCGTCGAGGCGAATGCCGCAGGGGCGTCCGAATCGGCTGAAACTGCCGCCAGCGCGGCGAATACGGCTTCCGCCGCTTTGAGCGATATCGCCGGATACGCCAACATTGCACAGGCAGCGCAGACGGCTGCAGGCAGCTTCGCCTCTGCCGCCGAAACCGCCGCAGCCATTGCACAGGGCGCTGCCAATGCGGCGGGCGGGATGCAGGAAATCGAAAACCTGCGCATGGAGATAAACCGGGTTATCCCGATAGATGAGCTTGGCTTTTTCATCTCACACCCATGGACAGGCGCAGAACTGGATGCCTGCCTTTCGGATAACGAGAACCTCCAGAAGTTTCTTCTTCTTTTGAACAATGCCATCGTCATCCCCGTTCTTTTAAAGGAAATGCTGAAAGAATTGATCGAGAGCAAAATCGTAATGGGGATTCCGGGATTTTTTAATCTCTTGCTCGACTCGGGAATCTCTCTTCAGGTGATGCTCGACTCGGGAATCTCTCTTCAGTCGCTGATCAATGTCGGGGTTTCATCCGATGATCTGATGGACTTTTTTGGCGTCACGAAAATTCCGGTGATGACAAGCAACACCGATCCATCAGGAACCGCCAGCGCCAGCAGTTTTTATTCACCTGGATGTGCCGCATGGAAAGCTTTTGATGGAGGCAGCTCCTATTATTGGTGCGCGGCAAGATACGGGATTCCCGCTTGGCTGGAGTATGACTTTCCCGCCGAAGTTTCCTTGCTTCAGTATTGGATTCAAGGGGAGACCATCGGGGCCCGTCCGCCAACGTCGATAGTATTGGAAGCCTGGAGCAATGAAATTGGCAACTGGGTCGCCGTAGATACCAGGCAACTCGAAGGTTCAGGCGACTTATTTAAATTCGATATTAAAAACGTCATGAAATCCGCCCGTTGGCGCTTGTCCGTTCTTTCGATATCAGGCTCCGGGACATCCCCAACAGAAGGTTATGCCGGAATCAGAACACTTCAAATGCTGGGAGTTACACAATGAGCTACGCACTGATGACCGAATCCGGCACGCTGGCCGGATACACCGATTTTCCGGACGAAATCCACGGAAACCTGACGCCATACCCTCTCCCGGAAGGCTACGACGAAGCCGACGCGCCCTTTCTGGTCGTCGAAAACGGCGCACTAAAAATCGATACTGAGATTAAACGCATGAGAGCCCGCGACACTCGCATCGCCCGGATCAAGGTCGAAGCCTCGGAGCGCATTGCCGCGCTCGACTGGCGGCTTGAGCGTGCCCGTGAGCGGGATACGCTCGATCTGCCCGGCGAGACGCTTCCAGAAGTGCTGGCCGCGCGCGAGGCGGTGCGCCGGGCTTCCTCGCGGGCCGAAGACGAAGTCTGGGTGCTTCAGGATTTTTCGAGCATCACCGATTACCGGTGGGAGGTCACTGATGCCGACCTGATCACAGTCCGACAACTCTCGCGGGTTAAATTTCTGCGGCGCTTCACGCCCGAAGAGCAGGCTACGTTGCTCACCGCCGCCCAGCAGAATCCGGCGCTTAACGCCTATCTTTTCGCGCTGCAAAACGCGGATTCGATCAACCTGGACGATCCTACCACCGCTGCAGGCGTGTGGATGCTCGAAGCCTGCGGCCTGCTTCCGCCGGGCCGCGCCGCCGAGATTCTGGGGGACTAAGCATGCCGCGCTGGAAACTCTTTCTTGTTTTTTTGTTCTGCCAACTCATCGCCGGGCTTATCGCGTTGCGCATGGCCTGGGCAATCTGCACCAACCCAGACCGCGCCTGGAAGCTTGGCGTTGCCTACGACCGCCTTGCGAACGCGGCGGCCAATGACGACGAGGCGCAGACCGTTTCAAGCCGCGCGGCCAAAGCCCAAAAAGACGGAAAGCGCTGGGGATGCCTGCTCTGCAAGGTGCTGGACTGGATCGACCCGGATCACTGCGCGAAGTCGGTAGAAAGTGTAGTGGACGCTCAAGGTTGAGCGCCAAATGAGGTAAAGAGACAACGACCGGGGAGATGTTGACGCATCCCCCCGGCCAGCAAACCCGCAGTAGCCCCTGCGAGCCAACCCAAGGCTGCCCACCATCGCGCGACGGCGGGCAAGCCTAGCAGAGTTTCAGTTTTTGAAAAAGGCTTGCAAAAAATGGGTAGTGTCTCAGTTTGAAATTCGGTGATATGGCTTGATCGACAATCTGTCGATCAAGCCTATCGAAAGACATGGTGTCGATCATGGATGCTCTCCCAAAAGTCATAGCGGTTCGCCGACATGTCGCGCCCGTGCCGGAGTTTGCGAAATTGCACAAATTCGCAAACTGAACTGAATGCTTGACAGGGAAAGCATCAATCGTTTTTGTTTTATTTTTTTGCCACAGAAGCAACCTGTCCGCTGGCTGCTATTTTCAAAATGAGACACTACCAAAAAATGGAAGAAGTACGTTGCACGGCGTGCCGTAAAAAATTGGCGGAGGCCGCGTTCAGCGAGTTGCGTATCAAGTGCCCGCGCTGCGGCGCACATAATGTTTTGAGGGTCAAGAATCCCGAACCGGAACGCCATGGAGCGTCTTTATATGGAGATGCTCATGTCGGAAAAAGTAAAACGGCAGCCACCCGGCCATAACGGGTTCAAATACCGCCAGCAGTACGGAGTAATTGTGGTTTGCGCCGATGAGTCAGCACAAAAAAAGGTGTATCTCGAATTGAAGCGGCAGGGCTACGCCTGCAAGGTGGTGACCGTATGAGAATCGAAATCAGGAACCGCTGTACCGATTTCGACGGCTACCGCGCCGCGCGGGTGAAGTCGCTTTTCAATGTGGAGTCCGGCGCCAATTTCACGCTCGACGCCGATTTGCCGATCGAGGCCGGTGATTGGCAAATCGGGCTGATCGTCGGGCCGTCCGGGTCTGGGAAGTCGAGTCTGGGCCGGGCGCTGTGGGACGAGAGCGTGTATTCGGCAGATTGGCCAAGAAACCTGCCCATCATTGATGTGATCGGTGCCGGCGGTTCGTTCGACGCCGCGACGGCGGCGCTTTCGGCGGTCGGTCTCGGCAGCGTCCCGTCCTGGCTGCGCCCGTATCAGGTGCTCTCGACCGGCGAGCGCTTCCGCGCCGATCTGGCGCGCGTGCTTTGCGATGCCCCGGCCCGCGTGGTGATCGACGAATTCACGTCGACGATCGACCGTCAAATTGCCAGGGTCGGCGCGCTGGCGTTCGGAAAGGCGTGGCGGCGTACCGGCGGGCAGTGCGTGCTGCTCTCCTGCCACTACGACATCGCCGACTGGCTGCGGCCAGACTGGGTTTATGACACCGCCTCCGGGCGCTTTCAACGGGGGTGTCTTCGACGCCGACCGCCCTTGCAACTCGATATCGTCGAAACCGACTGGCGCTATTGGCCGCAGTTTGAGCCGCATCACTATCTGAAACTGCCGCACATGATCGCTTCCACCAATTACGTGGGTTTCATCGACAATTGCCCGGTGGCGCACCTTGCCGTTTCGACGCGACCGGGGTTGGTTGAGGCCCGCGCCTGCCGTCTGGTAGTGATGCCGGAGTGGCAGGGGGCCGGCATCGGAATCCGCTTCCTTGATACTGTCTGCGCCGCCTGGTTGGCAGGGCGAAACCGCTACGGGCTGCCATTGCGCACGCTGTTTCACACCTCGCACCCCGGACTGGCCACTGCGTTACGTCGCAATCCGGCGTGGACACAGGTGAGCGCGAGGCTGTACGGGGAGAACAAGGTGCGGTGCAGCGAATCCCTTGAGCGCTCGGCGGTGCGGCATGGGCGCCCCAAAAGCCATCACGGCGGCTTCGGAGGGCATTTCCGTGCCGTGCAAGGCTTCCGCTATCTGGGCGAGGAGGCGGCATGCGCGTAATGATCGTCGGCCAGAAATGGATGGGAGCGGCAACCCTGCACGCGGTAGCCGCCGCCGGCCACGAAGTGGTGCGGGCAGCCGCGCCGTTTTGCGCGGGGGAGGAATACGACCGCCTCTACGCGGCAGCCCTGCAGCGCGGGATTCCAGCCATTCACGTCGGCCAGCGCCTGAGCGCCAGCGATGTTCCGGCAGCGGTCGATGTCATCGTGGCGGCGCACGCGCACACATTTATCGCCCCGGACGCGCGCGCAAAGGCCAAACACGGCGCGATCGGCTACCACCCCTCGCTACTGCCAAGGCATCGCGGTCGAGACGCCGTGCGCTGGACAATCCACATGGGCGACCCGGTCGCCGGCGGCACCGTCTATCAAATGGACGATGGAGCGGACACCGGCCCGATCATTTGTCAGGACTGGTGCCACGTTCGTGCGGGCGATACTCCCGAGTTTTTGTGGCGCCGTGACTTGGGGCCGATGGGAATACGGCTGATCCTTCAGGCGCTGGAAATGCTGGAGAGCGGCAAGGCCATTCTCCGCCCTCAAGACGAGGCACCGGCAACCTGGGAGCCTGCCTTCAGAAAAGCCAAACTATCGGAGGCGCCACCCGCGCCTAAAAATGACAGTGGTTAATTTTTAACTGCGTAAAAATATGCGCGAAACTACGCCAAAATTTTCGCTTGCCTACAGGATAACGGCTCCCACGCTCACTGCAATGAGGGAATATCCGGGAGTTGTTTTCTAAATTAGAATAAAGAATTATTGATTCTATATCACTACAGTAGCGGAATATTATTTAAGTAATTTAGAAAATCATCTTCCCCGCTTCCCCCTTCACTCCCCAATCCCCCGCACCGAAAACGACAGGCTTGCGTAGCGGCCCGATTCGTCCATGGCGGTCAGGGTGCGTGGGCCGTTGCGGTCGAGGCTGAGGTGGTGCGGTGCGTTGGCGGAGGTGGCGCCGTTGAGTTTGCCGTCGAGGAGCCACCACACTTTCCCGGTGACGCCAGTGGCGGAGAGCGTCAGCGGAATTGTCTGGCGGCCCGGGGCGGGGCGCAGTTGGGCGCCGGGAGACAGGCCGGCGATGCGCATTCCGGCGGTGTTTTCGGCAGCATGGGGACAGTTCGGCGACCA
This sequence comes from Betaproteobacteria bacterium, assembly GCA_009780885.1. GTDB lineage: Bacteria > Pseudomonadota > Gammaproteobacteria > Burkholderiales > Rhodocyclaceae > WQZF01. The sequence goes on along the minus strand of WQZF01000013.1, from coordinate 22,741 downwards.
CGGCGGCAAGCCGTAGCGTTGGCGTTCCGGGGCCGAGAGCCAGGGCTCCAGCAGCGCCGGCCAGCGCGCGATGCGCCGGGGTGTGGCTTTTGCGTTGCACGCGGGGGTTGTGCGCAGTTCATCGCCGGGGTCGATCCAGATGGTTTCCAGAAGGCCGCGTCCGCCCGCGCGGTCGGGCAGCGTCGGTGGAACGGCGTTGTCGAGGGACCAGGCGCGGTATTTCAAATGGCAGTGTTCGGCTTCGGTCTGCGCTTCGGCCAGGCCGAGCGGCCAGCAGATTGTCACAGCCCGGACGCTCTCCGGCGCGGAGGGCGTCTGAATTCCGCCGGTTCGGCGCGGCAGCGCGTAGACGATTTCATGCAGCAAGGGCGCGGCGACGTTTGCGCCAAAGAAGCCCGGATTCGGGGTGCCGTCCGGACGTCCGACCCAGACGCCGAGGGTGTAGGCGTCGGAAACGCCGACCGCCCAGGCGTCGCGGAAGCCGAAGCTGGTGCCGGTTTTCCAGGCCAGGCGTGGCCCGGAGGCTTCATTGAACGGGCGATCCGGATGGCCTCCGGTTTCGAGGATGTCGCGCACGATGAAGGCGGCGCCCGCGCTCATCAGGCGCGATTCGACAAGCGGCGCTTCCGGCTTCAGGCGGGGTTTTCCGGCCAATCCGCCGGCCGCCAGCGCGCGGTAAGCGCCGACGAGTTCTTCCAGCGTCGTGCCCGCGCCGCCAAGGATCAGGCTCAGGTTCGGCGAGGTTCCGGCGGGCAGGCGCAGGGTGAGTCCGCCGTTTTGCAGCCGTCCTGCGAAACGCGCCGGGCCGACGCGGTCGAGCAGGTCGACCGCCGGGACATTGAGCGAGCGTTGCAGCGCCGTCGCCGCGCTGACCGGGCCACTGAATTCGGCCTGGAAATTGCCCGGTTCGTAGCCGCCGAAGGCTTGCGGCGCATCGGTCAAAAGGCTTTCGGAATGGATCAATCCGTCGTCCAGGGCCATCGCGTAGAGGAAGGGTTTCAAGGCCGAGCCGGGAGAGCGCACGCCGCGCGCCATATCGACATGGTTGAACCGCGCCGGATCGGAAAAGTCGGCAGAACCGGCGTAGGCGCGCACCGCGAGGGTGTCGGTTTCCATCACGATCGCGGCGATGGAAACGCGCGGCGGCAGGCTCGCCACGCGGTCGGCGAGCAGACGCTCGATCATCGTCTGCAATTCCGGATCGAGCGTGGAGCGGATCACGGCAGGGCCGCTGCTGCTATCGCCGCGTTTTCCGGATTTTTTGCGCTCCTCGCGGCGCAATCGTTCGGCGGCCAGCGGCGCAAGCCAATGGCCCCGGATCGGAAAAACGCCGACGCGCTCGATGCGGGCGTCATCGACGGTTTCCTGGCTCCAGAGGCCGGATTCGGCCATCCGCGCGAGCACCTTGTCGCGCGCTTCCTGCGCCCGTTCCGCTGTGCGGTCGGGCCGCAAGCGCGACGGAGCTTGCGGCAGCACGACCAGGAGCGCGGCCTCTGCTGCCGAAAGTTGCGCCGAGGGTTTGCCCAGATAGGCGCGGCTGGCCATTTCAACGCCTTCGACGATGCCGCCCATCGGCGCATGATTGAGGTAATACCCCAGGATTTCGCGTTTTGAATAACGCAGTTCCAGTTGCACGGCGCGGGCGATCTGCTTGAGTTTTCCGGTGACCGTGCGCGAATGCGGGTCGATGATCCGCGCGACCTGCATCGTCAGCGTCGAGCCGCCGGAAACGATCTTTCCATACCGTACCCACTGCGCGGCGGCGCGCGCAAGCGAGACCGGGTTGACGCCAAAGTGCCAGTAGAACCAGCGATCCTCGTAAGTGACCAGCGCTTCCAGGTATTCCGGCGACACTTCGTCGATGCGTACCGGATAACGCCAGACCCCGTCGCCGTCCGGCCAGCCGCGCAATGGCGTGCCGTCCTCGGCGACGACGATCAATCCTGGCTCCTCGCGCGAGAAGGACAGCGAAACGGGTGGCGGAAAAACCCGGTCGAGCAGGAGCAGCAGCGAAAGCAAGGCCGCCAGCCCCGCGCGCCAGGGGTGGGCGCGGAGCCAGGGGCGGAGGGGGAATGTCGAAAGCATGAGCTGTATAAAAAAACGCTTGACCGATGCCTAAAATTCTTGATAGCCTCAAACGCAAGACTACGGATTTTCCCATGAACGCCGCCCTTATCTCCCCGGATTTCAACGCCGCCCCAGACGTGGCGGGCGTGTTCGCGTTCTCTTCTCCGGCCCTGCTGCGCTCCCTGCTGCTGCCCTGACGGGCAGATCATTTTTTCCCCTTCTTGCTGAACCTGTGCGCTTCCCTTTTCGGGAAAGCGCCGTTTGCGCTTTCTTCCGGAGAAAACCGTGTCTCGATTTCACACCGCGATTCCCCAAAACCTCCAGTTCCTGCGACTGCGACCCGGCTGCCAGGCCGCGAATTCCCCTCCGGCAGCCTGACAGCCATTCCTTGCGCCGGTTTCCGATTATTTTTAAAGGAGCAGGAATCATGTTGCAGCATCCCGAAACCAAATACCGTCCCTTCAGCCATTCTCCCCACATCGCCTTGCGCGGACGCCGCTGGCCGGATCGGCGCATCGAGCGCGCGCCGGTCTGGATGAGCAGCGATTTGCGCGACGGAAACCAGGCCCTGTTCGAACCGATGAATGCAGAAGCCAAATTGCGCTTCTTCAAGCGGCTGGTTGCGATGGGCTTCAAGGAAATCGAAATCGCGTTTCCTTCCGCCTCGCAGACCGAATTCGATTTCACGCGCCTGTTGATCGAAGGCGGCCATATCCCCGAGGACGTGACGATCGAAATCCTGAGCCCGGCGCGCGCGCCGTTGATCGAGCGCAGCTTCGAGGCGCTCGACGGCGCGCGGCGGGCGATTGTGCATCTGTACAACGCCATCGCGCCGGCCTTCCGCGAAATCGTCTTTGGAACCGACCGCGCCGGCATCAAGGCGCTTGCCGTCGAAGCCACGCGGGTGATCCGGCGCGAAGCGGAAAAAAGGCCGCAAACCGAATGGGTCTTTCAGTACAGCCCGGAAACTTTCTCCGCCGCCGAAACCGATTTTGCCAGGGAAATCTGCGACGCCGTGTTCGATGTCTGGCAGCCGACGCCGGAAAGAAAAGCCATCGTCAATCTTCCGGCGACGGTGGAAGTCGCCTCGCCCAACGTCTATGCCGACCAGATCGAGTGGATGCACCGCAATCTCAAACACCGCGACGCGCTGATTCTCAGCGTGCATCCGCACAACGACCGAGGCTGCGCCGTCGCGGCGGCGGAACTCGCGCTGATGGCCGGCGCGGAGCGTGTCGAGGGTTGTCTTTTCGGCAACGGCGAACGCACCGGAAACGCCGACCTCGTGACATTGGCGCTCAACCTCTATGCACAGGGCATCGACCCCGGACTCGATTTCTCGCGCATCGACGAAATCGCCCGCTGCGCCGAAGAATGCACCCGGATTCCGGTGCATCCGCGCCATCCCTACGCTGGCGATCTCGTCTTCACCGCCTTTTCCGGTTCGCACCAGGACGCGATCAAAAAAGGCATGGCGGCGCGCAAGGCCGGAAAGGAGGCGCACTGGGAAGTGCCCTATCTGCCGGTCGACCCCGCCGACCTTGGGCGCACCTACGACTCGATCATCCGGATCAACAGCCAGTCGGGAAAGGGCGGCGTGGCCTGGCTGCTCGAAGCAGCCTACGGATTCGTCATTCCGCGCCGCTTGCAGGTGGAATTCGGTTCCGCCGTCCAGCGCCATGCCGACGAATCCGGGCGCGAAATCAGCGCGGAAGAAATCCGGGAATTTTTCGAGCGCGAATATCTCTTTCCCGTGGATTCCTTCCGCCTGCTCGGGCATCGGCTTCACGAAACCGAAGCAGGCCGCCAGCACATCGAAATCTTCCTTGAGCGCGAAGGAAAAAACTTCAGTTGTTCCGGCTTCGGCAAGGACTTCATCGACGCGGCATGGCAGGCGCTGAACGCTTCCGCTGCCGGCCTGAAACTGCTTTCCCATGAAGAACGCCCGGCAGCCTCGAAAAGCGGCACGCGCACCGCCGCTTTCGTCGAAATCGCCGCAGACGGCATCCCCGGCGCGCTCTTCGGCGTCGGCATCGACGCGGACAAGGCCGCCGCCTCCCTGCAAGCCCTGATCAACGCCATTGCCCGTGCCGCCGTCGACGGGGCGATTGCCATCGTTCCCTGCAAGTTGGGTGAGGCAAAATGCGCATGATGACAAATCCGCAGGCAGGGGCGAGCCCAGCACCTGTCATCCTGCGCGGAGCGAAGCGGAGTCGCAGGATCCAGGGGATGCGTGCAATCCTGCGGCGCTTCGCGCCGGAGAGCGGGGCGAGGAAGAAGGCGATGCCCAGGAGGGGCTTCCATGCGACACTCTCATTCTGCATAAAAAACCCTGTTCATATGGCGTTGACGGGCAAAAACCGGGGGAGTATCCTCCCCGGGCCGTTTGCCCGTCAATCAAGGGTTGCAGGAATTCGGGAATGATCCCTTTTACTTCCAAAGGCTGCGTAGGAGCGGATGGCAATCCGCCCGATGCTTTGGAGAGGCTTGGCGGGGCGATTGGCAAATCGAGGATGTCACTCCCTTTTTATGCTGGAAGCTTACCCGTCAACAGGGATGCAGAACAATGAGCAGGGTCATGAATCGTCGCGTCGCGACGAAACTCAGGGCAATGGCGCACCGTAGCGAGTTGAACGGCAGATTAAGATTTGCCGCCGCCGCCGAAACGGATCATTTGCTGAATACGCTGGAGTCGACCTACGAGGGCTTGAGCGAGGAGCTTGTCGAGCTTTCCCGCGAGAATTTCGGGGAAAACCGGGTGACGCACGGCGAGAAGGATTCGCTGTTCAAGCGGATCGGCAAGGCGTTCATCAATCCCTTTACCGCGATCCTGTTCGGGCTGGCGGTGGTGTCGGTCTTTACGGACATTGTCCTGGCAGAGGCCGGGGAAGCCGATCCGGTCGCGGTCATCATCATCATGACGATGGTGTTCGTTTCCGGGATATTGCGCTTCGTGCAGGAAACAAGAAGCGGGCATGCCGCCGAAAACCTGCTGAAGATGATCACGACCACGATCAATGTGCGGCGGCAGGAAACGGGAAACCGGGAAATTCCGCTCGAAGAGGTCGTCGTGGGCGATATCGTGCTTCTTGCGGCGGGCGACATGATTCCCGCCGATATGCGCATCATCCACGCCCGGGATTTGTTCATCAGCCAGTCGGCGCTGACCGGCGAGAGCGATCCGGTCGAAAAGCTTTCCAGCGTCGCGCGGGATGACGGCGCCCTGACCGAAATTCCGAATCTTGCCTTCATGGGTTCCAACGTCGTTTCCGGCAGCGCGGCAGGCGTTGTGCTGGCCACCGGAGACGACACGATTTTTGGCGAAATGGCGAAAAGCGTCAGCGCCAAGCCCGTGCAGACGGGCTTTGAAAAAGGCGTCAATACGGTGTCATGGCTGCTGATCCGCTTCATGCTGGTCATGGTTCCGATTGTGCTGTTCGTCAATGGCTTTACCAAGGGCGACTGGGTGGAGGCGATCCTGTTCGCCCTGTCGGTCGCCGTGGGGCTGACGCCCGAAATGCTTCCGATGATCGTGACGACCTGCCTTGCCAAGGGCGCGGTGGCGATGTCGCGGGAAAAGACGATCATCAAGAACCTGAACTCGATCCAGAATCTTGGCTCGATGAATATTCTTTGCACCGACAAGACGGGGACGCTCACGCAGGACAAGGTGGTCTTGCTCTATCACCTCAATATCCACGGGGACGAAGACAGCCGTGTGCTGCGCCACGCTTTCCTGAACAGCTATTACCAGACCGGGCTGAAAAACCTGATGGATGTTGCGATTATCCAGAGGACGCAGGACGAAGAGGGCAACGCTTCCGAGTTGCGCGGATTGGCGGATAAATTCATCAAGGTCGACGAGATTCCGTTTGATTTCGAGCGCCGCCGCATGAGTGTCGTGGTGGCAAACGGCGCAACGCAAATGATCACGAAGGGCGCGGTGGAGGAAATGCTTTCGGTGTGCAGCCACGCCGAATACGAGGGGAAGGTGGAACCGCTCACCGACGAGATCCGGGCGTATATCCTGAAGAAGGTCGAGGATTTGAATGAAGACGGCATGCGCGTCATCGCCGTGGCCCAAAAGCATAATCCGTCGCCCGTGGGCGCATTTTCGGTGGCCGATGAATCGGATATGGTGCTGATGGGCTATCTGGCTTTCCTCGATCCGCCGAAGGAATCGACCGCCGGCGCGATCAAGGCCCTGAACGAGTATGGCGTGGATGTGAAAATCCTGACCGGCGACAACGACAAGGTGACGCGCTGCGTCTGCCGCCAGGTAGGACTTCCCGTCGACCGGATCCTGCTCGGCTCGGATCTGGACGCGATGAGCGACAAGGCCCTGGGCGAGGCTGCGGAAGAAGTGCGCGTATTCGCCAAGCTCTCGCCGCAGCAGAAGGCAAGGGTGATCACGGCCTTGCGGAATAACGGCCACAGCGTTGGCTACATGGGGGACGGCATCAACGACGCGGCGGCGATGAAGGCTTCCGATGTGGGCATCTCGGTGGACACCGCCGTGGACATCGCCAAGGAATCCGCCGACGTGATCCTGCTGGAAAAGGATTTGATGGTGCTGGAGCGCGGCCTCCTCGAAGGGCGCAAGACCTATGCCAACATGACCAAGTACATCAAGATGACCTCCAGCTCCAATTTCGGCAACATGTTTTCGGTGCTGGCGGCAAGCGCCTTCCTGCCTTTCCTCCCGATGCTGCCGATCCAGTTGATCCTGCTGAACCTGATCTACGACCTCTCCTGCACCGCGATTCCGTGGGATAACGTGGACAAGGAATTCCTCGCCAAGCCGAGAAAATGGGACGCTTCCTCGATCGGCAAATTCATGCTGTGGATCGGCCCGACAAGCTCGATATTCGACATCACGACCTATGCGTTGCTGTACTTCGTCATTTGCCCCACCGTGGCCGGCGGATTGATGTTTCACCAGATTGCCGATCCGAAAATGCAGGCGTCCTTCATCGCGGTTTTCCACGCGGGATGGTTCGTCGAATCCATGTGGACCCAGACGCTCGTCATCCATATGCTCCGCACGCCGAAAATCCCGTTCCTCCAGAGCCGCGCCTCCGCATCGCTCACGCTGCTCACGATGGCCGGGATCGTGGCCCTGACGCTCATCCCCTTTACGAGCCTCGGCAGGGAAATCGGCCTGGCAGCCCTGCCTTCGCAATTCTTCCCCTGGCTGGCATTGACGGTTTGCCTGTACATGGCCCTGGTGACGCTATTCAAAAAGATATTTGTCAGAAGGTATGGGGAGTTGTTGTAGGCATTCTGGCTGCCGCGTCTGTTTGCAGTCCTGTTTCAGCGCGAGGAAATCGGTTGTGGAACCAGTTTCAGGCCCAACGCGCGCATCACCTTGTTGACAGTGCTGAAGCTCGGGTTGCCATTGGCCGAAAGCGAGCGGTAAAGGGCTTCCCGTGCGAGACCCGTATCACGGGCAAGTTGCGTCATGCCACGGGCGCGGGCGACATCGCCAAGCGCTGCCGCAAGCAAGGCGGGGTCATCGTCTTCCATGATCGAGGCCAAATACGCGGCAATCATTTCTTCGCTATCCAGATACCTGGCCGCATCGAACGCCGGAAGTTCCGGGACCTTGATTTTCTTCTCCATTTTCAATCCTCCAGTGCCTTGGCCAGCGCCCTGGCCGCTTGAATATCCCTGGCTTGCGTGGACTTGTTGCCGCCACCAAGCATCAGAATGAGCACCTCGCCGCGTTGAACATAGTACATGCGCCAGCCGGGGCCAAAGTTTTCTCGCATCTCGAACACGCCCTCTCCGACGGAATCCACATCTCCAAGCAGGCCAAGCTCTACCTTCTTCAGTCTCTTCATCAGGCGAGCACGGGCGACCTGATCGCGCAAGCCGAGCAGCCATCGCTCAAATTCAGGGTGGGTGCGAATCTTGAACATGGCTTAATTGTAATTTATAAGTTACAAAAAACAAGAGGAAAGATACTTGTTCACCCGGCAAGCAAGGGTTGATTTTGAGTCACCCCAACCTGAAGCTTGGGGATTCCTCGACACAATGCGGGGCGCCTTCGGCGCCTGCTGCGCCATGTCTCGCTGACCCCGCCATGAATGGTGGGGATTGCGCTCGACAGGTGTTCAAGGCATGCAGGATGAATGGAGCGCCAATCGGGACGCCGCTGCAAATCATGTCGAAAAACCTTGGCGCCAGAGAGCACATCTTCCTCTGGATCCCGCGACTTCGCTGATCCTGCGACTTCGCGCAGGATGACCGGGTGCGCGTGCCGAACGACGGAGCGCAAGCGCCGGAACCTCCTGACCCGTCATCCTGCGCGCAGCGTAGCGGAGTCGCAGGATCCAGTCCGCATAGGTTGGCGGTGAGCGCAGCGAACCCCAACGTTGGGAGCAAGCAGATAAAGTCGAATGTTGGGGTTCGCAAGCTCACCCCAAGCTATGGATTTTCTAAATTTACTTAAAGAATATTCCGCTACTGTAGTGATTTTTAATTAAGAATTATTACAGTAATTTAGAAAATCATTCGCAGATTACTGTCCGTGCAGAGAATTTCAGACCCAGGGCGCGGATGATTTTCAGGATCGTATCGAAACGCGGCTTGCTCCCCTCGGAAAGCGTTTTGTAGAGGCTCTCCCGGCCCAGCCCTGTTTGGGCGGACAGTGTTGTCATGCCGCGTGCGCGGGCAATGGTGCCGAGGGCGCGCACAATTTCCTCGCTGTCTCCGTCTTCGAGAACCTGCGAGAAATATTCCTGAATCAGTTCCTCGTCGTCGAGGTATTTCGCCAGGTCGAAAGGAATGGTTTTGAGGGTCATGGTTCAAATCTCCTTTGCCAGTTTCTTCGCGCGCTTGATGTCGGCGTCCTGCGTGCTTTTGTCGCCGAAACCACCTCCAGCTACCGGGGCGCGTACTTTGCCAGCACCTCAGCAGCGCGGGTTTGCCAGCCCTTTCCGGATGCGCGCCAACGTGCCAGAACATCCTCATCCAGCCGCAGCGTCGTGGGTTGCTTGTGCGTAGCCTGCACGCTGCCTGCAGGGCGGCCTGCTTTCTTCCGGGCCTTGATTTCCTCTGGCGTATGCACACGGGCGAAATCCCCACGGGCGGCCTGCTGCAATCCGCGTTCCAGCGAAGCCAGCAGCGCAGCCGTTTCCGAATCCAGCTTTGTTTCAGACATCGTATTTCTCCATCAATGAACGCAAGAGATTGGCCGGGATGTTTTCAATCCGTCCCTTGGTGTATGCCGTCACCAACACCAGATCGCCCCGCGCCGTGCGCACGATGTAAATCACCCGCGCGCCGCTGCGCTTGCCTTTGCCAAGCGCAAACCAGCGTAGCTTACGCAAACCCTTTGCGCCGGGAATGACATCGCCCACATCAGGATTTTCGGCAATCCAGTCGATGAATTCTTCGCGCTCGGCATCGCTCCAGAATTGAGCCGTTGCCGCGATGAATTCGGGAGTTTCGATGACAGTCAACATAATTTATTGTACATCGAATAAATATAATACTCAAGTCAAATTGATTTCAGTGCGTGAAGCTCCGCATATGTTGGCGGTGAGCGCAGCGGACCCCAAGGTTGGGAGCAAGTAGATCAAGTCGAATATTGAGGTTCGCAAGATCACCCCAAGCCATGAATTTTCTAAATTTACTTAAATAATGTTTGGCTACTATAGTGGTTATTATAAAATAATTATTACAGTAATTTAGAAAAGTATGACAATAAAGCTCCCTGTTTCCACATTCAACCGGAAGAAAGGGCAGCGCTATAATTGCCCCTCTTTCCACTTTCCCCGGAGCCTGAAATGAAGCGTTTTGTCTGGATGGCGTTCATGTCCTTCGCATTGGCGGGCTTTTTGATTGCGCCGCAGGTTTCGCTGGTTTTTGCCCAGGAGGAAGCGAAGGAAAGTCCTGCGCAGCGGATATTGCGGGTTTCCAAGGAAGGGGCGACGGACGCGGCGCGGGTGAAAACCATCGACGCATGGCTTGCGAAGGTGTCCCAAAATACCGGCGAGACGCCGGATGCGATTGTCCATGCCTGCATGCGCAATGCCCGCTATCTTTTCGATGCCGGAAAGGTCCGGGCGGCGCCGGTGGAGTTGCTTGAGGCGTTGAATACGCATTCGAGCGCGACGGAGCCGCTGAACGATACCCTGCACCGCTACGATGCCGCCCGTCTTGCGGCGCCGAAATCCTCGCATGCCGATGCGATGCGCGCGATGGGCGCTGGCGGAGCCGAGCGCCGGTGATCTACTGGCGCCTTGCATGTATTCTTCCTTTCCTCGCGGTCTCTGGCGTGTTGCGCTGATTTCCTGCGCGGCCCTGCTCTTTCCGCTTTCGGCCTTTGCTGCGGGTGGCGGGGTGGCGGGCGACCAGCTTCTGTGGCTGGCGGCGATCCTGATCCTTGCGCGGCTTTTCGCGCCGCTGGCGGAAAAGCTGGGGATGCCTGCCGTGCTCGGCGAGTTGATGCTCGGCGTGGCGCTCGGAAATCTGGGGCTTTTCGGCATCCAGGGTTTCGAGGCGATCAAGACCGATACGATCATCGCCTTCGTTGCTGAGCTGGGGGCGATCATCCTGCTCTTGCAGATCGGGCTGGAGACGCGCCTTTCCGATTTGATGCGGATCGGCGGCAAGGCGACCCTGGTGGCCACGGTGGGCGTTGCGGTTCCGTTTGCGCTCGCGTGTTTCCTCGGCCCGGCCTTGCTTCCGGGGAAAAACGGACATACCTGGATCTTTCTGGGCGCGACGCTGGCGGCGACTTCGGTGGGAATTACCGGGCGCGTTTTCCGCGACCTGGGGTGCCTCAAATCGGCGGAAGCGCAAATCGTGCTGGCGGCGGCGGTGATCGACGATGTGCTCGGGCTGATTCTTCTTGCCGTCGTTTCCAGCCTGGTGCGCGAGGGCGAGATCAGCTTTCTGCTGGTTGCCGCGATGAGCCTGAAGGCGACGCTTTTTCTCGGCGCTTCGATTTTCATCGGCCGGCTGCTGATGCCTCGCCTTTCGCGCGGGCTCGCGCGGATCGACAATGCGCATGCGATGCTGTTCGCACAGATTCTGTCGACCGGGTTGTTCCTTGCCTGGCTCGCGCATCTGGTTGGACTCGCGCCGATCGTCGGCGCCTTTGCCGCCGGTTTGCTGTTCGAGCCGCTGTTCCTGAAGGATTTCGAGTTGCCGAAGATCGTCCAGGAGGTCAAGCCGCTGTTGCAGGAGGAGCGCGGGGTCGCATTGCGCGACGCGCTGGAGCGTCATACGCATCGCCAGCACGAACAGATGATCGAACATTTCGGCTATTTCCTTGTCCCGGTGTTCTTTGTGCTCACCGGGATGCAGACCGATCTTTCCGCGCTGGCCCAGCCGGAAATCCTCGTCGCCGCGCTGGGGATCAGCGTCATCGCGGTGGCCGGGAAACTGGTCGCCGGGTTCGCTGCCGGACGCGGGGTCAATCAGTGGATCATCGGCTGGGGCATGGTTCCGCGCGGCGAGGTCGGCCTGATCTTTGCGATGACTGGGCTTCAACTCGGCGTGATGAATGAGGCGATGTTCTCGGTCATCGTTATCATGGTGATCCTCACTACACTATGCATACCGCCGATCCTGGCGCTGCTGCTGCGCCGGGAAGCCCGAACATCACGAAGGAATCATGATGCCCCTCTATGAAATCGATACGAAAATCCCACGGCTGGAGTCCGATGCCTGGGTCGCGCCCAATGCCGTTATCATCGGCAGCGTCACCCTCGGCGCGCGCGCCTCGGTCTGGTGGAACGCGGTGCTGCGCGGCGACAACCATCCGATCACGATCGGAGCCGAGAGCAATATCCAGGACGGATCGGTCCTGCATACCGACGAGGGCGTGCCGCTCTGCATGGGTTCCGGCGTGACGGTTGGACACAAGGCGATGCTGCACGGCTGCACGATCGGAGACGGCGCGCTGGTCGGCATCGGCGCTGTCGTGCTCAACCGCGCGGTCATCGGCGCGCAGTCGATCGTCGGCGCCAATACCCTGATCCCGGAAGGAAAGGTCTTTCCCGGGCGGGTGTTGATCCTCGGATCTCCCGGCCGCATCGTGCGCGAACTGGACGATGCCGACATCGCCATGCTCTCCAGGAGCGCCGCGCACTATGTCGAAAACGCGCGGCGCTGCCGGGAGAAGCTGCGTCGTGTGGATTGATTTCCCTTTCTTCTTCGGAATACAGGCTCATGCGCATCCTGCTCAGTAACGACGACGGATATTTCGCTCCCGGAATAGAAATCCTGGCGCAATCGCTTTCCAGCATCGCCGAGATTACCGTTGTGGCGCCGGAACGGGATCGCAGCGGCGCTTCCAATTCGCTGACGCTGGATCGCCCGCTGATCCTCCGGCAGGTCGGCAATGGCTTCTACCACGTCAACGGCACTCCGACCGACTGCGTCCACCTCGCGGTGACAGGAATGCTCGATACGCTGCCGGATATGGTGATTTCCGGCATCAACCACGGCGCAAACATGGGCGACGACACGCTTTATTCGGGCACGGTCGCCGCAGCGACGGAAGGCTATCTTCTCGGCGTGCCTTCCTTTGCGATTTCGCTGGCAGGGAAAAACGGGGAGAATTTCATCTCCGCCGCCAGGGTGGCGCGGCAACTGGTGCGGCGCTTCATCCAGTATCCGGTGCGGGAGCCGATCCTGCTCAATGTCAATGTGCCGGATGTTCCCTCGCGCGAATTGCGCGGCGCCGAAGTGACCCGGCTTGGACGGCGGCACAAGGCGGAGCCGGTCGTGAGCATGGAAAGTCCGCGCGGTGAAACGGTCTATTGGATCGGCCCCGCCGGAGAAGCCGCCGACGCCGGGGAAGGAACCGATTTTTACGCGGTGGCGAACAATATCGTTTCGATCACGCCCTTGCAGATCGACCTCACCCACAACGAACGCCTGCAATTCGTGCGCGACTGGCTGGCCGCGCAGGATTCCTGAATGAACGCCCTCAACGGAATCGGCATGACCTCGCAGCGCACGCGCGAGCGCATGGTCAAGCGCGTGCGCGAGCAGGGGGTGCGCGATGAGAAGGTGCTGGCGGCGCTTGCCGCCGTGCCCCGGCATGTTTTCGTCGACGAGGGATTGGCGCATCGCGCCTACGAGGATACGGCGCTGCCGCTTGGGCATGGGCAGACGATCTCGCAGCCCTACATCGTCGCGCGGATGATCGAGCTGTTGCTCGAAGGACGCCGGAGCCTGGGAAAGGCGCTGGAGATCGGCGCGGGCTGCGGGTATCAGGCGGCGGTGCTGGCCCGTCTCAGCGAGGAAGTCTATGCGGTCGAGCGAATCGGGGCCTTGCTCGAACGCACCAAGGAAAATTTGCGGAAAATCCGTGAATTCAAGGTACGCTTGAAACACGGCGATGGGCAGCTCGGGCTGCCCGAAGCGGCGCCCTTCGATACAATCGTTCTGGCGGCAGCAACCCCGGAGTTGCCAGAGGCGCTTTTGCAGCAGTTGCGAGAAGGTGGCAGAATGATGCTGCCATTGGGTTCCGTATCGGATTCCGGGGCCCAGGTGTTGTGTCGGATCGAGCGCAAACCGGAAGGTTTTGAAAAGACCCTGTTCGACGCCGTTCGTTTTGTGCCGCTGCTCTCGGGGGTGGAGTAAAGGAATGAGGAAAGGAATGAAGAATCGTCGTCTGTTTTCGATGCTTTGCCTGGCAGGGTTCATCTCGGTATTGAGCGCGTGCGCGAGCAAATCGCCTGCTCCGGTGGCCGAACGCGAGGTTCCGAAGAAGGCGGGCGCTGTTGTTGCGGTCTCTTCGGCTGATGCGGATGCGTATTACACCGTCAAGAAGGGAGAAACCCTTTACGGAATCGCGCTCGACCGTGGCCTCAACTATCAGGACGTCGCCGCCTGGAACAACCTCAGCGCCCCCTATACGCTACAGGTGGGGCAACAGTTGCGCATCAAGTCTCCCGGCGCCGGCAGTGCGGTCGCGGTCGCGCAGCCGGTCACGGCCGGCGCCAGCGTCGAATCCCGCTCCCTCGACGGCAGCCCGGTTTCCTCTCCTCCCGCGTCTTCGTCTTCTTCTGCCGGAGGCGCCAAACGCGAGCCAAAGGCGGGCAAGGAACCTTATTCCGACGAAGCGCTGGCGAGAATCCAGAAACCCGCAACGGTGGCGACGGCGGCGACGCCCCCGGCAGCAGCGACAACTCCGGCGCCCGCTTCCGGGGCTGCTTCGGCATCCGACCCGAAAGCGGCGGACAGCAAGGCTGCCGGCGATTCCGCTGATGAAGTCGGCTGGATCTGGCCGGCCAACGGCAAGCTGATCGCCACCTACAACGAAACCACGAACAAGGGGCTCGATATCGCCGGCAAGGCAGGCGATCCGGTCATTGCGGCAGGTTCGGGCAAGGTGATGTATAGCGGCAGCGCCCTGCGCGGATACGGCAATCTGATCATCATCAGGCACAACGACTCCTACTCCTCCGTCTATGCGCACAACCAGACCCTTCTGGTCAAGGAAAAACAGACGGTGACCCGGGGACAGAAAATTGCCGAAATGGGAAGTACAGACACCGACCAGGTCAAGCTCCATTTTGAAATCCGCAAACAGGGCAAGCCTCTCGACCCGATGAAATACCTCCCGCCAAGATGAGAATTTGATGCCCAACAAGAAAAAAACGAACCGGGGTTTTTCCTTGGAAGATAACGCCCTGCTTGAGCCGGAAACTGCGGCGGAGGGTGTTCATGCGTTCGAGGCGTCCGGTGAGGACGATCCCGATGCAGAGGAAAATTATTTTGATGATGCCCCGGCGGATTCTGCGGAAGAGACCCATGAATCCAGCAGCGAAGAATCCGAACTCTCGCCGGATCACATCGGAGACCCGCTGGCCGACCTGACGCAGCGTTATCTCGGTGAAATCGGCGCTCGCCCCCTGCTCTCGCCGGAGGAAGAAATAGCGACGGCGCGCGCGATACGCGCAGGCAGTTTTCCCGCGCGCCAAAAGATGATCGAGCACAATCTGCGGCTTGTGGTCAGTATCGCCAAACGCTACCTGAACCGGGGCATTCCGTTTCCCGACCTGATCGAGGAAGGCAATCTCGGATTGATCCACGCGCTCGAAAAATTCGATCCCGAACGCGGTTTCCGCTTTTCGACCTATGCCACCTGGTGGATACGGCAGAACATCGAGCGCGCCATCATGAACCAGTCGCGCACCATCCGCCTGCCGGTGCATGTGATCAAGGAAATCAATGGCGTCCTGCGGACGATGCGCAGTCTGGAAGGCTCGGGCAGCCACGAAGAGAATATCGAGCGCGCGGCGGCCCAGCTCAAGCGCCCTGCTGACGAAATCAGGCGCATCCTGGCCCTGAATGAACACATCGGATCGCTGGATACGCCGCTGGAAGCCGATCCCACACACAGCGTTCTCGATGCCGTCGTCGATGAGAACAGCGTCAATCCCGAAACGCGGACGCAGGAAATCGAATTGATGACGCTGCTGCGGAGCTGGCTTGAACAATTGCCGGAAAAACAGCGCCAGATCATCGAACGCCGCTACGGGTTGAACGAAACCGGCATCAGCACGCTGGAAGCGATTGCCAGCGACCTTGGACTCACGCGCGAGCGGGTGCGGCAGATCCAGACCGAGGCATTGCAATCCTTGCGTACCATCATCCGCCGCCAGGGGACATCGCGGGATGCCCTCCTTTGAATCTTCCGCAGCTTCCCTCTCCGGCACTGCGGCATCAATACCGCCAATCCCATCATCGACTACCGCGCACACGGCCCTGATCCTGTTCGCACACGGCGCCCGCGAGCAGGAATGGGCAGCGCCCGTTCATCGCGTGCGGGCAGCCATCGCTGCGCGCGCGCCGCAAACGCCTGTTGCGCTGGCCTTTCTCGAATTCATGCCGCCCGATCTGGAAACATGTCTCGCTGCGCTGGCCCGCGACGGAGTCCGGCGAGTCGTCGTCATCCCCATGTTCATCGCCCGGAGCGGGCATCTCAAGCGTGACCTGCCGCGCCGGATCTCGGCCTTGCGCGCGGCTTGCCCCGATGTCGAACTGATATTGGCCGAAGCCGTCGGCGAGGAAGAAGCCGTCGTCCAGGCAATCGCGGAATGCGCGCTCGCCTGGACGCGGGACGGGCCTTATCGATCCGGCCCCTGAGGATTGTCGCCGCCTCATGCGGAAAATCGTATTGGCTTTCCAACTCCATATATGATGAAATCTGCTACCATGCGGTAGCCCATGGACGGCGCTCCGGTGGCCTTGGAGACAAGCCCCGGAAGACCCAGCGGCCCTCAACGAAAAACCATCACGGCAGTCATCAGCTTTTGCTTCAGTGATAAAGGGAGACGGAAATGCAGCGTGAATCAATGGATTTCGATGTTGTCATTGTTGGTGGTGGTCCGGCGGGATTGGCAGCGGCGATTCGCCTGAAGGAAGTGGCGGCGCAAGCGGAGCAGGAAATTTCCGTTTGCCTGATCGAAAAAGGCTCCGAAATCGGCGCGCACATTCTTTCCGGCGCGGTCATGGACCCGCGAGCATTGGCAGAATTGTTTCCCGACTGGAAGGAAAAGGGAGCGCCGCTCAAGGCGGCAGTGACCGAAGATTGCTTCCTGATGTTCTCCGAAAGCGGTTCTTATCGCATCCCGAATTTTTTACTGCCCAAGTGCTTTCACAACGAAGGCAACTATGTCATCTCGCTTGGCAACGTCTGCCGCTGGATGGCGCAGCAGGCCGAAGCCCTTGGCGTCGAAATCTATCCCGGTTTTGCCGGATCCGAAGTCTTGTTCGACGAAAACGGCGCGGTCAGGGGCGTGGCTACCGGCGATATGGGGATGTTGCGCGACGGCAGCCAGGGGCCGAATTACCAGCCGGGGATCGAACTCCTGGCCAAATACACCTTCTTTGCCGAAGGCTGTCGCGGCAGCCTGACCAAGGTCGTGGAGAAAAAATTCGGGCTGCACGAGGGGCGTGATCCGCAGGTATATGGCATCGGCCTCAAGGAGCTCTGGGAAATCAAATCCGAAAACCACAAGGAAGGATTGGTGGTGCACAGCGGCGGCTGGCCGCTCGACAACGACACCTACGGCGGCGGTTTCCTGTATCACATGGAAAACAATCAAATCACCCTGGGATATGTTGTCGGCTTGAATTACGACAATCCCTATCTGTCGCCCTACGAGGAATTCCAGCGCTTCAAGACCCACCCCGAAATCAAGAAATTCCTCGAAGGCGGCAAACGGCTGGCCTATGGCGCCCGCGCCATCGCCGCTGGCGGCCTGCAATCCCTGCCCAAGCTGACTTTTCCCGGTGGCCTTCTGCTTGGCGACGCTGCCGGATTCCTCAATGCCAGCCGGATCAAGGGTTCGCACTGCGCGATCAAATCCGGCGCCCTGGCAGCCGAAACCTGCTTCAAGGCCATCGCGGCCGGACGCGCGCGCGACGAATTGAGCGAATTTCCGCAAGCTTTCGAGCAGAGCTGGCTTCACGAAGAACTTCACAGGGCGCGCAATTTCAAGCCGTGGATGTCCAAGGGGCTGTACTGGGGCAGCTTGATGTTCGGCATCGATCAAATCGCCCTTCGCGGCAAGGCGCCGTGGACACTGCACCACAGCGGTTTCGACCACGTGAAGCTGAAGAAGGCTGCTGACTGCAAGCCGATCGAATATCCCAAACATGACGGCGTCTACAGCTTCGACCGCCTGTCTTCGGTCTTTCTCTCGAACACCAACCACGAGGAAGACCAACCCTGCCATTTGCACCTGAAGGATGCGACGGTTCCGGTCAAGACCAATCTCGCCCTGTACGACGCGCCCGAGCAACGTTATTGTCCGGCGGGCGTCTATGAAATCGTCCGGGACGAATCCGGAGATCCGCGCCTGCAAATCAACGCGCAGAACTGCGTGCACTGCAAGACCTGCGACATCAAGGACCCGACGCAGAACATCACCTGGACGACTCCACAGGGTGGCGAAGGACCGAATTACCCGAATATGTAGTTGCCCGAAAAAACGGCCCGTTCCTTCTCGGGGAACGGGCCGCCAAAAGAATAACGGCGAAACGCGCCAGAAATTTCTAGCGCGCGCGATAGAGCAGGGTCGGATGAACTTCGCGCAATACCTTCTGCATTCCGATACGCTTTTTCAGATTCAGGATCAGCGGGGAGCGTGTGTTGGCGGAAATTCCCGGGGAGGATTCCGGATCCGGAGAGGGCACCGCGTTGCGATAAACGATGACGGCGACCGTCGCGTCTTCCGGTTTCTCCAGGCCGATCAGGGCCAGATCCTCGTCGCTCAGCTCGATCTGGTAGCTCATGTCGAGCGTTTCCGGAGAAACCACGGGGAACATGATTTCCTGTTGATCGAGGGACTGCAACCAAAAGACGGTACGCCGGTTTTCCTCGTTCAGGAAGATGAACCGTTTATGTTCCTCAAAACCGACCAGACCTTCCGGAAAGGTAAAAACGGCTTCCGGGTCGATGGGAACATCCTTGATATCAAAGCAGGTAATATCAATCTTCATGGAACCTCCAAAGTGGAGACTAAAAGTTCGGATCGCGCCGCAGCATGTGGAACAGAAGTCAGCCCGGCACATGAGGCATACGGTTGATGCACGAAAAAACTTCCGTACAACCTCCAATCTAACCCGAACAAACCCCAGCGGCAAGAGCCTGCGGGAATAAACCGCTTTCAGCGTCCTTGCGATTGCTGGCGGCAGTTAGAATGCGAAGCCATTTCAGCGCCTCCAAATGCCTGGATTTTCATACGGACGACCCCTTGCCCAAACACATCCCGATGCTGCGCCCGATTTACCTGCTCGCCTGCGCCAGCCTGATCGCGCTGATTTTTTTCTGCCTCGCATGGGAATTGCGGATCGCCCCGCTGCGCCCCGGCGGCTCGATGCTCGCCTTCAAGGCGCTGCCCCTGCTGCTGCCGCTTTTCGGCATCCTGCACGGTCGGCGCTACACCTATCAGTGGGCCTCGCTGCTGATCCTGGCGTATCTGGTCGAAGGCCTCGTCCGCGCCATTTCCGAGCCGGGAGTCGTGCGCCTGTTGTCCCTCGCCGAAATCGCGCTCTCCCTTGTCTTTTTTGTGGCGGCGATTGCCTACGTACGGCTGACGCGCAACTCGCCCGATTCCGCGAAAGGCGATACAGGATTTTCGTAGGGGCGACCTGTGGTCGCCCGTTTTCCGACCCTTCGACCGAAGCAGGAGAACGGGGAGGAACGGGCAGGGCGGGTCAATCTGTCGAAGCCGCTTTCGGCGCGGGATTTTCGGGGTCTTCTTTTTTCCCGTCACGAGGCAACTCCAGAAGCTGGAATTCGATCTCGTATTCCTTGCGCCACAGGAAATCGTTTTCTCCGGCAAAAATCCTCATCGTCCGCAGCTTCTTCGCGTCCAGGACGCCGCGCGGCTGCGTCAGCAACAGGAAGGGATCGTGGGCCGTTTCGAGCAGCGGCGAGAGGATGAATCCCGCCTCGGCCATTCCCGGGATGAAGCGGTAAGTACGCTTGCTGCCGTCATCCAGGAGGATCTCGATGAAAAGCGGGCTGTTCTTGAAGAGCAGCCGCGCGGCTTTTCCGGCCAGACTCGGCTCGATCCTGATCCGGGCGAAAAGCGCGGGGTTGGAAGAAGCGCCGGAGAGCGCTTCGGGGATCGGCACCGTCTCCCCAAGCGCCGCGCTTCTTCCGGGCAGCGGCGAGAAAAGGGGATCGGTCGCCGCCGCGTTTTTCCTGAACACGATCCGCCCATCGGCAAAATCCGTTGGCATGTAGCGGGTGAAGATCAGCGGCCAGCTTGAGCCGTCTTCCAGCGCCGGCAAACGTCCGTCGATCGGCTGGACGCCGAAAAAAATATTGTCCGGCGCGTTGGCCCCGAGCAGGTGAGTCTCGTTCATCCACGCCAGTTCCGGCGTATAGGCCGAATAACTCTGGAAGACCGGGCGCGGCGTCCAGGTGTTGCCCGAGGCAAGAAGCGCGGGCTGGTCGAAGGAATAAATATCCGAGGCGCCCGGCAGCGCCGGCAGCGTTTGCGCCGCGTGGATTTCGCGCAGGCGTTCGGCGTATCTTGCTTCCAGCCCGCCGGGTTCGAGAAAACGCGCATGCAGGCCGGCAGCGGCTTCCCGGAAGGGTTTGAGCGTTGCCGCGCCTGCGTGCGGCAGGGATTCGGCAAAGGAAAAATCCGGCTCGCCGGGCGAATAGGCGTGCGCGACATCGTTCCGGATCGTCAGCGCTGCCGCGAGCGCCAACAGGAAGAGGAGCGGTGAGATTCGCCCGGGAAAAAGCACGAGAATGAAGGCGGCCCCCAGCGCCAGCGCCGATGCCGCCGTCAGCGCGTGGAAATCGTGACGCACGAAGCCGGCCTTGAACGCAAGAAAGAAAAAGGCCAGGAGCGCTGCGCCAACCAGTTTCTGCTCGGGGCTGAACGCGCCCCAAACGCCGGACTTTCGCGCCGGGGCGAAGATTTTTTCCGATGCGAAGGGATCGCTCTTCAGGCGCACCAGCGCCGCGAAAAAAATGAGCGCGAACGCGGCGATGAGATACAGCGGAATTTCTCCCTCGCGCCCCGGAACCGACATCGCGTCCGCGTAGCCGGAAATCACCGGAAGCGTATTGCGGGCAAACGCGGCGAGCGTTCCCATTTCCTGCCCCGACAAATGCCAGCAAAGGAAGAGCGCGCCCAACGGAACGAGAAGCGCCGTCGCCGCGACGAGCAAGGCCGCCAGGGCGCCGGGAGCGCCGCCGATCCGCCGTTGTTGCGCGTGACCGAGAAAGAGCGCGCAGAACGCGAGCGAGAGCGCCGAGGCCGGCAGCAAGGAGCTTTTGATCAGCGGCAGCAAGCCGAGTCCGGAGAGCGCGACAAAAAAGAGAAAGGCATCCTGCCTGCGCTCGCTGTACTCCGTTTTCGCCAGCGCGAGGCAGGCGAGCAGCGGGTACGAAAAGAACAGGGCATCGCGGCTCCCGAAAATCGAATCGGGGCTGCTGGCAGCGCCGAACGCAAAAAGCGCCAGCAGCGCGCAAATCCTGCGCCAGACCGGAGTGCCGCGCGCCAGCATCGAGAACAGGATCGAATAGCCCAGCGCCAGCCAGGCGCTCCCCAGCAACGCGGGAAGATCGGTCGCAGGGTGGTAATTGCGTGAAAAGATCGCCGAGTAAGGGCCGAAGCTGAACAGAAGCTCCTCGCCGATCCGCAAGCCTTGCGCCACCGCCTGGTTCATCGCTGCCGCCCATG
This sequence comes from Betaproteobacteria bacterium, assembly GCA_009780885.1. Classification (GTDB taxonomy): domain Bacteria; phylum Pseudomonadota; class Gammaproteobacteria; order Burkholderiales; family Rhodocyclaceae; genus WQZF01. The sequence continues at coordinate 1,487 of WQZF01000013.1, read as the reverse complement.
CGGGGTCGATGTCGGTTCCCGGAAATTCCGGATTCAGCGGCAGGAAGAGCGCGAAAATCCCAAGGATCGACAAAACCTGGAGGCAGGATTTCCAGAAACGGGCAAAACCGGAACGCGCGGGCGATCCGCTCTGATCGGACGAAGAAAACAGGGGAGAAGAATTGAAATCCATTGAGGGGCTTCCGGCGGGCTTCTTCGGCATCCCAATCGTCCGGCGGGCGCGGGAGAATGCCGATCGCGCGATTATAGCGATTCCCCCGGAAAGCCAAACCCGGGCCGGATTCGATGACCCGGATGGCGCTTCGCTTCGCTCACCCCATCCTGCATTCCGGGTGAATAATCAGGCGGCCCTGATCTCGTTGAGCAGGTCAGGGTGGCGATCCAGCAATTTGAACAGTTTGACCAGGGAGGTGTCGATTTTCTAAATTTACTTAAATAATGTTTCACTATTGTAGTGTTTTTTCTAAAAGAATTATTACAGTAATTTAGAAAATTTCCTCGGTGGGACTCGCTTTATCGAAGATTCCTTTGCGCCAGGAAACGGACGATGCGAATGTAATCGGATAGCGGCAGCATTTCCGCGCGGCTTTGGGGATCGATGGCGAGGCTGGCGAAATCCTCCGGGGAAAGAAAATCCCTGAGGGTGTTGCGCAGCATCTTGCGCCGCTGCGAAAACGCGGCGCTGACGAGCGAGGCGAGAAGCGTCTCCCCGGCGGGATCCAGCGCTTCCGGGCGCTGCGCCGGGCGGGGACGCAGGCGGACGATCGCGGAATCGACCTGCGGTTTCGGTGAAAAGGCTTCGGGCGGGACATCGAAGAGGTGGGCGCAATCGAAGCGGTATTGCAGCATCACCGACAAGCGCCCGTAGTCGCGCGATCCGGGCGCGGCGACGATGCGCAGCACGACTTCCCTTTGCAGCATGAAGTGCATGTCGCGCACCTGATTGGCAAAGCTCGCCAGATGAAAGAGAAGCGGAGTGGAGATGTTGTACGGCAGATTCCCGACGATCCGCCATCCGTTTTCGGCTTCGCCCAGGCTCGCAAAATCGAACGCGAGCGCGTCGCCTTCGTGGATCGTGAGTTGTTCCGGCGGGAAACGGGCAGAGAGTTTCGCGATGAGGTCGCGGTCGATTTCGATGACATGCAGATGATCGAGGAGCCGCGCCAGCGGCGTTGTCAGCGCCCCGAGTCCCGGACCGATTTCCACGACCGCGTCGCCGCGCTGCGGCGCAATGGCGGCAAGGATCGCATGGATCACGCCATGATCGGTGAGGAAATTCTGCCCGAAGCGTTTGCGCGGCTTGTGGGCGTGAGTGCTCTGGGAGTACATGAGACGCAACTCAAAAGAGCGGCTTTTGATCGCTTGGCTTTTCTTCCTGCGCGGCCTTTTTGAAGGTCAGGCCGCCTTGCGAAAGATCGGGATAAAGGGGGCGCTCCCTGCCTTCGAGCAAGCCTTCTATCGTGAGGATTTGCAGGCGCGGAAAATCC
>WQZF01000012.1 GCA_009780885.1 Betaproteobacteria bacterium | reverse complement strand
TCGCATCCGCATCGCCTGACGGCGCATTTCGTCTTGGGCTTCTCGCGGCAACTTCCGGGCATCTGTCTTTTCCATGCGCCGCATTATATCACGTTATTGTATTTAATTGCCGGGTTAATAAGACTTCATACTTCTGCTGGCCGGATCAATAGTCTGTTTTTGTTGACACTACTGCTCCCGATCACCGCATTTTCAGCCGGACTTACAGGCCCAACTACGGTAAACGCACAGGTAGGGGTAAACATTCCGTTTATGGGAAGTAGTTATATATTTTATGCAGGGTTTTCTCCTTGGTTCCCAATCACAATCTCAGGCACCCTGCCGGATGGCTTGATAGCAACTGATGGCTGGGAGAATGGCCAGGAGTATGTAATCAATGGAACAGCACAGCCCGGTACTGTGGGTACCTGGCCGATTACTGCATCAAATTCCGATGGAGGAACTATTAATAGCAACATAATAGTCTCCGCAGGTCCGCAGACCATCGTGCAATCCGACATCAGCAAGAAGATGAGCGATGTGGGCAGTACCGTGCAACTTACGCAGACGGCGAACAACGGCAATGGAGATGTGATTGCGCAAGCTTCCACAGATGCGCCGACGCTGACGTATTCCACTGGCACTGCCGGAATCGCCACATGCGATGCAAATGGTCTTGTCATGATCGAGGGAAAAGGCACGAGCACGGTGAATATAAATTCCGCCGCAACCGCCAGCTATAACGCCGCAACCCAACTGCCCGTCACGATTACGGTCAATAGCGCCGACCCCACGATCAGCGCAAATGACGATACGGCTCTACTTGGCGCGGCAAAAACCGTGTCGGCTACGCTGGCAGGCGCTTGGCTGGCAAGCGGCGACAGCATGATATTCACCGCAAGCAGTGGAACCGTGTCTGTCCAGGCGAGCGCGAGCGCAAACGGCGACATCGGCTTTGACTTGTCTTCTGCCGACATCGACGCGCTCGGGGCGGGAGCGCATAGCTTCACGATTTCGCAAACCGGCGCGACTGGAAACGCCGCAACGAATAACAACACGGTCGCCGATGCGTCGTTTACGCTGACGCTCTCCTCTCAGCCGCAGCCGCCCACGCCGCCGACTCCGCAACCCACTCCTTCTCCCACACCCACCCCCGTCTTCTCCGACGGCGACACGCTGGCCCCGGGCAGCAGCAGCGCTGCGCCTGCCGGGAATTCTTCGTTCTGTCTCGGCAATTCAGGCAGCGCTCCGGTCACGGTGATCATCGACAACGTGCCCTACACGATTGTTCCGGAAGCCGAAAACACCTGTTTCGAGGTCTTCGCCGCCGAAACCGGACGCGCGTTGATTCTCGATAGCGGCACGGCGGACATCAGCACTCCAATGCCAAACGCGGCCTTGCTGGAAGCGAGGAATGGGGATCTGGTGATGAACGAGGGGAACGCGAGGATCCGCGCGACGGTCGATCCCGTTTGCACGAGTACCCGGATCACGGTGCTTGAAGGCAAGGTGTCTGCCCCGGATTGGATCACGACCCCGATGCCGAAGGATGGCTGCCCGGAAGATGCTCTGACGCCGGGGAAGGGAAACTTCATGGTCTCCGACGGAAAATTCTCCTGCCCGCCCTCTGCGCTCTCGATCAAGGGGACATGGTCGAAGCTGACGGTGAAACACACGCAAAACCTGAATGCCGGACAGCAGGTCTTTGACGTGGCCGCTTATGGAGGCGCCTGGTTCCAGAACGGCTCCCACGGCTGGGCGGTACTCGGGGACAACTTCGAGCCGGTCGATAGTGCAAGCGGATCCGGCCAGAAAACGACAACATTGGTCAATGGCCTCGATGTACGCGGAATTCCCGGAACCGAGTTGTACACCGGGCACGGGGCCAATGCCGATGAGATGATGATGAATGGGCGCTATTGCGGAGTGTTCCGGGTCTCTCCGTAGGTTTAATCACCCCGTCAGCTTCGCTGCCACCCCTCCACGGAGGGGAATTGAACAGCGGCAGAGGTTTTGCAGGGGCGACCGTCCCCGGTCGCCCGCAATACACCCTCGGGGCGCTCCCTTTGGGAAAGGGGGCTTTGATCCTGCGACTTCGCGCAGGATGACAGATAGCACACGCAGGATGATGAATCACCACCGCGCAGGGCAAGCCCGATTCGTCATCCTGAGCGGAGCAGAGCGTAGTCGCAGGATCCATCCTACTGTTTTATTTTCTAAATTAGAATCAAGAATTCACACAGTAAAATCACTACTGTAGCGAACCATTATTTAAGTAATTTAGAAAATTTCCTTATTCCAAAGCCTTTCCCGCCCCATCGCCACGCGCTTCGCTTTGGGCTACAATTTCGATTTCCCACTATAACAACGCCATGACCAAATATGTCTTCGTTACCGGCGGGGTGGTGTCATCGCTCGGTAAAGGCATTTCCGCCGCTTCGCTCGGGGCGATTCTCGAATCCCGGGGCCTGAAGGTTACACACCTCAAACTCGATCCCTATATCAACGTCGATCCGGGCACGATGAGCCCGTTTCAGCACGGCGAGGTCTTCGTCACCGAAGACGGGGCCGAGACGGATCTCGATCTGGGCCATTACGAGCGCTTTACCAGCGCGAAGATGAGCAAGCGCAACAATTTCACGTCGGGGCAGATCTACGAATCGGTGATCCGGCGCGAACGGCGCGGTGAATATCTCGGCAAGACGGTGCAGGTGATTCCGCACATTACCGATGAAATCAAGGCTTCGATCCGGCGCGGCGCGGAAGGCGCGGATGTGGCGCTGGTCGAGGTCGGCGGCACGGTCGGCGATATCGAATCCCTGCCCTTTCTGGAGGCGATCCGGCAAATGGGACTGGATGAGGGTCGCAGCAACGCCTGCTACATCCACCTGACGCTTCTCCCCTACATCCGCTCCGCCGGGGAGTTGAAAACGAAGCCGACGCAGCATTCGGTGAAGGAGTTGCGCGAGATCGGCATCCAGCCGGATATCCTGCTCTGCCGCGCCGACCGCCCGGTGCCTGAAGAGGAAAAGCGCAAGATCGCGCTCTTCTGCAATGTGCAGCCGGAAGCGGTGATCGAGGCGCTCGACGCGGATTCGATCTACGCGCTGCCGGCCATGCTGCACGATCAGATGCTCGATGAGATCGTTTGCCACAAGCTCAATATCCTCGCCCGCGCCGCCGATCTGTCGGTGTGGAACAAGCTCACGCACGCGCTCAGGAATCCCGAACATGAGATCGACATCGCCTTCGTCGGGAAATATGTCGATCTGACCGAATCCTACAAGTCGCTCACCGAGGCGCTGATCCACGCCGGAATCCACACCCGGAGCAAAATCAACATCCACTACCTCGATTCCGAGGAACTCGAACAGGGCAGTTGCGCCGCGCTGGCGCAAATGGACGCGGTGCTGGTGCCGGGCGGTTTCGGCAAGCGCGGCACCGAGGGCAAGATCGCCGCGATCCGCCATGCGCGCGAAAACGGAGTCCCCTTTCTCGGCATTTGCCTGGGGCTGCAACTGGCGGTCGTCGAATTCGCGCGTCATGTTGCCGGAATGAAGGACGCACACAGCACGGAATTTTCCTCCGACACGCCTTACCCGGTGATCGGCCTGATTACCGAGTGGCAAACGAAAGAAGGAAAAACCGAGCGCCGCGACGCGAATTCCGATCTCGGCGGCACGATGCGCCTGGGCGGGCAGCCGTGCCGCCTTGCCGAAGGCACGCTGGCGCGGGAAATCTACGGCGCCGACGAAATCGTCGAACGGCACCGGCACCGCTATGAAGTCAATAACCGCCTGCTCGGCGAACTCGAAGCGCATGGGCTGGTCGTCGCCGGACGCGCGCCGGGAACCGATTTGTGCGAGATGATCGAGTTGCCGCGTTCCGGCGCGGAACGCGCGCATCCTTGGTTCGTTGCCTGCCAGTTCCACCCCGAATTCACTTCCTCGCCGAAGACCGGGCATCCGCTTTTCCTGAATTTCGTCCAGGCGGCGCTGGAACGCCATCGCCAGACAAAATCATGAAACTCTGCGGTTTTGAAGCCGGCCTCAGCCGCCCGCTTTTCCTCATCGCCGGCCCCTGCGTCGCGGAATCCGAGCAGCTTTGCGTCGATATCGCCGGTCATCTGCGCGAACTGTGCGCGCGCCTTGGCCTGCCTTATATTTTCAAGGCTTCCTACGACAAGGCGAACCGCAGTTCCGCCGCTTCCTTCCGGGGACCGGGCATCGACGAAGGGCTGCGCATTCTCGACACGGTCCAGCGCAAGATCGGGGTGCCGGTGCTGACGGATGTACACGACAAGGACGAAATCGCCACCGTCGCGGCGGTTGCCGACGTTGTGCAAACCCCCGCCTTTCTCTGCCGCCAGACCGATTTCATCCAGGCGGTGGCCGCCTGCGGAAAGCCGGTGAATATCAAGAAAGGCCAATTCCTCGCGCCGGGCGACATGAAGAACGTCGTCGAAAAAGCCTACGCCGCCAACGGCAGGGCCGACACGATCATGGTCTGCGAGCGCGGCGCTTCCTTCGGCTACAACAACCTCGTCTCCGACATGCGCAGCCTGGCGATCCTGCGCGAATGCGGCTGTCCGGTCGTGTTCGACGCCACCCATTCAGTGCAGTTGCCCGGCGGACAAGGCGACCGTTCCGGCGGGCAGCGCGAATTCGTTCCCGTGCTGGCGCGCGCCGCCGTGGCTGCCGGCATCTCGGGGATTTTCATGGAAACGCATCCCAAACCCGAACGCGCGCTCTCCGACGGCCCCAACTCCTGGCCGCTGGCGCAAATGGAGCCGCTTCTGGAAACGCTGGTGGAAATCGACTGCCTCGTCAAGGCGCGCGGATTCGCGGACATCGCATGAATTTTCCAGATTTACTGAATTTTGACTTGCGTATGTATTGAGTTTTACTGATGAATCATTATACTGATTTGGAATTGTTTTTCTCTTCATTGAAAGGATCCTCCTCATGAGTTCAATCGTCGATGTCGTCGCCCGCGAAATTCTCGATTCGCGAGGCAACCCCACTATCGAAGCCGATGTCCTGCTCGAATCCGGCGTCATGGGCCGCGCCGCAGTCCCGTCGGGCGCTTCCACCGGCTCGCGCGAAGCGATCGAATTGCGCGACGGCGAAGCCGGGCGTTACCTCGGCAAGGGCGTGCTGCACGCAGTGGAAAACGTCAATACCGAAATCTGCGAGGCGATCATCGGCCTGGACGCGCAGGAACAAGCCTTCATCGACCAGTCCCTGATCGAACTCGACGGCACCGAAAACAAATCGCGCCTCGGCGCAAACGCGCTGCTCTCGGTTTCGATGGCCGTGGCCAAGGCCGCCGCCGAGGAATCCGGGCTGCCGCTTTACCGCTACTTCGGCGGCTCCGGCCCGATGCAGATGCCGGTGCCGATGATGAACATCATCAACGGCGGCGCGCACGCCAACAACAGCCTGGATATCCAGGAATTCATGATCGTGCCGGTGGGACAATCCTCGTTCCGTGAGGCGCTGCGCTGCGGCGCGGAAGTTTTCCACGCGCTGAAAAAACTGCTCGACAAGAAAGGCTTTTCCACCGCCGTCGGCGACGAAGGCGGTTTCGCGCCCAACCTCGGCAGCCACGCGCAGGCGATCCAGATCATCCTCGAAGCCATCGACGCCGCCGGTTACACGCCGGGCCAGCATGTCCTGATCGCGCTCGACTGCGCCGCCAGCGAGTTCTACAAGGATGGCCGCTACGCGCTTGCCGGCGAAAAACTCTCGCTGACTTCCGACCAGTTCGCCGACTATCTCACCAACCTCGCCGGGCAGTTCCCGATCATCTCGATCGAGGACGGCATGGCCGAAGGCGACTGGGCCGGCTGGAAACTGCTCACCGACCGCCTGGGCAAGAAAACCCAGATCGTCGGCGACGATCTCTTCGTCACCAACACCAGGATCCTGAAGGAAGGCATCCGCCAGGGCGTCGCCAACTCGATCCTGATCAAGATCAACCAGATCGGCACCCTCTCGGAAACCTTCGCCGCCATCGAAATGGCCAAGCGCGCCGGTTACACCGCCGTCATTTCGCACCGCTCCGGCGAAACCGAGGACAGCACCATCGCCGACATCGCCGTCGGCATGAACGCGCTGCAAATCAAGACCGGCTCGCTCTCCCGTTCCGACCGCATTTCCAAATACAACCAGTTGCTGCGCATCGAGGAAGACCTCGGCGACACCGCCAGTTATCCGGGACGCGACGCCTTCTACAACCTGCGTTGAACCCGCAACACACTCCCTCTCCCCGCGCGGGAGAGGGAAGATTTTTCGGATTTATTCACCCGGCAAGTAGGATGGGTAGAGCGAAGCGAAACCCATCATTCCTCCATCTGAAACCTGAAACCCCGATGGGTTTCGCTCACGCTCAACCCATCCCGCGCGGTCCAAAGCTCAACCCCGGCCGATTCCTCCCATGCGCTGGCTCGCCTCCCTCTTCGCCCTGCTCCTTCTCCTGATCCAGTATCCCCTCTGGCTCGGCAAGGGCGGCTGGCTGCGCGTGTGGGAATACGACCGCAAGCTGAACGCCGAACGCACCGCCAACCAGAAACTCGAAACGCGCAACGCCGGACTCGATGCGGAAGTGCGCGACCTCAAACAAGGCTACGACGCCATCGAGGAACGCGCCCGCTTCGACCTCGGAATGACGCGCCAGGATGAAAGCTTCGTGCAGATCCCAGGCCGGCCGGTTGCAAGGGCAGACACGCCGCCGCCCTCGCCGCCGGACGGGCAGCACAAGGAAGACCTCGACGAGATCCCGGCCAACGTTCCCGCGATGTCCGGGAATGGGCGTTGAACGCGCGGCAAATTCATTGTTCGCAGGTTGGACAAGCCAAATTTGCGGTGGGGTAACGATGGGTTTCGCTTCGCTCTACCCATCCTACGCGGCCTTTCAACCATCAAGCGTCGTGTGAATAAAAATTCCGGAAATTTTCGACCAGGGAGAGCAAGTACTCCTGGTTGATCTCGAACGCTCCCGACACCTGGAATTCAAGCGTTCTGGCGTAGCCGCAAAAGGCATCTCCAATCCTGAACTCCAGAATGATCTCATTTACGGTTCCCGATAACTGAATGAACGAGTCATAACTGCCTTCAAGACGGGGAGCCAGAGATCGGTCAGTCACAAAGGCATCGAGCGAAGCGGCAAATTCGGCGATATTCAGAAAGTGAACGTCGTTATTGATGCCTCGAAATTGTCCATGCCCTATGTCTACCGATGCTTCCAGTGAGAAAGATTCGTAGCCGGAATTTGCTGTGTCCGGACGAGAGTTTATTTCCATCCAGGAATGTTGGTCAGCAGAAGTTATTCGCATATTCAACTCCACAAACCTGGGATTCGCTGCGCTTTCCCAAACCCATAGCTCTCAATCGAGCAATTCGATCGTCCCGCCGATCGTCACCCTGATCTGCGACTCTCCCGCTTCGACCGGCATCGGGCTCTCCAGCGCCGACATTGCCATTCTCGCCACCGGCATATTCCGCTCTATCGCAACCATACTCGGCTGGCCATTCAGGCTCATGTAGACGATCCTGAATGATTTGCCCATCGCGCCTGCCATCAGCGTCGCGCGTTCGCGGAATGCGGCCATCGCTTTGAGGGTCGCTTCGTTCTCCGCCTTGATTCGCGTCTCCGCCGCAGGCCGCAGGCGCAGGTCGTCAACTCCGAGTGTTTCCTGCAATTCCCCGACCAGCGCCGAAAGCGCCTCCACATCGCGCGTCTCCAGGAAAAGCTGGGAGCGTATGCGCCACGATTTAGCGCTGATCTTGCTGCCATATTCGCGGTAGGTGGACACGCCGCCGCTTCGTACGGCGACCTTCGGATATTTCTTGGCGAGCGCGAGCGCCGCTTCGATCTTCTTGTTGACTTCCTTTGCTGCCGCGCCGCCCGGCGTCGACCCGACAGCCTCCGCAAAGACCGTCGCCTGTGCCAGGTCGTTTGCCGCCATCACCGAGGCTTCGCCGGAAAGTTCGATCTGCGTCGCGCGCCGTTCCGCACAGGCCGCAGGAGAGCCCGTGCCCTGCGCCGGCCAGGCGGAAAGAGGAAGAAGCAGGACGAGAAGCGCAAGGGCGCGATGGAAAGAGATGGAGCTGTGATGTCGGAGCATGATGTAGTCCTCAGGAAAATGTGTTTGAAGGCAAGGAAACCTCCCGCCGGGGAGGAATGGGAACGACCGTAAATCAAGCTTCTTTCTTTTTCAGCACGGATGATTGCGGTTTTAGGTACAATCGGCGCAACCGCGAGAGGAGCGGCATCGCGGGAGCAAGCATGGTACCAGCCTGCGCCGGTATTGGCTTTCATTCACCGTCGGCTCATCATCCACGACAGACAAACGTTCCGCCTATGTATGCAGGGCCTTGCAATGCAGCAGCTTAAACCGGGACAGCAGGCGCCGGAGTTTTCCCTGTTCGATGCGGACATGGAGCAGGTCAGCCTCTCGGATTTTCGTAACCGGACTAATGTTATCCTCTATTTTTATCCAAAGGACAACACGCCGCAGTGCGCCCTCCAGGCAACCGATTTTTCCGATCACGAGGATGAATTCGCCAAAAATGATTGCGTCATTATCGGTGTCAGCCGCGACGATTGCCTGTGCCACGCGGAATTCCGCGACAGGCACGGCATTTCGATCCGGCTCCTTTCGGACGAGGATGCAGTTGTCTGCAAGCTTTACGGTGTCTGGCAAATCAAGGAAGTCGACGGTTTGAAGCGCCACGGTATCGTCCGCTCCACCTTTTTCATTGATCGGGACGGGTTCATCCAACTCGCGTTATACGGAATCACTGCCAAGGGGCATGCAGCCGAAATGCTCCGCGCGGCAGAAGAATTCAAAGGAAATAATCATGCAAGTCGATAAGAATACTGTTGTCACCCTCGATTACAGCGTCACTGATCCGGATGGCGGCGTCGTCGATGCCGGGCGCGAGCCGATCATCTACCTCCACGGAGATTACGACGACATTTTCCCGAAAATCGAGATGGCATTGCACGGCAAGAAAGTCGGCGAATCGGTGCAGGTCAAGCTGCCGCCGGAGGAAGCTTTCGGCGAGTATGACGAAAACCTGGTGCAGGTCGAGCCGCGCGAATCCTTCCCCGAGCCGCTCGAAGTTGGAATGCAGTTCGAGGGTTCTCCGGAAGAAGGCGACGAGGACGATTTCGTCATCTACCGCGTGACCGATCTCGCCGAAGACAAGGTCATTCTCGACGGCAACCACCCGCTTGCCGGCATGGCGCTGATCTTTACCTGCACCGTCACCGCGATACGTCCGGCCAGCCCGGAAGAAATATCGCACGGACACGTTCACCACGAAGATGATGACGAGGATTTGCTGCATTAAAGAAAGAACATGCCCTTCGCTCCGCATGTCCGTCAGCAGGATTCCCGCCGCTCCCTTCCCTCCACGCCCTTTTCCTCTTCCTGCACCTGGCGTTCCCATCCGAAAGGAACCGACGCATTCATCGTCGCGCTGGTGACTGGCGCGCATCTCGCGCTCGTGGCAGCGATGATGGCAATCCCGGGATTTCGCTCCGCCATTGCCACCGCACCCGTTTTTGTCCGCTTCATCGAAGCCGCCGCGCCAGCGGCGAAATCCCCTCCTGCTCCCGAAGCCCCCGCTGCCCCCCCTCCGAAACCTGTATCGAAACCGGCTCCGAAGCCGCTATCCAAACCAGCCCCTGCTCCACCCGCGCCTGCGGCAACGAATTCCATTCTGCCGCCGCAACCGGAAACGGCCCCGGCGCCTGAAGAGCCTGCCGAATCGAATGCCGCACACCTTCCGGCGAGCAACGAATCCGCTGCCGAAGTTTCCGGACCCAAAACGGTATCCATCTCGTCGGTGCGTTATATTGTCAAACCTGATCCTGCCTACCCGGCCCTGTCGAGGCAGCGCGGAGAAGAAGGCAAGGTGACGCTGCGCGTGCTGGTCGATGCTGGCGGCAAGGCGGATACCATCGAGCTTTCCACCTCGTCGGGACATTCCCGTCTCGACGAAGCGGCGATACAGGCAGTGCGCCGCGCCCGGTTTCAACCCTGGCTCGAAGGCCAGCGGGCGATTCCGGTTTGGGTACTGATCCCCATCGCATTCAACCTGGAACAAAACTGATGAATCAAACGACAACGCTCGGCTTTGGCCACTTCATCGCCCAAAGCGACACCCTTGCCAAAATCCTGTTGCTCATCCTCCTCCTGATGTCGGTAATTTCCTGGACGCTGATCCTCCAGAAGGGCATCGCCTCGCTGATACGCAAGCAACGCAGCAAGACCTTCCTGGGCTTCTTCTGGAATGCTCCTTCACTCGATGCGGTCGCTGCGGAACTGGCAGCGCGCGGCGCGCGCTGCCCTTTCTCGCACCTGGCCGCGCAAGCCCTGCACGCGCTGAAACACCACACCCGATTCGGCACCGCCCGGCTCGAAGAAGCAGGAACCCGGCAGGAGTTTCTGTCCCGTACCATGCGCAAGGTCATCGACGAGGAAACCACGCGGCTGGAAAACGGATTGACCGCGCTGGCGACGATCGGATCGACAGCGCCCTTCGTCGGCCTCTTCGGTACGGTCTGGGGCGTCTATCACGCCCTCGTGGCGATCGGGATGAGCGGCTCGGGAACGCTCGACAAGGTCGCCGGTCCCGTCGGTGAGGCGCTGATCATGACAGCGGTCGGCCTGGCCGTCGCCATCCCCGCAGTGATCGGCTACAACTGGCTGACCCGCAGCAACCGCGTGCTGCTGGCCAGGATCGACGCCTTCGCGCACGAACTCTTCACCTTCCTCTCGCTCGGCCATCTGATCGCCCCGCCGGAACAACACCCCGAATCCGCCGCGCCGGAAAAATCCGTAACGCCGCCGCGCGTCTCGGAGCGGGCGGCGTAAAGGAGGAACAAGGCATGGCTTTCGGAAGCTTCGACAACAAACCCGGCACGACGCCGATGGCGGAAATCAACATGGTTCCACTCATCGACGTGATGCTGGTGCTGCTCGTGATCTTTATCGTCACCGCTCCTCTCCTGACCCACGCGGTCAAGCTCGAACTGCCGCGCGCCGAAGCCCACCCCGATCAGAATCCGAACAAGGTCGATTTCGCCATCGACGCCACCGGCGCGCTCTTCTGGGACGGCGTTCCGGTCGATCGTCCGGAAGCGCAGCAGCGTTTCGCGCAAGCCGCAAGACAAAATCCCCAGCCGGAAATCCACCTGCGCGCCGACAAAAGCGCCGCCTACCGTTTCGTCGCCGAAACCTTGGCCGACGCCTCCCGCGCGGGTTTGAGCAAAGTGGGATTTGTCAGTTTGCCGGAACAGTAGAAGTTTTCGGGATGCGAACCCGGGAATACATCCGGCATGCAGGGTGGGGGGCGCAAGTGGCTCCGTAATTGCGGCCTCACCCCAACAAAACGGCGCTTCGCGCCGCAGGATGAGGTTCATAGGTTGGCGGTGAGCGAAGCGAACCCCAACGTTTGGGAGACGAAAACAAGGCTGTAATGTTGGGGTTCGCAAGCTCACCCCAACCTATGTGCGTTGCGTTTTTTCGGGTATTGATTTTCTAAATTACTGTAATAATTCTTTGATTATAATCACTACTGTAGCTGACTATTATTTAAGTAAATTTAGAAAATAGTCGAGTCTGCTTCAGGCATTCGCCAGCAACCAGCCGTGCAGATCGGCAACGCTGTCGAAGCATTCCAGAGGCATCAGCGCGTCCAGGGAGGCGCGGGGGTGGGCGCCGTAGCTGACGCCGACGCTGGCGACATTGGCGTTTTTCGCCATCTGCAAGTCGTGCGTCGTGTCGCCGATCATCAGCGTGCGCGAAGACGGCACGTCGAATTCTTCCATCAGGGATTCCAGCATTTGCGGATGCGGCTTCGAGAAACATTCGTCGGCGCAGCGCGAGGCGCGAAAGTACGGTTTCAGGCCGCTGATGGCAAAGGCGCGCTCCAGTCCGATCCGGCTTTTTCCCGTCGCCACCGCAAGCGGGAAGCCCGCCGAAGCCAGTTCCACGATCATTGCTTCGATCCCGGCAAAGAGTTCGAGCTGGTGATCCGAGGCAAGATAATGGTGCCGGTACCGTGCCGCCATTTCCCGGTATCGCTCGGAGGGCAATCCAGGGGCCACGTAACGCATGGCGTCGTCCAGTCCCATGCCGATTACATGCCGCGCCTGTTCCGTGGGAACCTCGGGCAGGCCGAGGTCGCGGCACGCGGCCTGGACTGCGGCGACGATCGCCGCCGCCGAATCGAAGATGGTGCCGTCCCAGTCGAAGACCAGCAAATCAAAATTCTTTCCCATAATCCTGTTCTTCCGTCTCTGTCAGATGTGCGAGAAATGCTTCCAGTTCCGGCGGCAATGGCGCTTCGAGGATGAGCGGAGTTGCCGCCTTCCCTTCCGCCTCTTTCCGTTCCCCCGGATACGGCAGCGAAAGCCGCGCCGCGTGGAGAAACATCCGTTTCAGCCCTTCCCCGCGCAGCGCCTTGTTCAGCGCGAAATCGCCATATTTCGCATCACCGGCGACAGGGTAGCCCAAATGTGCCAGATGCACGCGGATCTGGTGCGTGCGCCCCGTTTTCAGTTGCGCTTCGAGGAGACTGAAACGCTGCCAGCGGGCGCGCAGGCGGAAAACGGTGTGCGCGTATTTTCCTTCTTCCGAAACGAGGACGCGCCGCTCGCTTTCCCCATCATTTTCCATCTGGGTCTTGAACAGGGGAAAACGGGCGTGGCGCAAGGCTTCCATCCAGCGTCCGCGCACCAGCACGAGATAACGCTTGTCCAGCTTCATCGTGCCCTGCCCGCCGTGACGGAAGCTTTCGTGCAACCGGTTCAAGGCCGAGCGCTTCTTGCCCACCAGCAGGATCCCGGAAGTTTCGCGGTCGAGCCGGTGCGCGAGTTCGAGAAAACGCGTTTCCGGGCGCTGCCGGCGCAAGGCTTCGATCAGGCCGAAGGAAAGGCCGGAACCGCCGTGCACGGCAATGCCGGCGGGTTTGTCGAGCGCGATCAGGGCTTCGTCTTCGTAGAGCACCGGCAAGGGCACCGCCAGCGCCAGCGCCACGGTTTCCGGTTCCGGGCTTGCGCGTTCGGCCAGCCGCAACGGCGGCAGCCGGATTTCGTCGCCCGCCTCGACGCGGCTCGAAGGATCGCAACGGCGGCGGTTGATCCGCACTTCGCCGCTGCGCAGGATGCGATAGACATGACTCTTCGGCACCCCTTTCAACAGGCGCAAGAGGTAATTGTCGATCCGCTGCCCGGCATTTTCGGCGGATACGGTGTGTTTCGTTACGGAATTATTGTTCGCAGAAGATGGTTTCAAGATATACTGGCCCACGGTTTGCATCCCGACCCGCGAGAGATGCCGGCCCATAAGACCGTCGGGCGTGAAAGGAAAATGTGAACGCTCCGTTTCATTCACCCCACGGCAGGCTCCGGCGCTCATCGGCTTTTATCTGGAACATCCGGATTCAAGCGCCGCCGGAACAATTTTTTTCCGTTCAGCGGCCTTTTCCCGACCGATCCCGATTGTTACGGCCTTTCACGGCAAACGAACCGAAACCCACCATTCGGGTTGCCGTGAAAAAAGGTCCGATGCTTGCCTGGTTAAGTACGCTCACCAAAAGTAGCGATACTACTTGAATTACGCGCACCAAGCACCGCCGGAGTTTTTCCGGGCAGATTTTTCCGGGGCCGCCGCCAGGAATACTGGATGCCGGAACCGAAAACAGCGACAACTCTTTTTCGTGGATTCATCGAACGCCATGACCTTCATGTCCGTCATTCACACCTGAAGCCAACTCGCTGACTGCTTGCGGAAAGCTCCGCGCATGCACGCGCGGGAGCTCGAAAGCAAAATGAAACGTATGCTGTTCAACGCGACACAGGCCGAGGAACTCCGTGTCGCCATCGTCGATGGTCAAAAACTGATTGATCTCGATATCGAATCGGCCACCAAGGAACAAAGAAAAAGCAACATCTACAAAGGCGTTGTCACCCGCATCGAGCCGAGTCTCGAAGCGGCCTTCGTCAATTACGGCGAGGAACGCCACGGCTTTTTGCCGTTCAAGGAAATCTCCCGAACCTACTTCCAGACCCCGGCCGATCCCGGCAAGGTGCGCATCCAGGATGTGATCAAGGAAGGCCAGGAAATCATCGTCCAGGTCGAAAAGGACGAGCGCGGCAACAAGGGCGCTGCGCTCACCTCGTTCATCAGCCTGGCGGGCCGCTACCTCGTGCTGATGCCGAACAACCCGCGCGGCGGCGGCGTCTCCCGGCGCATCGAGGGTGAAGAGCGCAACGAACTGCGCGACGCAATGGATCAACTCCAGGTGCCCAACGGCATGAGCCTGATCGCCCGCACCGCTGCCATTGGACGGGGCGCCGAGGAACTGCAATGGGATCTGAACTATCTGATCCAGATGTGGAACGCGATCAATGACGCCGCAATACCGGCTTTCTACTACCAGCAGAGCGACACCAGCGGCGAGAAGAAGCGCTATTCCGTCAAGAACCCGAAGGATGCGCCTGCCGGCGTCAAGCTCGAACGCTCCAACCCCGCGCCCTTCCTGATCTACGAGGAATCCTCGCTCGTCATCCGCGCCATCCGCGACTACTTCCAGCCCGACATCGGCGAAATCCTGATCGACACCGACTACATCTACGATCAGGCGCGCGCATTCATGAGCGTCGTCATGCCGGCCAACGTGAATCACGTCAAGCGTTACCGCGACGATGTGCCGCTCTTCTCCCGCTTCCAGATCGAGCACCAGATCGAATCGGCGTATTCGCGGCAGGTCAACCTGCCCTCCGGCGGCGCGGTGGTCATCGACCATACCGAGGCGCTGGTCGCCTGCGACGTCAACTCGGGCCGTTCCACGCGCGGCGCAGACATCGAGGAAACCGCGCTGAAAACCAACCTCGAAGCCGCCGACGAAATCGCGCGCCAGTTGCGGCTGCGTGACCTGGGCGGTCTGATCGTCATCGACTTCATCGACATGGAAAGTTCGCGCAGCCAGCGCGAAGTCGAAGGCCGCCTGCGCGAAGCCATCCGCTACGACCGCGCCCGCGTGCAAATGGGCAAGATCAGCCATTTCGGCCTGATGGAACTCTCGCGTCAACGGCTGCGTCCGGCGCTCGCGGAAACCAGCTACATTCCCTGCCCGCGCTGCACCGGCACCGGCCACATCCGCTCCACCGAATCGGCGGCGCTGCATATCCTGCGCATCCTCGAAGAAGAGGCGATGAAGGACAACACCGGCGCCGTGCATGTACAGATGCCGGTCGATGTCGCCACCTTCCTGCTCAATGAAAAGCGCCCCGATATCGCCACCATCGAGCACCGGCACAAGATCGACATCGTCCTCATTCCCAACATTCACTTCGAGACCCCGCAACATACCGTGCTGCGGCTCTCCCACAACGATCTGAACCAAGCGGAAACGCAGCAGCAACCTTCCTACGAGATGATGGAAATCCCGGCCGACGAGGCCGCTTCCCAGATCACCAGCAGCGAAGCGCGCGCGCCGCGCCGGGAAGCAGCGATTCGCCAGCTCACACCGGAACGGCCGGCGCCGGCGGCGTCCGCAAAACCTGCCGCCGACTCCGGGACAGGCACTTATCAGGGGATCGTCAAGCGCATCTTCTCCTGGCTGCTGCGGAAAAAGGAAGAACCCCGCGAAGCTGCCGCGCCTCCCGCCGCAGCAAAAGCGCGCAACGGAAAGCAACGTTCCTCGCGCGATGGCGGACGCAACCGGAACCGCCGCAACGAGGAAAACGCCCCTCGCACCGGGCAACCCGCGCAGCAACCCGGCCAATCCAAACAGCAGCCCCGGCAAACGCGGGACACCCGCGCCAATGCCCCCGCTTCTTCTTCCCCTTCGCCTTCCACCGGAACATCGGTTCCGCGCGAGCAGCAGCAACGCCGCCAGCGCGGCGAGCGTCGCGAAGCCGCCCCGCGCGAAACTTCTTCCGAAGCGCAAACGATCGTCGAACATATCGTGACCCCGCCTTCGCCTGAAATTCCCGCACCCAACGGCACGGCACGGGAAACGGCAAACCAGGAAACCAACAGCAGCGGACGCCGTCGCGGACGGCGCGGCAGCAATCGGGGCCGTGCTGGCGGCGAGACCCGCGAAGAAGCGCGGCAACTTCCCCTTCCAGCCTCTTTTCCGGCTTCCCCCTCGCCAGCGGTCGTCAATGAAAGGGACGCGGCAAATTCCACAAACTCCGTGGAAACCGTCTCTCTCTCTGCACGCCCGGCACCGTCTGCGGCTCGTGCGGAAGATACCCGACCGGCATCCTCCGCAACAGACAAAATGGCATCTCCCCCCTCCGCCCCTCTTCCCGCTGCCACTCCGGCCACGGCCAAACCGATCGACATCGGCAAGACACTCGAAGAAAGCGGACTGGTCATGATCGAAACCGACCGGAACCGCGCCACGCGCGCCGCGCCGCCGCAGGAAGAAGCACCCCCGCCGCCGCGCCGCCGCCGGACAGCTCCCGCCGCGACTCCCGACGAACCGCTGACAATGGTAGAAACCCGAAAATAGCCCACCGCGATGCTGCGGACTCATTTCAGCCCAACTCACGAAAGGAAACCCCACATGGAACATAAACTCCCCCCGCTTCCCTACGCCAAGGACGCCCTGGTTCCGCACCTTTCTGCGGAAACCTTTGACTACCACCATGGCAAGCACCACCAGGCCTATGTGGATAACCTCAACAAGATGATTCCGGGCACAGAGTTTGAAAATCTCGCGCTCGAAGCGATCGTCAAGAAAGCCCCGGCGGGCGGCATCTACAACAACGCTGCGCAAATCTGGAACCACAGCTTTTTCTGGAACTGCATGAAACCGGCTGGCGGCGGCACGCCGGACGGCGCGCTGGCGCAGGCGATTGCCAAAAAATGGGGAACCTTCGACGAATTCAAAAAGGCGTTTCAAGGCTCGGCGGCCGGCAATTTCGGCTCCGGCTGGACCTGGCTCGTCAAGAAGCCGGATGGATCGCTCGACATCCTCAACATGGGCGCCGCCGGCACCCCGCTGACAACAGGAGACACCCCGCTCCTTTGCATCGACGTGTGGGAACACGCCTACTACATCGACTACCGCAACCAGCGCCCGAAATTCATCGAGACCTTCCTTGAAAAACTGGTGAACTGGGAATTCGTCGCAAGAAATTTCGGCTGATTTCCGAACCCCAAAACCCCTGTGCTCGCACAGGGGTTTTTTTCATCGAATTTTCTAAATTTGGTTAAATAATGTTTCGCTACAGTAATTAGTTTTAATCAAGAATTATTTAAACAAATTTAGAAAATTTCCCGGAAAAAACGGCGCTTTCCAGAGAAAGCGCCGCTCTGTCCAATTCCCCCGTGGAGGGGTGGCGGTGAAGCTGGCGGGGTGCTTCAGGGCGCGGCCCGGAATACCCCGCAATACCGCCGGTTCATCATCATCTCATCCGCAGTGCCGCCAAGGCCGATGTACAACTCGGTGCCGGGGATGCCGCGAATATCCAGCGCATCGACCAGCGTCAGCGTCATCGGGCCTGCCCCCGTCGCGATCGCCAGCGGCAGGAAAGGATCGGCAAGCGGGCTCCAGCCCTCCGCGTTGTTCTGGAACCAGCCGGCAGGCGCATAACCGGCGGCGGTGTAGTACTGCGCGCCGAGGCTCAGTGTCTGGGTGTGTTGCACCGTCAGCCTGGCGTAGGTGCCGCGCAGGCTCAGCGCGGACGGATGGCACAGCAGTTGCCCGTCGGCGACCATGTAGCGACTCCGTTCCGGCGTCAGTGCATCGGCGGGGCAGCCTGTCGCTGGCGGCGGGCTAATGATCCATTCCGGAGCGGAAACCTTGCCGGAGAGAATCGTCACGCGGGTGCTGGTGCAAACAGGATCGAGTGAGGCGCGGATGCTGGCGCTCGTACTGCCGCCGCTGAACGATTCATTCAACACCAGGTCGGTATTGCGCGCCAGCAGGAGCGGCTTGCCGGGTATCGGGGTCGACACATCGCCGCTGCCGCCGATGAGGATCAATCCGCGCTCGCTGCCGCGCCCGGTGGCGAAGATTTCAAAGCAGGTATTTTCGACACGCGGGGTGAGCGAATAGGGCACATTGTCGATTTGCAGATTGACCGATGCGCCGACGGCGGCCATGCCGAGACAGAAGCGCAAACTTTGTCCGAATGGCGCGGAGTAGGAATTCCCCGGAATCAGGGTTTCTCCATCGCTAAAGGGCGGAGGCGGCGCAGGAACCGGAATCGGCGCCGGATTCAGGGGCGCAGGCGGCACGGGCGGAGGAGGAGGAGGAGGAGGCGTCCTGAACGAAACCGAGCGTATCGCGCTGTTTGTGCCGTCGCTGCCTTCTTCAGCAAAATAAAGCACATATCCCGTATCCGGATTGAGGCCGTCGAGCAGTCCGGAGAAAGGAGTAAAACGCAGCATGTTGCCCGGGCCCTTGGCCAGCGATTTAAAGGTGGCGATGTCGGGAAGGGCGGCCGGCGGCAGTTCGTTTTCATTGAAAACAAACCAATAGCCAACGCCGTTGGTATCGCTGGTCGCCTTGAATGCGGCGCTCTTGCTCGTAATGGAATCTGCGTCGATTTCGAGGTCGAGGAGAATCGGCCCGCTGGGGTCCGAAACGGCAAACCACCCTTGCCAGACGGCGCTGTAATTGGGATTTCCCGGGGGGCCGGCATCGACGACGAAACAAAGCGTGTAGAAGGGATGGTCGAGAGTCCCGGGATCAATCGGGGGACCACTCCAGTTCTCTTCAAGGGTCTGTCCGGCGTACATGATTTCGCTGGGCGGCGAACCGGAGACGAGAGCGGCCGCGTCAGGACAATTGAACGTCCACGGCAATACCTTCCAATAACCGGTTCCGCCGAGACTGCTGACGACGCTGAAATCCACCTCATCCTCTCCGGGGTTGATCACCTTCTCCGTCAGCACGGGCGGAACTCTCGTCACGGTGGCGATGATTTGGCTTCCCCGCTGCGAAATATCGAAGATGTATTGCGAAGGCACTTCCATCCCGGCGCCCACGGAGGTGCTACCTGCCCGCGCACCCGTCACGCCGTCGATGAGTACGATCTCGTCCCCGATTTTCAGCGACGAACCGAAACCGAGGACGCCGACCTCGATCTGGAGCGAAGAGGCGTCGAATGCAGCCGCGCCCGAGCCCCTGAGGATGGAAAGCATCGTGCTGCCCGCCTTCAGGGGCTCGGGCAGGTAGAAATTCATTCCGTTGATTTGCACATCGCTTGATGCTGTAGCGGTGAGCAGCATGCGGGTCGCAGGTGTCCGGACATCCATCCGCTTGAGCTTGAAGGAAAGCGCCCCATCCTGTTTTGTCACATTGATGATTGGCGGCGCCTCCAGGGAATCGACATCGAAGCTCACACTGCCCCCATGACCACCCCCATAGCTATTGGACACTCTTGTCATCGCGCCGCTCTGTACCGTCAGGCTGCCTGTCGCCGTTGCTATCGTAAGCTCGGGCATTCCCAGCCAGTCCCTCGCGATCAGCGCCGCGTAACCGCCGCCGCCACCGTAACCGTAGCAAGGCGCCGCAGGGCCAGTGGTATTGCAGCCGCCCGTGCCGCCTGCGCCGCCCACGCCCTGCAGGGCATGAGATTCCTTTGCGACGGGAGACACATTGCCGCGACCGCCATCGCCGCCAGAAACCGTGAGCGTGGTCGCAGTTATCCCTAACTGAGCGTCGACCGTGATGCTTCCTCCGCCTCCTCCACCGCCCCCGTTGGTGCTTCCGGCGGTGCCTCCATCACCACCGCCGCCGCCGCTGATGATCAGGGAATCAAGAGTGGGATCCAGCAACAAAATGTCATCATTCGGAGCACCGTCTCCGCCGTTGCCGCCCTTCTCGCTGGTCGGGTCTATCGTGGGCGCGCTGCAGCCGCCGCCCCCGCCGCCACCGCCGCCGCCGCCATTACTGCCCGATACAGAGGAATTCCCGGATCCGGGGCCATTGCTGCCATTGCCGCCAGCGCCGCCCATGCCGGGGGACCAAATACTGTAAACAACCATACTGCCCTGTCCGCCATTACCGCCCAACCGGCCAGCGCTGCCGGCCTGGCCGCCCTTGCCGCCTTCGTCGCCATCGGCGCCGCCATCCTCGCCATTGGTGCGTCCGGTCCCGACCCCGCCACGATTACCTCCAACACGGAGATTCCCAAAGCTTGAGCTGCCGTAGCCGCCATTTCCGCCGACGCTGTTTCCGGTGTTTATTCCGCTGCCGCTCCCGCCGCCGCCGCCACCGCCCAGATAGTCGGCATACAGGGGATCGTTGCCGCTTCCAATGCCGCCGCCGCCCCCACCCCCGCCGCCATTTCCTTCGGCGAGAGCCAGGCTTCCTCCGCAAGTGCCGCCCCCTCCACCGCCACCGCCGCCGCCGCCGGAGATATGGAGATCATCGGCATGAAGCGGAAGGG
The DNA here is from genome assembly GCA_009780885.1 of Betaproteobacteria bacterium. Taxonomy (GTDB): domain Bacteria; phylum Pseudomonadota; class Gammaproteobacteria; order Burkholderiales; family Rhodocyclaceae; genus WQZF01. The sequence goes on along the minus strand of WQZF01000012.1, from coordinate 31,094 downwards.
ACAAGGCCGACAAGAGCCCAAGGCAAAGCGCAAACGAACAGGCGCGGGCTGTGCGCGAAAGCGCGCGGGATTGCGAAATGGAAAACATGGCGATCCTTTCCTTGGATCGGTTTCGATTCAAATGGAACGACGCATCCCCTCCCTCTCCGAGGGGGATGCCGGCACAGCCGACAAGGAGAGAGCTTGTGGAGAGGCGGAAATTCTCTAAGGATGCTCTGAATAAGTCGAGCGGAAAGCGTGCGCTGCGGATTGGGATGAGATGCAAGGCGCAAACCGCAGCGATACCTGAAGGTATCGCGAGGATTTGCAACGCCGCAGACCGCCCAATTCCGCAGATGCACGCGGCGCGGTGACTTGTTCAGAGCATCCTAATGATTCAAATCGTTGTTGCAAACAATCGACAGGCGCGGGGTTGTGGATTCCTGTCCGGATTTGAGTCACCCCAACCTGAAGGTTGGGGATTCCTCGACACAATGCGGGGCGCCTTCGGCGCCTGCTGCGCCATGTCTCGCTGACCCCGCCATGAATGGCAGGGATTGTGCTCGACAGGTGTTCAAGGAAGCACCATGCGAAACATGACGCGCCCAAGTTCATCATAGCTGGTTGTGTTGAAAAAATCATGCGCTGGAAAGCCTCTTGTACCCCGTCGGCATTTTTTGACGAAAGGGATGGAACACCGGATACCGCCCGGATAAACCAGGCGCATCCAGATGCCCAAACCCGCAGGCAGCCGCTTGTGTTAACCTGCCGTTCCTGAATCCATCCACGCCCTTGCCCCCTCCCCTCCCCGCACATCATGAGCCTGACGATTTCCCTGGCCGGCATTGCCGGCGCCCTTGTGGCCGGCGCGGTCAGCCCCGGCCCGAGCTTCATCCTGGTGGCCCGCACCGCAATGGCTTCCTCCCGGCACGAAGGGATCGCCAGCGCCTTCGGGATGGGCGCCGGCAGCTTCCTGTTTGCGCTGGCCGCGCTTCTGGGCCTGCACGCCTTGCTCGCGGCAGCGCCCTGGGCCTACACCTCGATCAGGATAGCGGGCGGCTGTTATCTGCTCGTCCTGGCCTGGCGGCTCTGGAAACACGCTCGCGACCCGCTGCCGCTCCCGGCCTTCGGCAGGCCAGCGGATACTCCGCGCCGCTCGATCACCCGCGCCTTCCTCTTCGCGCTGGCAACGCAATTGAGCAACCCGAAAACCTCGATCGTCATGGGCAGCATCTTCGCCGCCTTCCTGCCGCGCGAGCTTCAGCCGGAATTGCTTCTTCTGTTACCGCTGCTCGTCTTCCTCATCGACATCGTCTGGTATTCGCTCGTCGCCTGCCTCCTCTCCACGCCAGCCCCGCGCGCAGCCTATTTGCGCCATAAAAAAGCCATCGACCGCCTCGCCGGCAGTATCATGGCCGCCTTGGGAATCCGGCTGCTGTTTGCGTTTACGGAATGACAACGTGAAATATCTGTAATACCATGAATAAAAAACGCCCGTGATGTCGTATCAATTTCCCGGATCAGTGAAATAATATTCCGTTGCTGCTCACACCACGGGGGAAGCAGCTCACAAGGGACAAGGCATCGCCAAACGAGATTCGTCACACCATGAAACTGCCCGGCACAAAAATCTGGCTCAGGTTTTCGGTCAAAACCCGGCTCATCCTGCTTTTCATCATCATCAAGGTCGTACCCCTGGTGCTCCTGGTCGGCATTGCCTGGAATCGCACCCAGGAAGCGGCGGAACACCTCGGCGACAATCTGGATCGTCTCGTCGGCACCGAGGATGCGGCCATCAACAGCGTCGGCAGCACTGCCATCCAGGATGCGGTCGAGGCCCTGGATGCCCGCGCCCGCGAGGAAATCGAGCGGCAAACCACGGACACCGCGCGCCAGGTGGCGGATTTTCTGTACAGCCGCGATGTCGATATCCGCTATGCCGCCACGCTCCCGACCGATGCCGCTTCCTACCGGAATTTCGTCGAGACAAAACGCAGGGATGTGGTCAGGCATGGCGCATGGCGTCTGAACAAGGAGCAGACGGACTGGGAACCGGAAGCTCCGCCCGTGGAAACGCCATCTTCCGCCGAACCGGGCAGCAAGGACAACGCCACGAATTTTCATTACCGGCATCCGGTTTTTTTCCATCAGGAATCCCGCCCGCTCTACCTCGAAATGAGCTTCATCGGCCTGGACGGCAAGGAGCAGATGAAGGTCACCACCTCCGGCCGGATCAACCCGAAATTGCAGGATATTTCCAGGCGTGAAAACACCTATGCCGGGGCCGAAAACTACTTCTCCGACCTGAAACGCCTGAAACCCGGCGAAATCTATGTTTCGGAAGTGATCGGCGCCTATGTCGGCACCCCCATCATCGGCAAGTTCACCCCCGCTGCCGCCAAAAAGATCGGCATTCCCTTCGAGCCGGAAAAATACGCCTACGCCGGCAAGGAAAATCCGGTTGGAAAACGCTTCCAGGGCATCGTCCGCTGGGCGACGCCGGTGCTCCGGAACCAGGAAATCATCGGCTGGGTGAGTTTCGCCCTGGATCACGATCACCTGATGAATTTCACCGACACGATCGTCCCGACCGAGGAACGCTACCGGGACATCAACGATGCCCACGATGGAAATTACGCCTTCATCTGGGACTACCAGGGCAAGAGCATCGTGCATCCGCGCCACCATTCCATCGTCGGATACGCTCCGGGCGGCGAACCGGAAGTCCCCTGGCTGGAAGACAAGGTCTATGACGAATGGAAAAAAAGCGGCCAATCCTGGGCGGAGTACCGAAAGACCGCGCCGACTTTCGTGGATCAGCTCCAAAGCCGGAAACCGGCGCAGCCCCTGACCAAGGAAGGGCGCGTCGCTCTCGATTGCCGCTGGCTCAATTTCGCGCCCCAGTGTACGGGCTGGTACAACCTTGCCCGTCATGGCGGTTCCGGTTCCTTCCTCATTCTCTGGAGCGGCCTCTGGAAGCTCACGACCACGGCGGCGATCCCCTATTACACGGGCCGCTACAGTCCCGAACGCACCGGTAACCGCATCGGATTCGGCATCGTCACCATCGGGGCCAATGTCGACAATTTCCATCGCGCCGCCAACGAATCGAAGGAACGGATCGACAAAATCATCGAGGCCACCCACCAAAACGTGGCCATGGAAGGCGACAATGCGCGCAACCGGCTGGGGGAGGACATGACCGCAACGGCCTTCTCGCTGACCTTCTCCACTTTCGTGTTGATCGTTCTCGTGATCATCATCGCCATCTGGATGGCCTCCTTCCTCTCCCGGAAGATCCTGTGGCTGAACGAAGGCTACAACCGCTTCCGCCAGGGCGAAAAAAGCTTTCGCTTCAGCTTCGACCATGAAGACGAGATCAGCACGCTGGCGACTTCCTTCAACACGATGGCCGACACGATCAACCAGAACATTGCCAGGCTGGAAGAGGAAATCGATGTGCGCACCCGCACGGAAACGGAATTGCGGGATATCCAGACGCACCTGGAACACCGCATCACCGAGAGAACCCGCGAACTTTCCGAAGCCAATGAGCTGCTTTCCTCCGAAGTGCTGATACGGCGCATCTCGGAAGAAAAGGCGCAATACCTGGCCGGGCACGATGCCCTGACGGGGCTGGACAACCGCCTTCTCTTCAACAAGCAATTGCAAAAGACCATCAGTTTCTGCGCCCGTTCCGGGAAATTCGGCGCCCTGCTCTTCTTCGATCTCGACAAATTCAAGCAGGTCAACGACACCCTGGGCCACCATGTCGGCGATACCCTGCTCGTCCACATGGCGAAAACCTTGCAGGGATGTATCCGCGAGTCGGATTCGGCAGCCCGTCTGGGCGGCGACGAATTCGCCGTCATCATGTCGGAAGTCAGCGCGCCGGAACGCGCGGCCGCACTGGCGCAGCGGATTCTGGAAAAACTCTCGACCCCCCTCCATGTCGAAGGCCACGAGATTCCGATCAACACCAGCATCGGCATCACCGTCTTCAGGAACAAAACCTCGGGCATTCCCGATGAACTCATCCGCGAGGCCGACATTGCGATGTACCTCGCCAAGACCAAGGGCGGCCGCCGCTTCCAGTTTTTCGAGGCTGGCCTGCAGAAAAAATTGCAGGTCACCAGCCGTCTGACGCACGAAATCAGCGTCGCCCTCGCGGAAAACCAGTTCATGCCCTTCTTCCAGCCGCTTTTCCACGCCACACGGAACGACGTGCTCTATCTGGAAGCGCTGACGCGCTGGCAACACCCGCAACGCGGCGTCCTGCAACCCGCCGATTTCATGGAGACCCTCACGCCCTCCACCATCTCCAGGGCCATCAAGGAACGAATCTGCGGCATGACCTGCACGCAAGTGAGAACCTGGCTGGACGCAGAACTCTTCGCCGGACGCGCCTTGCTCGGCATCCCCCGTCAATTTCTGGAACAGCCCGGTTTCGTCGATACGGTCCGCGCCATACTGGACGAACACGAATTGCCGCCCTGGCGGCTGGCCCTGGAGATCGAGGGATACGCATCCCTCGACAACTCCGAACAGGCCGCCCATGCGTTGCAGGAATTACGCGCGATGGGCATCGAAATCCTGGTCGACCGGAAGAACACCGAAGAAGCTCCCTTGCGGAATTTCCTCGAATACGCCGTCGATGCCATCAGGATCGACCTGAACGAAACCCGGCACACGGACGATCCCCACATGCACGCCACGATCGAAACCATCGCCACCATTGCCCACGCCCACACCCTGCGCCTGATCATCGAAGGCGTGGAAAACAAAACGCAGTGGGATTTTTCTGCAACCCTGGACTGCCAACTGACCCAGTGCTACAAGGCTGCCGCGCCAATGAACGCAGAGAACACGGAAGCCTTCCTGCGGAAACACCCGCCGGTTTCGTCGTAGCCGCGATGTGGAAGAGCGACTCGGAACCCTTTAAATTTTCTAAATTTACTTAAATAATGTTCCGCTACAGTAGTGATTATTATTAAAGAATTATTACAGTAATTTAGAAAATCATCCTCCCCACCGTGCTGCCGATACATCGTCCGATTCGCGGGCGTCTACCCAGTGGGCGCCGGTGGGAGTGCGTTCGCGCTTCCAGAAAGGGGCGCGGGTCTTGAGGTAATCCATGACGAACTCGCAGGCATGGAAAGCGTCGCCGCGATGCGCGGCGCTGGTGGCGACGAAGACGATACGCTCGTTCGGGAAGAGCTTGCCGACGCGGTGAATGACCAGAATCTCGAACACCGGCCAGCGCGTTTTTGCTTCCTCGACGATGCCCTGCAAGGCTTTTTCGGTCATTCCCGGATAGTGTTCCAGCGTCATTTCGAGGATGCGCTGATCCGGCGCGGCTTCGTGCGCGTCCCGCACGAGGCCGATGAAACTGGCGATTGCGCCGATCCGCGTATCCCCGGCGGAAAAGGCGGCGAGTTCCGCGCCGGGGTCGAAGTCTTCCGTCTGTATCCGTACCGGCATGGCTGTTCTCCTCTCTCTGGGTGATTCTTAACCGCCCGTCACCGGCGGGAAAAAGGCGACCTCGTCGCCGTCCTTGAGCGGGGTGCCGGGAAAGGCCATTTCCTGATTGACGGCGCAGCGCAGGTTCCTGACCTGCGCCAGTTGCGCCCAGGGTTCGCCGCGCGCGGTCAGGGCGCGGAGCAGGCCGGCAAGGTCGGCGATGTCGGAAAGCTCGAAGCGCTCTTCCGGGAAACCGATTTTTTCCCGCAAATACGCGAAGTAAAGAATCCGGATCATGATGGGCGCCGATCAGTTCAGCAGTTCATGGAAAGGCAGGAAACGCACCCAGTTGCCGCGCGCAATGGCCTGGCCGGGGGCGCAGTCGACGAGTCCGTCGGCCCAGACGCAGGAAGTCATGACGCCCGATCCCTGATGCGGGAAAAGGTCGAGTCCGCCTTCGGCATTCTTGCGCACCCGCAGGAATTCGCGCCGCGAATCCGAAGAGGGCCATTCAAAATCGGCGCGCATCATCGCGCTTTGCGGGGATACGGCGGACACGCCGGAAAGCCGCAGGATATAAGGCCGCGCGAGCATCAGGAAAGTGACGAACGCGGAAACCGGATTGCCCGGCAGTCCGATGAACGCGGTCGAATTTCCGTCGCAGTCGATGCTGCCGAAAGCCAGGGGCTTGCCCGGCTTGATGGCGAGTTTCCAGAGTTCCAGCCGCCCTTCCGCTTCCACCGCCGGACGCACATGGTCTTCCTCGCCGACCGAAACGCCGCCGCAGGTGAGGATCAGATCGCTCTCCTGCGCCGCTTCGCGCAAGGCGGCGCGGGTTGAGGAAAGATCATCCGGAACCTGGCCCAGATCGCGCACCTCGCAGCCGAGCCGGGAGAGGAGCGCATTGAGCATGAAGCGGTTGGAATTGTAGATCGCGCCGGGCGGCAAGGCTTCGCCCGGCATTCGCAACTCGTCGCCGGTGAAAAACACGGCCACGCGCACGCGGCGGAAAACGGGCAAATGCGCCAGCCCCACCGAGGCCGCGAGCGCCGTATCCTGCGGCCGCAGACGCATCCCGGCAGGCAGGATGCACGCGCCCGGAGCAATATCTTCCCCGCTGCGGCGGATGTTCATCCCGGCCTTGGGAACCACGCCGATCACGACGCTTTTTCCGTCCTCTCCGCCCGGCTGGCATCTCTCCTGCATCACCACGGCATCGGCCCCTTCCGGAATCGGCGCCCCGGTGAAAATCCGCGCCGCCGTTTTCGGTTCAAGCACCGCGCCGGAACATCCGGCGGGAATCCGCTGCGATACCGGCAACACCGTCCCCGCTTCCGGGACATCCCCGGCGCGCACGGCGTAACCGTCCATCGCCGAATTGTTCAGCGGCGGCACCGCAAGCAGCGAATATTGCGCCTCGGCAAGCACCCGCCCCTGCGCGGCCAGCGTGGGCAGGGAGCGCACATGCTGCACCGGGCGGACAGCGGCAAGCAGTTTTTCCAGGGCTTCGTCAAAAGTCAGCATCGTGAGGCTCCTTGTTGATTTGAATCTGGGCTAAGGATTGCAAGGTGAGAGACAGGTTTTCCCCTCCCCCCTCGCGGGGGAGGGTGCCCCGAAGGAGCAGGAGAGGGGGAAGCGTGCAAAATCATCTATATCAAAAACGCCCCTGATTTCTGGGGACAAGGGAAAGAGTTTTCAGAATGAAAGCGGCAATGCCCCCGGTATCGTCGAGCCTGAGCCAGACCGGCGGCGCGGCGCGGGCGGAATGCCGCGCTTCCGGCGCAACGAGCGCCTGCTCGATATCGCTCGCCACCGCGATCACATGAGGATTGTCGGGCCAGAGCGGAGACTTCCCCTGCGCAGGGCGGTAGACCTCCAGCTTCGGCACCGCCTCATGCTTGAAGCCTTCGACCAGCACCAGATCGCAGGGAGAAAAACGGCTCAGGTATTCATCCAGCGAAGGCTCCGCCTCGCCCCGGTTTTCATGCAGCAGCGCCCACCGCGCCCCGCCGGTCAACATCACCTCCTTCGCCCCGGCCTCCCGGTGCCGATACGAATCCTTGCCCGGACGGTCGATATCGAAACTGTGATGCGCATGCTTGATCACAGAGACGACAAGGCCGGAGGCGGTAAAACACGGGATCAGCCGCTCGATCAGGGTAGTTTTGCCGGAACCGGAGTAGCCGGCGATGCTGAAGATTTTCATGGGGGCATGTCTCAAAGTTTTAATCCGAAGCTTTATCCGAAATTTCTCTCCGCTGTCTTTACAGACTCATCCTTCGTATCATCCGCCGCCGGCGCCAAAGGATCGCGGAAGGATGTAGGGGGCGCCGCCTTCGGCGTCCCGCGCGGCGTTTGGCATTCCAACAGCTTTACGGGACGCCGAGGGCGGTGTCCCCTACAAAGACCTTGACCCGCTGTGTCCATTCCGGTTTTCTGTCCGGGTTTCTGTCTGGTTTTCATACCGGTTTTCATACCAGTTTCCACTTCACCATCTACAGGATCATCAGCCACCGGCATAAAACGCTCATAGGCGCTCAAAATGCGCGTCATGCCTGAACCGAGGCTTTCCACCAGTTCCACGTCGCGGAATACCCGCATCAGGACGCGGTTGCGCGGCATGGAGCAGCAGAAATACGTAGGATGGGTAGAGCGCAGCGAAACCCATCATTCGCCACAATCCAAAATTACGATGGGTTTCGCTTGCGCTCTACCCATCCTACGCTCGCTGCACAGCGTCGGCGTCAGGAATGCCCGCAACGGAACCGTCGTTATCCACGCCGATGAGGATTTCTCCCCCGCCGGGGTAATTCAGGAACGCGACCACGGAGCGCTCGAACTTCTCGCCAAGTTGGCGCTTGTATTCGACGCGGTTGGATTCGGGAGGCATGGTTTCAAATCCTGTTTAAACGTTCGCTGTGTGGTGTTTTGGGTGGTAGCCGAGGCAGGCGGTAGCTCGTAGGATGGGTAGAGCGCAGCGAAACCCATCATTTACCACAAGCAAAAATTACGATGGGTTTCGCTACGCTACCCATCCTGCGCTCGCTAAAAAAAACGACCATACCGTAATGATAAAAGTGTTACCTATCTCCCCGAACACCTGTTACCTATGTCCCCAGTCCATACACGCAGCGAAGCCCAACCTATGCTCTGCCGAATCTACCCATCCTTATGTAAACGGGATGGGTCGAGGCAAGCGCCCAAACTAAGCATTTTCTCCCCGACCTGCTGTAGCGCCTCTGGCGGCAAGGATAAGCGTGCAGCAATGAAGAAAAGCATATGAAAGCCGACAGAGCGCGGCGCAGCGCCGCCGGTGTATTTGCGCCATTGCTGACCGCCGGACAAGCTGGCCAGCGCGGCCATTTGCTCGCCGGTGTAGCCGAGTTCTTCCTTGAGGCGCTTTAGGTCGGCAATGCTCGGGGGGGTGTAGTCGATCATGGATGAAAGATAGCGCGTAGGATGGGTAGAGCGTAGCGAAACTCATCATTTATCACAAGTCAAAATTGCAATGGGTTTTGCTACGCTACCCCTCCTGGTTGAGAAAAATCGGATCATCCCAGGAACGCGTAGGATGGGGTGAGCGCCAGCGAAACCCATCGGTGTTCCGGAGGGAGAAATGATGGATTTCGCTTCGCCCTCTCAAGAAACTACTCCTCCTGCACACTGGATCCTGCGACTTCGCGCAGGATGACGGAGTGTGGCCCCTGACCCGTCATCCTGCGCGCAGCGAAGTGGAGTCGCAGGATCCAGGGGAAGATGACAATTCCTGCTCCCAAGTTTCTTCGGCGCGATTTGCAGCGGCGGGCCGATTGCCGCTCTACCCATCCTACATACTTCGATTCATGCAAGGATTTGCAGGGGGGCAAATCCTCCTTGGCCTCTTTGGAGAGTCTCTCCGAGGACGCGGATTTTCTAAATTTGACTAAAGAATTCAGTCATCAATATCACTACAGTAGCGGAATATTATTTAAGTAATTTAGAAAATTCAAGGTATTTGCAAAGCCTCTCCCTGCCCGCGCAGGCGTTCGAGGAGTTTGCCGTGAATGCCACCGAAGCCGCCGTTGCTCATTACCAGGACATGATCGCCGGGGCGGGCGGCGGAGACAATGGCATCGACCAAGCGCGGGAAATCCGCAATCGCACAAGCCTTCGGGCCGAGCGGGGCCAGGGCTTGGGCCGCGTCCCAGTCCAGTCCCGCGCTGTAGCAGAAGACCTGGTCCGCCTCTTGCAGACTCCCGGCCAGACGCGCCTTCATTGTTCCGAGTTTCATCGTGTTTGAACGCGGCTCGATGACGGCGAGGATGCGCGTCCGTTCGCCGAGCTTTTTGCGCAGGCCGGAAAGGGTGCTTGCAAGCGCCGTTGGGTGGTGCGCGAAATCGTCATAAACGGAGATTCCGCCCGCCACGCCGCGCAATTCCAGCCGCCGTTTGACCCCCGAAAAACGCGCCAGCGCCGCCAGGCCGCGCTCCAGAGGCACCCCGGCGTGACGCGCGGCGAGCAGGGCGGCAACCGCGTTGGCGCGGTTGTGTTCGCCGGTTTGCGACCAGCGGGTTTCGCCGATCATTTCCGGCGCGGCCTCATTCCCCGGCGCGATCAGGCGCAACGCGCCGCTGGCGTCGTCGCCTTCCGCGCGCCAGCCGCCCGCGCCGAAAGTGTCGATCGGCGTCCAGCATCCGCGCGCGAATACCCGTTCCAGACTCTCCGTCGCCGTCGGCGCGACAATCAGGCCAGTACGCGGCAAGATGCGGACAAAATGGTGAAATTGCGTTTCAATCGCCGCAAGATCGCTGAAAATGTCGGCATGATCGAATTCCAGATTGTTCAGGATTGCCGTCCGCGCGCGGTAATGGACGAACTTCGAGCGTTTATCGCAAAAAGCGGTATCGTACTCGTCCGCTTCGATGACGAAGAAGGCATTTTCGGCTCCGTTCGATCCAGGTTTTCCTCCCAAACGCGCCGAAACGCCGAAATCCAGCGGAACGCCACCGATCAGGAAACCCGGCGAAAGTCCGGCCTCCTCCAGAATCCACGCCAGCATCGAGGCCGTGCTGGTCTTGCCGTGCGTGCCCGCCACCGCGAGCACCCATTTTCCTTGCAGCACATGCTCGGCGACCCAATGCGGGCCGGAAACATAGGGCAAGCCACGGTCGAGGATTTCTTCGAGCAGCGGATTGCCGCGGCTGATCGCGTTGCCCACGACGTAAAGATCCGGCGAGAGGGCGATCTGCGCCGCGTCGTAGCCTTCGTGCAGTTCGATGCCCGCAGACGCGAGCTGATCGCTCATCGGCGGATAGATGCCGGCGTCGCAGCCGCTGACGCGATGTCCCAGAGCATGGGCCAACTGCGCCAGCCCCCCCATGAAAGTGCCGCAAATACCGAGAATATGAATGTGCATGGAGCCCCGCCGAAGCATTAAAATGGGGATTATTGTATCGTTTGCTGCGTCTTTCCTCTCTTCCTTCCCGCTGCCTCACCGCCATTTTTCCGCCCGGATTCTCCCCATGGTTTCCTTCGACAGCCGCCAGTACGGGCGCGGCAGCCAAAAAGGCCGCGCCATGATCGCCCATGCCGCCGCCCGCCTGATCGCCGAGAACGGATGCGATCACGCGCAGGCGAAAAGGAAGGCTTTGCGCCAGTTGGGCTTGCCGGAAACGACCCCCTTGCCGGGAGACGCCGAGATCGACCACGCGCTGAGCGCCTGGCAGGATGTTTTCGAGGCAGGCGAACAGGAGGGCAGAATCACCGATCTTCGTCGAAAAGCACTGGAACTGATGCGTATCTTGCAGGATTTTTCGCCTTATCTGACCGGTTCGGTCCTGGACGGCAACGCCGGACGCCATGCCGGGATCGACCTGCAACTGTTCGCCGACAGCGCCAAGGAAGTCGAGATTTTCCTCCTCAACCAAAAACTTCCCTTCAGCGCCGCCGCGCCGCGCCACGAGCGCGCCGAAGCGGCATTCACGCTCGATTGCGAGGGTACGGAAGTCCGTCTTGCCATTTATCCGGCAAAGGAGGAACGCACGGCGTTCAAACGCCACGATGGAAGCACGCGGGCGCGTATCCGCCTGCCGGCGCTGGAAAGCTTGCTTTCGGGAGCCTCCGGCGGCGCTGGCGAAAAGTGCCAAAAACACGAAAAAATGAAATAAATTACGGAATATCTGGACAACTTGCTGCGATGTGCGGCAAACTTGATTTCATGAAAAAACAGCCGAAACAAGCCGAACGCGATAAGGGCGCCGCAGAAACGAGCGGAATGGAAGGCCGGGAACGGCCCCGTTTGCTCGTGCTGCACGGCCCCAATCTGAATCTTCTCGGTCTGCGCGAGCCAGAGTATTACGGGCTGGTCACACTGGCCGAAATCAATCTGGCCCTGGCGCGTCGGGCCGAAGCCGCCGATGTCGATCTGGCGTCCTTCCAGAGCAATCACGAAGGGGCGCTGATCGAGCGCATCCACGCCGCCGTTGCGGAAGGCGTGCGTTACATCATCATCAACCCGGCAGCCTGGTCCCACACCAGCATCGCCCTGCGCGACGCGCTGGCGGGAGTGGCGATCCCGTTCGTCGAAGTTCATCTCTCCAACGTCCATAAACGCGAGCCATTCCGGCAGCATTCCTTTTTTTCCGACCTGGCCATCGGCGTCATCACCGGATTGGGCAGCGAAGGCTATCTGCTCGCGCTGGAATATCTTCTGAACAAACTCAACAAGGGCTGATCCGGCAACGGGAAAGCAATGCCCGGGGGATTCTCCGGCATCGCTTCCGCTGTTTCATCCACCTCGTCTGCGGCCAGCGCGCGGGGGTCATCACAGGAAAGGCATTCAGGGAATCACCATGGATCTGCGCAAACTGAAGAAATTGATCGACCTGGTACAGGAATCCGGCATTTCGGAACTGGAAATCACCGAAGGCGAGGAGAAAATCCGTATCGCCAAGAACGCCGCCTTCCTCCCGCCGCAGCACACCTATATCGCCGCTCCGGCGATGCCCGCTTCGGCTCCGGCGCCGGCTGCGGGAACGGAGATCGCGGACGAGGAACCGGAAGGGCATCTCGTGAAATCCCCGATGGTAGGCACTTTCTATCGCGCTTCCAGCCCCGGCTCGGATCCTTTCGTCGAAGTCGGCCAGGCCGTCAAGGAAGGAGAAACGCTGTGCATCATCGAGGCGATGAAACTCCTGAACGAAATCGAAGCCGATGCCTCCGGCATCATCAAGGAAATCCTGGTCGAAAACGGCCAGCCGGTTGAATTTGGCGAACCGCTTTTCATCATCGGCTGATGCCGCGTCCTTGCAGGCCCTTAAATCCCATGTTTGAAAAAATCCTCATCGCCAACCGTGGCGAAATCGCGCTTCGCATCCAGCGCGCCTGCCGCGAACTGGGCATCAAGACGGTCGCCGTGCATTCGGAAGCCGACCGCGAAGCCAAATACGTCAAACTCGCCGATGAATCGGTCTGTATCGGCCCTGCCCCATCCGCGCAAAGCTATCTGAATGTCCCGGCAATCGTTTCCGCCGCCGAAGTGACCGACGCCGAAGCGATCCACCCCGGTTACGGATTTCTTTCCGAAAACGCCGATTTCGCCGAGCGCATCGAGCGCTCCGGCTTCGTCTTCATCGGCCCCACTGCGGAAACCATTCGCCTGATGGGCGACAAGGTTTCCGCCAAGGATGCAATGAAGGCAGCAGGCGTTCCCTGCGTTCCCGGCTCCGAAGGCGCGTTGCCGGACGATTCCAGGGAAATCCTGCGCATCGCAAAGGACATCGGCTATCCCGTGATCATCAAGGCGGCAGGCGGCGGCGGCGGACGGGGAATGCGCGTGGTACACACCGAAGCCGCGCTCATCAATGCGGTCAACATGACGCGCTCGGAAGCGCAGGCGGCGTTCGGCAATCCCATCGTTTACATGGAAAAATTCCTGGAAAATCCCCGCCACGTCGAAATCCAGATCCTCGCCGACAACTACAGGAACGCCGTCTATCTCGGCGAACGCGATTGTTCGATGCAGCGCCGGCACCAGAAAGTCATCGAAGAAGCGCCTGCGCCCGGTATCGCGCAGCGCCATATCGCGCGCATCGGCGAACGCTGCGTGGATGCCTGCCGGCGCATCGGCTATCGCGGTGCGGGCACTTTCGAGTTCCTGTACGAGAATGGCAATTTCTACTTCATCGAAATGAACACGCGCTTGCAGGTGGAACATACCGTGACCGAAATGATTTCCGGGATCGACATCGTGCAGCAGCAAATCCGGATTGCCGCCGGCGAGCGGATGAAATTCAAGCAGCGCGACCTCGAATTCCGGGGCCACGCCATCGAATGCCGGATCAATGCCGAGGATCCCTACACCTTCATTCCTTCGCCGGGCAAAATCCATTTCTGGCATCTGCCGGGCGGGCCGGGCATCCGCGTCGACACGCATGTTTATGACGGCTATACCGTGCCGCCGCATTACGACTCGATGATCGGCAAGCTCATCGCCTACGGCGATACCCGCGAGCAAGCGATCCGCCGCATGAGGATCGCGCTCTCGGAAATGGGGGTCGAAGGCATCAAGACCAATATCGCGCTGCACCAGGAATTGCTGATGGACGCCCATTTCATCAAGGGCGGCGCCAATATTCATTATCTGGAAGAAATGCTCGCCGCCAAGGGCGAAGTGAAGAAGTAGATTCGGGAGGAAGCATCCATGGCGTGGCTGGGCATCCGGATTGAAGCCTGTGGCGAAGTTGCCGAAACCCTGGCCGACGCGCTGCTTGAACAGGGCGCGCTGTCGGTAACGATCGAAGATCTCGACGCCGGCACCGAACGGGAAAAGGCGCAATTCGGCGAACCCTCCCCCATCGCCGGCCCCAACGCTGACAATGCCGGCAATGCCGGATTCGTCCCCGCGCTCTGGGATCGTTCGATCATCGAGGCGCTGCTGCCCGAAGAAACCGATCCGGCAAGCATCGTCGCCGCCGCCGCGCGCGCTTCCGGACTTGAGTCCCCGCCGGTCTTCCGCGTCGTCCCGGTCGCCGAAAAGGACTGGGTGCGGACGACGCAGGCGCAATTCGAGCCGATCCGCATCTCGGACCGGCTCTGGATCGTCCCCTCCTGGCATGAGCCGCCCGATCCACAGGCGATCAACCTCATCCTTGACCCCGGCATGGCCTTCGGCACCGGCACGCACCCGACCACGAGGCTCTGCCTCGAATGGCTGGAACAAGCGATACGGCCTGGATTCTCGTTTCTCGATTACGGCTGCGGTTCGGGCATTCTCGCGCTGGCGGCGGCCAGGCTCGGAGCGGAACGGGTATGCGGCGCCGACATCGACCCGCAGGCGCTCACCGCCGCCCGAAACAATGCTGTCGCAAACGGCGTCGTAGCGCAATTTACCGACGCGGCGCGTCCCCTGCGCGGCGCATTCGATCTCGTTGCCGCCAACATTCTCTCCAATCCCTTGCGCCTCCTCGCCCCGGCACTCTGCGCTCGCCTGCGCTCCGGCGGACAACTGGCGCTTTCAGGCATTCTCGAGGCGCAGGCCGAAGAACTCATCGCCTGTTACGCGCCCTTCCTGCCGCTCGAAATTTTTGCCACACGCGAAGGATGGGTCTGTTTGACGGGAGTCAAGCCATGAGCGCGCCTCCTCCTTCCCCGCCTACAATCCGTCTCTACACGCGCTGCACTTTCTGTTTCCGCGCTTTCCGCATCACCGAGGAACAACTCGCCGCCCGGAAAGGCCAGGTGCGTTGCGGAAAGTGCCAGGCCGTCTTCAACGCCCATGATCATCTGATACGGAAGACCGAACCGGAGAAACCTGAACCCGGCGCCCACAAGGAAGAAGCAAAAAACCGTACGACGCCTGAAGCCACAGCCACGGTCGACGAACGCTCCACCACCGTCAGGCCGGCGCCGCCGATTCAGGCCGTTCCTCCCGTCACCGTCAGATTCTCGGCCGCAAACGACGAAGAAACCCTGTCCATCGGCGCCGACACCATCATTGAGGCGCTGCCGCCGCCCCCTCGCACGGAAACTCCAAAAACCGCAAGGCCCGAAGAGAAACCAGAAGCAGAAATTTCCTGGGAAAAGCTGCGCGAATCCCTGCGCAAGTCGCGCCGCTCGCGAAACGGCGAAGAAGAGCCCCCCCCAGCAGATCCGGAAACTCCTCCAGAAACTCCCTCGAAAATTCTTCCTGAAACCCCGCCGGAAATTCTTCCTGAAACGAAAGGCAGCACGGAATCCGAAAAGGAAGACGAAGAACTGGAGCAGGCCCGGCGCCTGGTCCTGCACGCGCTGCATCAGGACAAAAAGGCGGAGCAGCCCCCTCCCCAGGAACAGGAAGACAATGCGTCCGATGCCGAAGAAAAGCCAAGGCGGCGCTCCTTCCTGCCGGCCTTCCTGCTCGGTTTCGTCGTGTTTGTGCTTACCCTCCTGCTTTCCGGTCAGGCCGCCTATTATTTTCGCGGCGAACTCGCGCTCGCGCTGCCTGCAACACGTCCCTGGCTGGAAACTGCCTGCGCCCATCTCCAACCCTACCTGTACTGCGCCATTCCGCTGCCCCGCCGCAGCGAATATCTCGATATCGCAAGCTCCGATTTCGCCAGCGACCCCACGCATCGGGGACATATCCTGCTCAGCGCCACCCTCGTCAACCGGGCGCCATTCGCACAGGATTGGCCTTCGCTCGAAATCACGCTGACCGACGTCTACAATTACGCCGTATTGCGTCGCATCCTCTCGCCTGCGGAATATCTGCCTCTGCAAAAAACCACGTCCTTCGCCGCACATGGCGAAATCGCCGTGGAACTGCACCTCGAAATCAGGGACGCAGAACCCGTGGGATACCGGATCGAAGCCCTTTACCCCTGAATCCCTTCCTCCCTCCCCGCTTTCCTCGGCTGAAAAATCCATGAAAACCCTCATCTGCGGTTCCATTGCCTACGACAACATCATGGTATTTCAGGGGCATTTCAAGGATCACATCCTGCCCCATCAAATACACATCCTCAACGTCTCCTTCCTCGTCCCCGAACTGCGCCGCGAATGGGGCGGCTGCGCCGCCAACATCGCCTACAACATGAAACTGCTCGGCGCCGATCCGCTGGTCATGGCCACCGTCGGCGACGACGCCGGCGCCTACCTCGACCGCCTTGCCACGCTCGACATCGACTGCCGCCATGTGCGCCATATCCCCGGCACGCTGACCGCGCAGGCCTTCATCACCACCGATTTCGACAGCAACCAGATCACCGCCTTCCATCCCGGCGCCATGCAGTTCTCGCACGAAAACGAAATCACCCCGGAATGCGGCGCGCAACTGGCGATCATCGGCCCCGACGGACGCGAGGGAATGCTGCGCCACGCGCGCGACTGCCATGCCAGCGGGATTCCGTTTGTCTTCGATCCGGGCCAGGCGATGCCGCTTTTTTCCGCCGCCGACCTGCTCGAATTCATGCAACTGGCCGACTACGCCGTACTGAACGACTACGAGGCGCAACTCCTTTCCGAGCGCACCGGACACTCGCTCGAATCCCTGGCGGAAATGGTGCGCGCGCTGGTCGTCACGCGCGGCGGCGAAGGCTCATGGGTGCTTGCTGGCGGAATCCGCCACGACATCCCCTGCGTTCCCGCCCGCGAAATACTCGACCCCACCGGCTGCGGCGACGCCTACCGCGCCGGCCTCCTGGTCGGCATCCAGAACGCTTGGGACTGGTCGAAAACCGGCCGCCTGGCCTCGCTTCTGGGCGCCATCAAAATCGCCCGTCGAGGCTGCCAAAACCATACCCCCACCCGCGCCGACATCGCCCGCCAATACGAGGAAGTCTTCGGCGAAACCCTCTGGTAAAGAACGCAGATTGATGCGATATTTTCTAAATTAGTGAAATAATGTTTCGCTACTGTAGTGGTGTTATAGAGCGAATTCTTTAGTCTAATTTAGAAAATCATCTGCATGCAAAAAGGGCGCGATGCCAAAGCATCGCGCCCTTTTCAACCTGGAGGCGGAGGTCGGAATCGAACCGGCGTCCACGGCTTTGCAGGCCGCTGCATAACCACTCTGCCACCCCGCCAGAACCTGGAAAAACGAAAGGGGAAAGCCACTCTGAGCTTTCCCCGGAAAAATCCTTTTGGAGCGGGAGACGAGTCTCGAACTCGCGACCTCAACCTTGGCAAGGTTGCGCTCTACCAACTGAGCTACTCCCGCATCAAGCGTGGAGCGCAATTATAAGGGCTATCCCGGTTCTGTCAACTTCGACGGCCTGTCATTTTGAATGATCCGGATTTGCAGCACGCGAGTTGTCCATCTGTCATCGCCGCAACTTCAAATCCATTACAATCGCATCCATCCAAAAAACGCTTATCCATGATGCTTTCCACCCCACACCGTCCGGCCTCGATCCGTTTTCTGCTGCCGGCGCTTTGTCTCTGCCTTTTCGTGCCGCCCTTGCCGGCGCAGGAAGCGAAAACCGCAATCACCCCGCGCATCCTCGCGGGCGACGGAACCCGTGGCTACCGCGACGGGCCGGGCAGCACAGCGCAGTTCCAGTCGCCTTACGGCATCGTGGCCGCTGCCGATGGCAACCTGTACGTCAGCGACACGCTCAATCACCGCATCCGCAGGATCGACCGCGACGGCAAGGTCAGCACCTTCGCCGGGGATGGAACCGCCGGATTCCGCGACGGCCCAGCCCGCAGGGCGCGCTTCGACGCGCCTTCCGGGCTGGGGATCGCGCCGGACGGCAGCCTGCTCGTCGCCGATACGCGCAACAACCGCATCCGCCGCATCACCATGGACGGCAAGGTCTCCACCGTCGCTGGCGCCGGCACGATTGGACTGGAGGACGGGGCCGCCGCCGAGGCGCTCTTCGATGGCCCGACGGGCGTCGCCGCCGCCGCAGACGGCACGATCTATGTCGCCGATACCCTGAACCGCAGCATCCGCGCCATCGGCACGGACGGCAAGCTCAGCACCCTGGCGGGCGAGCGCACGCCAACGCCGGAATTCAGGGACGGCGCCAGCGCCGAAGCGAGATTCGACACCCCGATCGGCATCGTCTACGACGCGAAGGAAGATGTCCTCTACGTTGCCGACACGCATAACCACCGCATCCGCCGCGTTTCGCGCAAGGGCGTCGTCAGCACCGTGGCCGGATCGACGCGCGGCGACAGCGACGGCGAGGACGCCCGATTCAACACGCCCTACGGCATCGCGCTTGGCGCTGGCGGAACGCTTTACGTCACCGACAGCGGCAACCGGAGCATCCGCAGGATCGTCCCCGGCGAACCCGTTTCCCGCGTCAGCACCGTTGCCGGAAAGAACCCCGCAAGGGACGCCGCCGGACGGGCGATCAGGCCCGATTTACCGATCGGCATCGCGACCCGGGACGGCAGCCTTTATGTCGTCGATTCCGTGGGGCACCAAATCATCGTCTTCGACGGCGTAGAAGCGCCTGCCGCCGAACCCGGCCGTTAATCTCCCCTCCCCTCACCGACAGGATTATTTTCATGTTCGACCCAAGCCGTGAACAGTCACGCCTCTTTTTCTGCGAAACCTGGCGGGCCTACCGCGCCGGGGAAGCGCTTGAAGGACTGCAAACCCTGATGCTCCCCATCCTGATTGCCCACCCGAAATACCATCCCCTGCTCGAATCGCCGGAAGAGGCGCTGGAGTGGGATTGCGATCCCGAAGACGGGCATAATCCCTTTCTGCATCTCTCGCTGCATCTGACGCTGGAAGAGCAGCTTTCGATCGACCAGCCTGCCGGCATCCGCGCCGCTTATCACGGCCTGTTGCGCCAGTACGCAACGCACGAGGCGCAACACCACGTACTCACGTGCCTCTCCGGACTCATCTGGGAGATGCTGCACCACAGCCGTCCGTTCGACAGCGAGGAATACCTGAAACGTATCCGCCGCGCGCCGAAAAAACACTGAACATCTCCTTTCCCCTTTCAGGAACCGCTCATGCAATTCGAAGGCTCTTCCTCCTACATCGTCACGCGCGATCTCACCCTCGCGGTCAATGCCGCCGCCACGCTGGAACGCCCCCTGCTGGTCAAGGGCGAACCGGGCACGGGCAAAACCCTGCTCGCCGAAGAAGTCGCCGCCGCGTTCGGAATGCCGCTGTTCCAGTGGCACATCAAATCGACCACCAAGGCGCAGCAGGGACTCTACGAATACGACGCAGTATCGCGTCTGCGCGATTCGCAACTGGGCGAGGCGAAAGTCGCCGATATTTCCAACTACATCGTCAAGGGCGTGCTGTGGCAGGCGTTCGAGAGCGAAAAGCCGGCGGTGGTGCTGATCGACGAAATCGACAAGGCGGACATCGAATTCCCGAACGACCTGCTGCGCGAACTCGACCGCATGGAGTTCTACGTTTACGAAACGCGCCAGACGATCCGCGCCCGGCACCGGCCGCTTTTCTTCATCACCTCGAACAACGAAAAGGAACTGCCGGACGCTTTCCTGCGCCGCTGTTTTTTCCACTACATCCGCTTTCCCGACCGCGAAACGATGACCCAAATCGTCGCGGCGCACCTACCGGGCCTGAAGCGCGAACTCCTGCGCGAGGCGCTGGAAGTCTTTTTCCAGATCCGCGATCTGCCGGGGCTGAAGAAAAAACCCTCGACCTCCGAATTGCTCGACTGGCTCAAACTCCTGCTGGCCGAGGATATCCCGCCCGAGGCGCTGCGCGCGAAGGACCAGAAAACCGCAATCCCGCCGCTGCACGGCGCGCTGCTCAAGAACGAACAGGACGTGCATCTGTTCGAGCGCCTGGTCTTCATGGCCCGGCAGGGACGCTGAACACCCGCCGCGCCAGCGCCCCGCAATGCTGATCGACTTCTTCCTGCACCTCAAAAGGCGCCGCCTGCCGGTGTCGACCAAGGAATTCCTGCTGCTGTTGAAAGCCTTGCAGGCCGGCGTGGTGCGCTACAGCCTCGACGATTTCTACTTTCTCGCCCGGAGTGTGCTGGTCAAGGACGAATCGCTCTTCGACCGCTACGACCGCGCCTTCGGCGAATACTTCCACGGCATCATGGCCGCTTCCGGCGGCGAATGGGCGATCCCCGAAGACTGGCTGCAACACGCGATGCAGCGCTATTTCAGCCCCGAAGAAAAAGCGCGGATCGAAAAACTCGGCTGGGATCGCCTGATGGAAGAACTGGTCAAGCGCCTCGAAGAACAGAAGGAACGCCACGCCGGCGGCAGCAAATGGATCGGCACCGGCGGCACCTCGCCCTTCGGTCACAGCGGCTACCACCCCGAAGGAATCCGCATCGGCGGCCCCCCGGCGGGAAACCGCACCGCCGTCAAGGTCTGGGAAAAACGCGAATTCAGGAACCTCGACGACAACATCCTCCTCGGCACGCGCAACATCCAGGTGGCACTGCGGCGGCTGCGCCATTTCGCGCGCACCGGCGCCGCCGAAGAACTCGACCTCGACGGCACGATCGCCGGCACCGCGAAAAACGCTGGCTGGCTCGACCTGAAAATGCGCCCCGAGCGGCACAACGCGATCAAGGTGCTTCTCTTTCTCGATGTCGGCGGCTCGATGGACGACCACGTCGAATTGTGCGAAACCCTCTTTAGCGCCTGCCGCAGCGAATTCAAGCATCTTGAATATTTCTACTTCCACAACTGCGTCTACGAATCGGTCTGGCAGGACAACCACCGCCGTTTCCAGGAGCGGATTCCCACCTCCGAGCTCCTGCACAAATACGGCAGCGACTACAAGCTGATCTTCGTCGGCGACGCAAGCATGAGCCCCTACGAAATCGCGCTTCCCGGCGGCAGCATCGAGCACATGAACGAAGAACCCGGCGCGGTCTGGATCGAACGCCTCACCGCCGCCTGGCCGCGCGCCGTCTGGCTCAACCCGGAAGACGAGCATTACTGGCCGTACCGCCCCTCGAACGCGATGATCCGCCAACTCTTGGGCGAGCGCATGTTCCCCCTCACCCTGGACGGGCTGGAGCGCGCAATGTCCTCCCTGCAAACACGCTGAGGCGGGGATTTTCCAAATGGGTTAATCAATGATCCCCTGGCTCGACGACGATCATCCCGGAACACCGCTTGCGCCCTTTCCGCCGCTTTCGGCGGCGCGGCGGGAACCGAACGGCTTGCTTTGCGCTGGCGGCGGACTCTCGCCGGAGCGGTTGCTCTGTGCGTACCGGCAAGGCATCTTTCCGTGGTTTTCGGAGGGGAACCCGGTGCTTTGGTGGAGCCCCGATCCGCGCATGGTGCTCTTTCCTTCCGAGTTCAAAATCTCGCGCTCGCTGCGGCGCGAACTGAAAAAACCCGGCTATCGCGTCTGCTTCGACCACGATTTCGCCGCCGTAATCGAAGCCTGCGCGCATACGCCGCGCCGGAACGAAGGCAGCACCTGGATCGTCGGCCCGATGCAGCACGCCTACCGGCGTTTGCACGAACTCGGCTGGGCGCATTCGGTCGAAGTCTGGGAGGAGACGGACGCCGAACCCCGGCTGGTCGGCGGACTGTACGGCATCGCGATCGGCGCAATATTTTTCGGCGAGTCGATGTTCGCAAGGAAAAGCAACGCTTCCAAAATCGCGCTGGCGCATCTCGTCCGCCACCTGGAAGCCCACGGATTCGGCCTGATCGATTGCCAGATGCGCACCGCGCATCTCGATTCGCTCGGCGCCCGGGAAATTCCCCGCGCCGAATTCATCGCCCGGCTGGAGGCGCTCGCCGCCCTCTCCGTTCCCGGCGGATGCTGGAAGAATGCCGGATCGGGCGATGCGCTATCATGGTGATGACCATGTCACGCCCGGACGAACCTGACCTCACCCTCTCCCTGCTGAGCCTGCACCCGACGCTTCCCTACCCGTGCAGCTACCTGCCGGGAAAAATCGCGCGCTCGCAGGTCGTAACGCCGGAGCATCTGGTCACGGCGCGCGTCTATAGCCAACTGGCCCACGCCGGATTCCGCCGCAGCGGCGCATTTACCTACCGTCCGCACTGCGGCAGATGCGGCGGCTGCGTCCCGGTGCGCATCCCGGCGGCGCGCTTTTCCCCCGACCGCAGCCAGCGCCGCGCCTTCAAGCGCCACGCGCTCCTCGCGACCCGCGAATGCCCGCTCGATTTTTCACCCGAACACTACGAACTCTACCTGCGCTACCAGGCCGCCCGGCACAGCAGCAGCGGCATGGACGAGGACGACCGCGAGCAATACACCCACTTCCTGCTCTACAGCCGGATCGACACGCGGCTGATCGAATTCCGCGACGCAGAAAAACTGGTGATGGTCAGCATCATCGACCTTCTCGACGACGGCCTCTCCTCGGTCTACACCTTCTTCGACCCAGACCAGCCCCAGGCCAGCTACGGCATCTACAGCATCCTCTGGCAAATCGAACAGTGCCGCGCGCAAAACCTGCCCTATCTGTATCTCGGCTACTGGGTCGCCGACAGCCCGAAAATGGATTACAAATCGCGCTTTTCCCCCCTCGAAGGCTTGAGCGGCGGCCTCTGGCGCGAACTGTAGCCAATCCCTGCTGCCCCAGCCTGGGCGCATCCATCGTTTCGCCAAGCTAAATATTTTCTAAATTACTGTAATAATTTTTCTATAAAAACCACTACAGTAGCGTACTATTTTTTAAGTAAATTTAGAAAATTGAGTGTAGAAGGCGTTTGCCAATCCCCCCGAACCCGCCCTTCGGGTGCCCCTCCACACAAGGGAAATTACCCGAGCCTCATCGAAGCACCGGGGTCATTCCCCTCCGTGGAGGGGTGGCAGCGAAGCTGACGGGGTGGTTCGCCTCCCTCTTCGAGGGAGGTGGCGCGAAAGCGCCGGTGGGAGTGCGCGAAGCGCCGGTGGGAGATTTTCCGCCCGGTGGCTGCAAACGGGTGATTTCGGGCGACCACAGGTCGCCCCTACAAAACCCCGGCTTCGGACGGCCTGCGGTCGCCCGTTCCCGTATTTCCGGCGCTTTGCGCCGCACGATGAGGGCGGGCGGATTGCCATCCGCCCTAGCGGGGCGCGATCCGTTCGACCCGGATTTCCTGCACCACCGTGGTCGAAATTTCCTCGATGGATTTGGAGGAGGAATCGAGCCAGCGGATGCCTTCGCGTTTCATCAGCCTTTCGGCCGCGCGCACTTCGGAGCGGCAGTTTTCCAGCGAGGCGTAGCGGCTGCCGGGGCGGCGCTCCTCGCGGATTTGCGCCAGGCGTTCGGGCAGGATCGTCAATCCGAAGAGTTTGGAGCGATGACTGCCCAGCGCGCCGGGCAACTGGTTGCGCTCGAAGTCTTCCGGGATCAGCGGAAAATTCGCGGCCTTGAGGCCGAATTGCATCGCCAGGTAAAGCGAAGTCGGCGTCTTGCCGCAACGCGAAACGCCGACGAGGATCACATCGGCTTCTTCCAGGCCGCCGTCGCTCACTCCGTCGTCGTGGGCGAAGGTGTAGTTGATCGCCTCGATCCGGTTCTTGTAGTCGGAAGTGTCGGTCAAGCCGTGCGAGCGTCCGATGGTATGCGTCGAACGCACGCCGAGTTCGGCTTCCAGCGGGGCGACGAAGGTTTCGATCAGCGAGAGGCACAGGGCGTCGACGTTGTGCACGATTTCCGTCAGTTCGGGAGACACCAGCGTGCTGAACACGAGCGGTCTCACGCCGCTTTTTTCCTTTTCGGCGGCGATGCGCGCCGCCGCTTCGCGCGCCTTTTCCGTCGAATTGACGAAGGGAATCCGGATCGGCGGGCGGAAAAGCGCGTCGTCGAATTGCGTCAGGAGGCTGTGTCCGAGGGCTTCGGCGGTAATGCCGGTGCCATCGGAAATATAGAAAACGGTGCGCGAAACCGGAACGCCGCTCATTTTCCGCGCACCTGCCAGGATCAGGCCGGCAAGGCCGCACTGCGTTGCGCGCCGACGAGTTTCAGTAGCTGCGCGAACACTTTTGGCGTCCCGGCGATAAGGTTGCCGTGCTTGAGATAGTCGGCCTCGCCGCGCAGGTCGGAAACGAGTCCTCCGGCTTCGGTGATCAGCAGCGATCCGGCGGCGATGTCCCACGGCGAGAGGCCGAATTCCCAGAAACCGTCCATCCGTCCGGAGGCGAGCCAGGCCAGGTCGAGCGCGGCAGCACCGGGGCGGCGGATGCCGGAAGACTGTTCGCACAATTCCCGGAAAATCGAGAGGTAGGCATCCATATGCTCAAAGGCGCGGTACGGAAAGCCGGTGCCGATCAGCGCGTCGGAGAGGCGCAGGCATTTGGAAACGCGAATGCGGCGGTCATTCAGGAAAGCGCCGCTGCCCTTGCTGGCGGTAAACAGCTCGTTGCGGTTCGGATCGAAAACCACGGCATGGACGATTTGCCCACGCTGCGCCAGCGCGATTGAAATCGCATATTGCGGCATGCCGTGGATAAAATTGGTGGTGCCGTCGAGCGGATCGATGATCCACTGGTTTTCGGGCGCGGCGCCGTCTTCGGCGGAGCTTCCCGAAAAGCCCGATTCTTCGGCCAGGATCGCGTAATCGGGATAGGTCTCGCGCAGGGTTTCGATAATCGCCCGTTCCGCCGCGCGGTCGACTTCGGTGACAAAATCATTTTGTTGCTTGCGGGTAACTTCGATCATCGACAGATCGAGCGCGGCGCGGTTGATCAACTGCGCGGCGCGGCGCGCAGCCTTGACTGCAATATTGAGGGTGGGGTGCATGGATTCTTCAATCGGTAAAGGCGCCTCCGAAAGAAACGCCCGGCGGCTGGCGCCGCCTTGGGGAAAAACAGGTTATTTTATCAGTTATGCCCTGGAAGCCCGTTTCAGCGTGAGCAGCTCCCGGCCATTCAGTCATTTGGCCTTGCAACTCCTCTCCCAACCCAACATGCAAAATATCCTCGATCGCATCGTCATCGTCCTCTGCCGCACCAGCCACCCCGGCAATATCGGCGCGGCAGCGCGGGCGATGAAGACGATGGGAATTTCCCGGCTGCAGCTGGTCGCGCCACGTCATTTTCCGGATCCCGAGGCCACGGCGCGCGCTGCCGGAGCGGACGATGTCCTGGCCTCGGCCCGAATTTATCCCGGACTCGCCGACGCGCTGGCCGGCACTGTTTATACCCTCGCGCTTTCTGCGCGGGGCCGCGACCTGGGGCCGTCGCCGACGGACGCGCGGGAGGCCGCGCTGAAAATCTGCGCCTTCGCCCGCGAACACGAAGAGGGAGCGCTGGCGCTGGTCTTCGGCAACGAAACTTCCGGCCTTTCCAACGAGGAAAACCAGCTCTGCCGCGCCGCCGCGATGATCCCTTCCGTGCCCGGCTTCAGCTCGCTCAACCTCGGCGCGGCGGTGCAGATCCTGTGCTACGAGCTGCGCCTGGCCTCTTTCGCCACCGAAGGCGCACCTCTACCGCTTGGCCGTTCCAATGCCTTTTCCTCGCCGCCTGCGACGCACGAGGAAATCGAACATTTTTACGCGCACCTGGAGCGGCTGATGATCCGCACCGGCTTCCACGACCCCGAGCGCCCACGGCGGCTACTGCCCAAACTGCGCCGCCTCTTCGGACGCGCGGCGCTGGAACGGGACGAAGTGAATATCCTGCGCGGCGTGCTCGACGCGATGGAAAAATCGATCGGCGATTGAAGAGAGAGTTTGAAAGAGATTCGGGGAAGATGCCGTACTTCCCTGCGTTCTACTTGCCGAGATTTTCAAATTTCGACTTGTCCAGGTACTTCGTGTAACCCTCGAATCCGTCGCTGACCTTTTTGTTGCTCATCAGTTCCTTCATCGCGACCTGTCCAAGTACCTGGAAACCATGTTCAAGGGCTACCGCGCCCTCGTAGCGGATCGCTTCGTTCGCCTGCTTCTTGCATGATTGCGTAATCAGGCGCTCCACGAGCGCCGCCGCGTTCCGGTTCGCCTCATCCCGCGCTGCGTCGGTCACGCGGGAGATCGAAGCGACGTCCGGATGAAGCGCCGTAATCGCAAAGATCCAGCGGATCAAGGCCGTCTTGTCTTTCGACGATGTGGACGAAACCAGGCATTTTCCCAGATCGTCGGCATACACACCTGCCTGTGCTCCGCTCATCAGAACAAGCCCAATCAATGCTGCCGCCATCTTCTTCATTTCCCGCCTCCCCGCATTGAACTTCCGGTTAAAAATCCGCACAGGCTCACAAGGCAACTTCTGCCGCAAGCGAAACCCACGGCGCACATAGCTTGCCATCCTCGCGCACGATGAGGCCAGCGGATTCAAGGATTGCCACATCTTCATGCACGCGCTTGTAATCGCGTCCGAGCGCCTGCGCCAACGCCCTGACGCTGCCTGCCTCCTCCCTGTGCAGGTGGCGCAACAGTTCAAAGCGCTTCGGCGTCAGCGCCGACATCATTTCCTCCAGGGAAAGGAAGGTGATGTGGCGTTCCTCAAAATTTTCCCCCGAGCCTGCGCGTCCGAAGGCTTCCACAAAACGCCGCCCCATGTCGCGCGCGCCGCCTGCATGTACCGTCATCTTGCTCATTGTTCACCTCTTTCGCGTTCAACGTCGTCAAGAAAGTCCGCCACCAGGCGTTCAGCCGTCGAAAACACGTAAGGCTCTTCGCGCTCACGGTAATGCCGGTGATCTCCCTTGCCGCGCTCGTTGTCATAGCCGATGATGCGTTCACCGCTAAAACCATAGAACAGGCTGTATTTCAGGCCATACGATCTTTCCTCGTTGCACTCCGGCAACCGCCAGATGCGCATTTCAAGGATTGCCCCGTCCGGATATGTCATCCGATCTTCAAACAGGAGTGTTGCTTTCATGATATGGCGGAGAATGCCATACCATGAGAACGGCGTCAAACACCATACAAGCCAACAGGGTCAACGATGTTGGGGTTCGCTACACTCACCACCAAGCTATAACACCGCCTGCACCCTACACCAGCGTCTTCACCAAGGTCTCCCGGTCTCCGGGCAGCATATCCATCGGCGCGATTTCCGGCATCGTGTAGGCGCCGGGAGAGAGGCGCAGCGCGGCGGCTCGGGCGCAGGAGACCATGATTTGCGAGGTCAGCGCGGGGTTGTTGATCGTCATCCGGAATTCAAAGAGCTGGTTGTGCGTCGCGCCGCTGACGCCCTTGCGCTCCATCAGCACGCCGTGGCCCATGTCCTTGAGTTCGCCGATGTCCGGCACGGCAAACACGCGGGTGTCGTCGTGGGAGAAATATTCATCTTCCTTGATCGCCGCCGTCACTTGCGCCAGATCCGCGCCGGGTTCGAGTTCGACATAGACCATGCGCCGGTGCACGCCGGTGCCGGTCGGAATCGTCATCGACAGCGCGTCCCGGACACCCGGCTTCGATTTGGCGCAGACCGAATGCCCCATGCTCATTCCGGGGCCGAAGTTGGTGTAGGTCAAACCCCTGGGCGCCATTGCCAGCAACAGCGTGCGCAGCAGCGAATCGCTGCCGGGGTCCCAACCGGCGGAAACAACTGCGACGCTGCCATGTTTCTTTCCGATGGCATCCAGATTCGAGCGCAATTGCCAGAGTTTCTCGCCGTGGATATCGAAACTGTCGACCGTGTGGATGCCGCGCATCAGATACTGCGGCGCGGTTTCGGGAATGCTGCGCGTCGGGCCGCACAGGAGCGCTACATCCACCTTGCCCAGCTTCTCGATCCCGGTGACAACCTCGATTCCGGCCAGTTCTTTCGCTTCTTCCTTCGACAAGGCCGCCGAGCGCCGGACGACCCCGGCCAATTCCATATCCGGCGCCGCCTGCACTGCTTCGACCGAAAAACGGCCAATGTTGCCATATCCCACTACCGCGATCCGTAGAGTTTTCATGATGTTCCGGTTCCTGTTGAGAAAGGTGCAAATGGTACTGCAAGAAAATGATCCTGGAAAAAAAATGCCGATGACATCTATTTTTCCTTCAATCCCGATCTATTGCATACGCCGACCACGCTTGCCGCGTGGGCATGACTTCCAGGCGGTTGATATTGACGTTGTCGGGCAGGTTGGCCACATAGAAAATCTGCTCGGCGATGTCTTCCGGCGTCAGCGGTTCGGTTCCGTGATAAAGGCGATCCGAAGCAGCACGGTCGCCCTTGGTGCGCACGAGCATGAATTCGGTTTCGGACATGCCCGGGGCAATGTCGGTGACGCGAACTCCGGTGCCGAGCAGGTCGCAGCGCAGGTTGAAGCTGAACTGCTTGACGAAAGCCTTCGTCGCGCCATAGACGTGGTTGCCGGGATAGGGCCATTGCCCGGAGATCGAGCCGATGTTGATGATGCTGGCTCCGCGCCCGGTAGCCAGCAGGGCGGGCAGCAGCGCGTGCGTGACGTTGACCAGCCCCGTGACGTTGGTGTCGATCATCGTATGCCAGTCTTCGAGGGCCACCACCTGCGCCGGTTGCGGCGCCAGGGCCAGCCCGGCGTTGTTGACGAGGGTGCGCAGGGTTCGGAATCCTTCAGGCAAGGCTGCCGCCACGGCCTTGACCGCTGCGGCGTCGCGCACGTCGAGCGTGGCGATATGGACTGGCGCAAGCGGGGAAAGTTCCTCGCGCAAGGCTTCCAGGCGTTCGGTACGGCGCCCGGTCAGCGCAAGCGTCCAGCCGTCGGCGGCAAAACGGCGCGCGGCGGCGCGTCCAAAACCGGAGGTTGCGCCGGTGATGAATACGGTCTTGTTCATTTCATTTCCTCACGAGATTTTTCGGTATGGAGCATCCGGCGCGGAAAACCGCCGAGAACGGCGGCTACAGCGGCTTTTCGCGCTCCTGTTCGCTGCCCAATGCCTGTTCGGCTTCCTGCAACATCTGCCGGCGTTCTTCGATTTTTTGTTTTTGGCGTTTGATTCTTTCTTCATCGCCCTGCATTTGCGCATCGAGCAGCTTTGCTTCTTCCTCGGACAAGCGCTCCTGTTGCGCCGCCAGGTTCAGCCGCGCGGCTTCGACGCGAATTTTTTGCTCGCGCGCGAAACTGCCGTCGGCACACTTCTGCTTGAGCTTTTCTTCCTGCAATTCGAGGAATCTCCTGTACGCCACCGCATCGGTCTCCTCGGCGTAGTCGATTTTCCACTGGACTTCCTCGATTTTCTGCCGGCATCCGACCGTCATCTGCGCCGCCGCCGGAAGGGCCACGGCAAAACCCGCCACTGCCGCCAGCAACACAACGGCCAAACGTGATTTCATGATAAAAGGATACATGTTGGTTCAGCTCCCAAAGGCGACATTCTGCCTCAAGCGGCAGTTTTTGTGGAACGCGCAAGACGAGGCGCACGAGCTGCGCGCAGGATGAAATTCTGGCCCATTCCGGCCTTTGACGCTACCATGGAAATTCTTCACTCCGACCGCCATCTCGACAATGAACACCGGAGACTGTGCCGCCCTTGCCTCCTATTGCGGGCGCTTTGCGCCCTCGCCGACAGGGCCGCTGCATTTCGGCTCGCTCGTCGCCGCGCTCGGCAGCTATCTGGATGCCCGCGCGGCGGGCGGCGCCTGGCTCCTGCGCATCGAGGACGTCGACACTCCGCGCAGCGTTCCCGGCGCAGCAGACGCAATCCTGCGCGCGCTCGACCAACTCGGTTTCAGTTGGGACGCGCCGCCGGTCTGGCAAAGCCGGCCTGGCTGCCAGGCCGCCTATGCGGAAGCATTGGAGCGACTGCGCGCGGCGGGATGGATCTATCCTTGCGCCTGCTCGCGGCGCGAAATCGCCGGAGCGGCTTCCACTGCCTCCATCGACGGCGGCCCGCGCTATTCGGGTATCTGCCGCGCCGGCCTGCCGCCGGGACGCGAAGCGCGCGCATGGCGGCTATGCGTTCCGGAAGACGCGCTTTCCTTCAATGACCGTATCCACGGCGCCGTGACGCAACAACTGGAACGCGATGTCGGCGATTTCGTGCTCTTTCGCGCCGACGGCCTCTATGCCTACCACCTGGCCGTCGTCGTCGACGATGCCGAAGCAGGAATCACCGACATCGTGCGCGGCGCCGACCTGATCGATTCGACGCCGCGCCAGATCTGGCTGCAACGCTGCCTCGGCGTGCCGACGCCGCGTTACGCGCACCTGCCGCTGGCAAGCAACGCCGCTGGCGAAAAACTCTCGAAGCAGACCCTGGCCCCGGCGCTGGATGCCGGACGTGGCGCAGCGTTACTGGCCGATGCCCTGCGCTTCCTCGGCCACGAAGTCCCCGCCCAGATCGCCGCCGCCCCGGTAGCGGAATTCTGGTCCTGGGCCATCGCCCACTGGCAAATCGCGCAAGTCCCGCGAGAACGCAACATCGCCTCCACCTTCTGATTCCTTGACGATCCGCAGGAAAGCTTTTCGGTCGGGAATGATTTTCTAAATTACTTAAATAATTGTTGGCTACTGTAGTGGTTTTTAAACCTAAATTCTTGATTCTGATTTAGAAAATTTACCAAAAAAAGGAACTATTTATTTAATTTCCAGAGATCGTTTGGAGAGCGTGACTACGCGGAGCGATGCGGCGATTCAAAAGGTGGACGCCTGGATTGATTCGCAGCGCTCGCGATGACGGGTTTTCGTAGGGGCGACCGTCCCCGGTCGCCCGTTTGTCGACCTTTGCCCGAAGCGGGAAACCGGGGACGGTCGCCCCTACAGAACCATCTGTATAGCCCGGACACATGGTGGACAGGTGTTCAGGGACATGGTGGACGGTTTAGTCAAGGATTCTTCCTGAAGAGACGGTAAGCGAGCGCAGGTCGATGCGTGCGATGCGCCAGATACTCC